>JAHLWX010000001.1 GCA_019057675.1 Candidatus Jordarchaeum sp. LHC_1308
CCGAATTGAAGCATCTAAGTAGGGGGAGGAAAAGAAACCAATAGGGATTCCCTAAGTAGGGGCGACCGAAAGGGGAGTAGGGCAAACCGAACCCGTCGTGGAAACACGACGGGGATGTGGAGTTGCAGGGTCCAGCCGCCGCCTCTTCGGGGAAGTCGAAGTGGCCTGGAATGGCCCGCCAGAGATGGTGACAGCCCAGTAGACGTAACCTGAAAGGCGTAGGGCTGGTTTCCCTGAGTACCACGGGTTGGATATCTCGTGGGAAGCTGGGAGGCATCAACTTCCAACCCTAAATACGTCCCAAGACCGATAGCGCACCAGTACCGTGAGGGAAAGTTGAAAAGCACCGCGGGAGCGGGGTGAAAAGAGCCTGAAACCAGGCGGTTAAAGGCGTGCATAGCCCGAAAGGATAGATCCTCCTCGAAGGAACCCTTGGCGACGAGGTAGTACGAGAGGAGGGGACCAGGGTTATGCAGTCCGTCCTGAATCACGGGCCGGGGAGTTCATGGCTGTGGCGAGCTTAAGGGGTTTTAAACCCCCGAAGGCGCAGGGAAACCGACATGCCCGCAGCCGGCTTAGCCGGTGAGGGGCGGGGTCCGAAAAGGGCCTGGAGTCACAGCCATGAGACCCGAAACCAGGCGATCTAGCCCTGGGCAGGGTGAAGCCGGGGGAACCCGGTGGAGGCCCGAAGAGGTTCTGACGTGCAATTCGTTCTTATGACCTGGGGCTAGGGGCAAAAGACCCACCAAGCCTGGTGATAGCTGGTTCCCCCCGAAGAAGCCCGTAGGCTTGCCCGGTGGGAGGTGGCTGGTGGGGTAGAGCACTGATTGGGAAGAAAGGGGCGCTTAGCCTCGCTTCCCTCTCAAACTCCGAACCTGCTAGCGCCGTAGATCACCGGAGGCGGGCTCTAGGGGATAAGCTCCTAGACCGAGAGGGGAACAACCCAGACTGGGGTTAAGGTCCCTAAGTGCCAGCTAAGTGTTAACGAAAGGGCGTCCGCCATCTAAGACAGTGGGGAGGTAGGCTTAGAAGCAGCCATCCTTTAAAAAGTGCGTAACAGCTTACCCACCGAGGTGGCGGGCACCGAAGATGGACGGGGCTAAGCTGGCCACCGAGACCCCAGGGCACGGCCAGTGGCCGTGATCCGGTAGGGGGGCGCGTCGGCTGGGTAGAAGCCGGGCCGTGAGGTCCGGTGGACCGGTCGATGTTGCAGATCCCGGCGGTAGTAACAGCGGTAGTCGGGTGAGAATCCCGACCACCGAAGGGGCAAGGGTTCTTCGGCAATGCGTCGTCAGCCGAGGGTTAGTCGGTCCTAAGGCTACTCGTAACACGTAGTAGCCGAAAGGGAAGCCGGTTTATATTCCGGCACCACGGGGGTACGTGCGGCGACGCAAGCCTTACTCCTGACGCTTCGGGGTAGGTCGAGCAGGGTTACCGCCCTGTTTAAGCGTATAAGCCTAGGGAGAGCCGTAATGGCGAGAACTAGGCGAAAGCGCGAATAGCCTTCCTTTTTGGAGGGTTCGGCCAAGCTCCGGAGCCCGTGAAAAGGGAGTGGGGAAGGATCCCCCGTGACCGTACCAAGAACCGACACAGGTGCCCCTAGGTGAGAAGCCTAAGGTGTGTCGGGTCCAACTCAGGCAAGGGAAATCGGCAAATTAGCCCCGTAACTTCGGGAGAAGGGGTGCCTGGGGTTCCCAGCTTAGCTGGGGACTCTAGGTCGCAGTGGCAAGGGGGGCCTGACTGTTTAATAAAAACATAGCTTCCCGCCAGCCCGAAAGGGTGTGTACGGGAGGTGAGTCCTGGCCAGTGGCGGTCCGTGAAAGCCGGGTTCAACCGGCCGAAGCGCCGCTAAACGCCGGGAGTAACTCTGACTCTCTTAAGGTAGCCAAATGCCTTGCCGGATAAGTACCGGCGTGCATGAATGGATTAACGAGGCCCCCACTGTCCCTGCCTGGGGCCCGGTGAACCCACCTCCTGGAGAACGGTCCAGGGACCCCCAACGGGGAGAGAAGACCCTGTGGAGCTTTACTGCAGCCTGTACCTGAGGCATGGTTAGGAATGCAGAGCGTAGGCGGGAGCCGTCGATCCCAGCCTCTCTGGGGGCTGGGGGAGGCGCCGTTGGAACACCGCCCATTCTTGACTGTGCCTCTAACCGAGGGTTTGTCCTTCGGGACAAGTGCAGGTGGGCAGTTTGGCTGGGGCGGCACGCCCTTGAAAAGATATCAAGGGCGCCCTAAGGTCGGCTCAGGCGGGTCAGAACTCCGCCGTAGAGGGCAAGGCCAAAAGCCGGCCTGACTGGATCCTTGAAAATAAGGGATCCAGGGGCGAAAGCCGGGCCTAGCGATCCTTCGTGTCCCCATTGATGGGGGCCGGAGGTGACAGAAAAGTTACCCCAGGGGTAACAGAGTTGTCACGGGCGATAGCCCACATAGACCCCGTGGCTTGCTACCTCGATGTCGGCTCTTCCTATCCTGGCCGTGCAGTAGCGGCCAAGGGTGGGGCTGTTCTCCCATTAAAAGGGAACGTGAGCTGGGTTTAGACCGTCGTGAGACAGGTCGGATTCTACCTGTTGGGGGTGTTGGCTGCCTGAGGGTAGGGGGCCCTCGGTACGAGAGGAACGGGGCGCCGCGGCCTCTAGTCTACCGGTTGTCCGGTAGGGCATCGCCGGGCAGCCACGCCGCAACCGATAAGGGCTGAAAGCATCTAAGCCCGAAGCGGAACCCGAAAATAGGCAGCCATTCCCTAGCTATCTCCTCATGGGGGCCGGGGCAGGCGACTGCAACGGCTGCTGGGGACGAGGACTCCCGTAGAAGACGGGGTTGATGGGGTCGGGGTGTAAGCGTCAAGGTCTTCTGACCGAGACGTTCAGCCCGCGACTCCCAACCGTCCGAGCGTGCGGGTCCAAAAGGAGCTTCTAAGCGAAATGTTGCGGTTTATGCGCGGTGGTTTCTGATTTTCCTGTTGATTTTCCGGGTTTTGTTAAGTGAGCGGCTGGAGCCAGCTTAGCAGGTTTAGGGCGGTTTGTATGGATAGTGTTTTGGCGAAGACGGATGCTGTGTAAAATGATGCTAAGAAGAGAGTTAAGGTTATTAATGGCGTGGTGGTTCGGTTAAGACTTGTTACGCGCGTGATGATATGTGTGGTTAGCGTTATGGATGCTGCTAGGACTATGGGAATTGCCCAGCTTTGCTCCGTTATGGTTCCGAGGAGGTTTCCGATAAAGCCTGTTATTGTGAGTTTTAGTTGTGGGATGAGGGCGGATAATGTTCCTTGGGCGCATGAAGTGGTGAATATTATTATTTTTAATTTTATTTCTTGTGCCTTTATTTGGCGTTCGCGTTCTTCCGTTATTTTTAAGTCTTCCATGAGCTCGGAAAGTATTTCTTCCAGTATTTCACCTGTCTTTGATGCGTTCTTTTTGATCATGGATGATACTATTTGGAGGATAATACGGAGTCTTGGGTTTCTGATCTTATCTGAAAGCTGTTTTAGCGCTTCAGTTGGTGGAAGCGAATTAATGACGAGCTTTTTTCTGATTTCTGACATGACGGGTTTTAGAGGCCCATCATAGTTTGTTATTGCTTTTTCGATGGATAGTTCAGGGCTTAGTCCGGATTTAAGCCCCAAACTTATGCCTGAAAGAATTGTGGCGATGTTTCTTGCTTCGCTTATTTCTTCTTTTAGCATTTGCGGTCGCCTTTTTTGGCTTGAAGCGTGTTTGTTATGTTTCCCATGCTTCTACGAGTCGTTTGAGGGCGAGAGCTTTCATGTTCTCAGATTTGAATCTGAAGATTCTTACTCTGCCAAACCTTTTTTCCTGTATTAAGCCGGCGTTTCCTAGGGCTCTGAGGTGGTTGCTTGTAGCCCTGTAATTTAAATTTGCTCTTCGGGCTATTTCGGAGATGTTTAATTCTTCTGCCTTGACGAGGACGCGTACTATCCTCACTCTGCCCCTTGATGAGAATACGTCTTCAAGTGTACATGTTTCACTCAAGGAAGGCACCTCTTATCTTTTCTTGGTTTGTTACGTTTATTATCATAGTTTTTCCACCCTTTGTTTTGCTTATGGTCTTCAGCGTGATGGCGCCCCTCGCGCCTAGCTCATTTATGTAGCGCCAGAGCTGGGCGTAGCTTATGCTGAGGCTTGGTTTTAGTGCTTCGTTACATGCTTTAAAAAGATCTTTTAATGAGACTTCATATTTAGTTTCTAGGAGGGATGTAAGCGTTTTGAGGACTAGCTTGCGCCTACTTTTCCTTGAATCTATAGGAAGGGGTAGACCACTGTCTTCGAGTGCTTTTTTAACGTGTCTTGGGAGTATGCGGGTGGAGGGTTCCGCCTCCGCATAGCGGGTTGCCTCGAGCAGTACAAGTAACGCTTGTTTTAGGCCATTTAAGGCAGCCACTTTTGAGATTATCTTTAAGGACGACTCGCTGACATAGCCTTTGTAGAACGCTTTTTCGGTTATGTTTTTTAGCATCGAGAAAAGTTGCATGTGTGAGTATCCTTCAAGTTTTGTGACAGCGTACTTTAAGGGATTAATTTGGCGTAGTCCGTTTAGAGCTTCTTCTGTCTCCATTGTTAGAAGCAGGTATATGCCTTGGCCTTCTTTTAGCTGGCTTTCGGATTCTGAGAGTTTTACAAGTAACTTTAAGCCATTCTTGGTGGGTAGCCAAGAGTCGACGTCGTCCAGTGTTATTAAGGCGCTCTGCCCATTAAGTTCCTTTAGGAATATTTCAACAAGCTCTGTGAGTGAGAGGCCTCTGCATGGTATGGAAGGTACTAGAACGCGTAGAAGTTGTATCATCACATTGTAAGCACTGCTTTCCATTTTTGAGTTAACGTAGAATTTACAAGCTTGCCTGCTACCTGCGTCTAAAAGAAGCTTGGAGATCATGGTTTTTCCAGAGTCATGGTTTCCAATCAAAGCTCTGCAAAAGAATCCGCCACCATCGAGTACGAAGCTCATTTCGGAGGATAACGTGCGGAGGAGTTCTGCCCTAAAACGTAATATCTCAGGTGGCACGTGGGCTACTATCCTCTTAATGTCTCCGAGTAGGATGGGTTGGTGGAGGCGGTGTAGAGTCATTCCGAGCCCTCCGCTCGAAAACAAGGAAAACTCGTTTTAGAATAAATACGCTTGAGCGTCCCTCATTTCCAGTGCTTCCCCTAAAACATGGATCATAATTAAAGGTGAGGGTATAAGACGTTTTCAGGAGGAGCTTTGTCGCTGTCAAGGAGAAGCGAGAAAGTGTTAAAAATAATGCTGGCGGGATGATTAACGAAACGTTTTATCCGTCAAACGGGTACTTAACATGGTGATCGTTTGCATTTATTGTCCGCTTTATTCGGGTTGGTGAAACACATGAAGGTTAAGAGTCTTAAGGGGATTAGCGAGGTAGAGATGCGGGGGATCCTTGAAAGACGGTCTGAAGTTAGGGAAGCCATGAAGACTGTAAAGACGATAATTGAGGAGGTCCGGGGGAAGGGGGATGAGGCTTTGGTGAGGTACACTGAGAAGTACGATGGAGTCTCCGTTACCCCCTCTGAAATGAGGGTTTCGAGGAATGAAGTGGTGGAAGCTTACAGTAAAACTCCCAAAAAAGTGGTGGAAGCAATAAGGTTTGCAGCTGAAAACATAAGAAGCTTTCATGAGAAGCAGATAACAACATTCACTCTCGAGAAAATATCTGGAGTGAAACTAAAGCAGATTATTAGACCTGTAGAGTGTGCTGGCATTTACGTTCCGGGGGGGCGAGCAGCTTATCCCTCCACTGTCTTAATGGCCGCTATCCCAGCGAAGGTGGCGGGCGTTAAAAGGACTGTGGTGTGCACGCCGCCTAACCGTGATGGGGGCATCCGGCCAGAGGTACTTGTAGCCTGTAATGAAGCGGGAGTTACTGACATATTTAAGGTTGGCGGAGCGCAGGCTATAGCTGCAATGGCTTATGGAACAGAGACCGTGCCGAAGGCTGACGTCGTAGTTGGCCCGGGAAACATATATGTTACGGCTGCTAAGTTGTTGGTGAGCGCCGATGTCAGAGTGGACTTACCGGCAGGTCCAAGTGAGGTTTTGGTTTTAGCCGATGAAACTTGCAACCCTCGCTTCGTTGCAGCCGACATAGTGTCGCAGGCAGAACACGACCCGGCGGCATCGGTCATATTAGTTACCACATCCAAGAAGGTTGCAGAAGAAATTGAGAAAATTGCTTATGAGTTGGCAATGAGGGTTAAGACTAGAAGCGTTGCGGTCAATGCGCTTGACAGGGGATGGTGTATTTTGGCGGAAAACCTAGATGAAGCAATAGAATTCATAAATAGGTATGCTCCAGAGCACCTTGAACTTCACGTGAAAGAACCCTATGAAGTCCTAGATAAAATAGTGAATGCTGGCGCGGTCTTCATCGGTGGCTACACACCTGTCGCTTTAGGCGATTACGCCGCCGGGTCAAACCATGTTCTTCCGACAGGGGGATATGCCAAAAACTTTTCGGGGCTCTCGGTGGAGAATTTCATCAAGAGGATAAGCGTAGTCGAGTGTGACAGGAGGGGATTCAAAGCTCTCTCGGAAAGTGTTATAATTTTGGCTGAAGCTGAGGGAATGTATGCTCACGCTCAAGCAGTCAGACTGAGGCTTGAAGAAGATGAGGGCTAAAAAAGGACTGACGAAAATAAAACCGTACCGTGGAGAGGTTTCCCGACGGGAACTTGCCCAAAGGCTGGGATTAAGGGAGGAGGACATACTCCCACTGCATGCTAATGAAAACTTGTTCATAGAAAAGGAGTGGATAAAGGAAAGGATAAGAGAGGCTTTGGAGAAGGTCGATCCACGCATGTACCCTGACCCACAAGACGTGGTGGTTCGTAGGGCACTAGCGCAACATTACGGAGTGAACGAAGAGGAAGTCCTCATAGGGAGCGGTGCAGACGAACTAATAGACGGTATTTCTAGATGCTTTATAGAGAGCGGTGACCAAATAGTAACGCTTGACCCGACTTTTCAGGTATATGGAATTTCAGCTATGCTTCACGGAGGAAGATGTAAAAGCGTTCTATTAAGAGAGGATTTTTCGGTCGACGTGGCAAGACTCCTAAGAGAGATGGATGAGACAACTAAAGTGCTTTACATATGCTCTCCCAATAACCCTACAGGAAATCAGCATGGAAGAGATGTTATTGAGGAAATAATTGGAAACGTGGATTGCATCGTGGTTCTAGACGAGGCATATGTAGAATTTGCGGATTACTCCCTCAGCAAGTTAATACATGATTACGACAACCTCATAGTGCTGCGTACCTTCTCTAAAGGGTTTGGTATAGCAGGACTAAGATTCGGCGTCGCTCTATCAAACCAAGAGATAGTAGACATCATGAGGAGGGGGCTACAGCCATACAACGTAAGCAACATAGCTCAGTACACAGCTCTTACACTATTGGAAAATTGGGGTTACCTGGCTGAAAAAATAAATGAAATCAAAAGGCAACGGGAGGTACTTCTAGAAAAGCTCTTAGAAATAGAGGGGTTAAAGGTCTACCCTTCGAAGGCAAATTTTATCCTGGTTAGGGTCTTGAAGAGGGGAGTAAGAGCGGAGGACGTGCAGAGAAGCCTTATGATGAAGGGGATACTGGTAAGGGACAGAAGTAATCTTCCCTTATTGGACAACTGTCTTAGAATAACGGTCTGTCCCAGCTACATGACTGAAAGGCTGACTTCAGCGTTAAAGGAGGCACTAGGTAGCTAAACAAGAGGGAGACCATGAAGAAAAGTTACAGAAAAATCAAAGCGGACAGGCGTCACGCTTGGATACGAAAAGATAGAGAAAGTAAAATAGGAGAAATAGAGGGGTTAATATTTGATTGTGACGGCGTGATCTTCGACGTCTCAAAGTCATTTAGGGAGACCATCATAAGGACGGTTAAATGGTTTTTCGGTACGGTTATGAGCGTTGAAACTCCCAAAATTAACTTCTGCCACATCCAGATGTTTAAGAATACTGGAGCGTTCAATAATGACTGGGAACTAACATACGCCATAACGCTCCACCACCTCACCAATCTGCTTGCCAATGCGAAAAAAATCGAAGTAAGGGATAAATATAAAGGCGATGTAATGACGACATACAGCTTCTTCAGGGAGCTAGGCAGTTTTTTGGGGAAAACCGTAAAGAAGAATGAAGGAGAAGACCTAGAAAAGTATGTTAATGATGTTGGAGCGGGAGGGCTGGAGGCCGCAAAGGAAAGGGCCTTGGGAAAGTTGGCTGAGGCATGGAAAGTAAGTGTTGAGGAGGCAAGAAGCATTCTGGAGCACCTCTCCCCCTTTAGAGGAGAACTTTACGGTGAAAACATAATTAAGAGGTTTTTTGAGGAAACATATTGTGGAAGCAAGCTGTTCGAAGAAATCTATGGAGTGCCAGCAGTATTCCATCATGGAAAGGGACTCATAGAAGAAGAAAGACCAATAGTTAAACGTGCAACCCTCAAAGAGATCATCGAGATCGGGTTTCCGCCGATCGGCATTGCTTCAGGCAGAATGCGAAAACAGACCACACCTCTACTCGAAAAATATCATCTGAAGGAGTACTTCAATTTGGACGCTTCAACTTTCCTAGAAGAAATTGAGGGAAAGGAGAGAGAGTTGATGAGGGAGGGAATACATGTGAAGCTCGATAAGCCTAACACGTATCCGCTCGTCACCACAGCCTCAAAAATGAAAGTTGACTGTTTCGCGTACGTCGGAGACACTGTCGCTGACGTGTTAGCATGCTTGAACACTGAAGCCGAAGTAGGATGCACCGTTGTAAGCGTCGGAGTCCTCTGCTCCGCTGAAAATAAAGAAGAAGTGCTTGCTAAATTCTTAGAGCTCGGGTGCGACGTGATAATTCCCACTCCAGACGAATTACCAAAAATAATAAGAGAGGTAAGAAGATGAGGGAGGCGTCGGTTAATAGGAAGACGACGGAAACGAACGTGAAAGTTAAAGTCAACTTAGATGGGGAAGGGAAGGGAGAAGCAAACACGGGAATACGATTTCTAGATCATATGCTGAAAACTCTTTCAAAACACTCTCTAATCGACATCTCAGTAAGTGCAGAGGGGGATTTAGAGCACCACTTGATCGAGGATGTGGGGCTAACTTTGGGGGAAGCCATTCTAAAGGCTTTAGGAAACAAGGAGGGCGTATTCAGGTTTGGGAATAGCTTAGTGCCCATGGATGACGCACTGGTCAGCGTGTCCCTAGACTGCGGAGGGAGACCACACGCAAAGGTGGATTTGAAGCTTGAAGGAGACGTTGAGGGGGTTAATAAGCAGGATATAATTCACTTTTTCGTGTCGTTCGCTAATGCAGCAAGGATAAACCTCCACGTTAACGCTGTTTATGGCGAAAACGACCACCACAAGGTTGAAGCAGCTTTTAAAGCTCTAGCCATAGCGCTAAGGAAAGCGGTAGAAGTAGACCCTCGGAGAGGAAGGGAGATACCAAGCGTTAAGGGAGGACTCTAAGAGAAAATGATATGCGTAGTGGATTACGGTGTTGGAAACCTGAGAAGCATAACTAGAGGGCTTGAAAAAGCTGGCGCTACAGTTAAGTTGACAACAAGAATAGAAGATGTTCGGAGCGCTGAAGCAGTAGTTCTCCCAGGAGTTGGGGCGTTTAAGGACGCCATGGAGAAAATGCAACCCCTAAAGGAGGCGCTCCTTCAAGAGGTGAAAAATGGAAAGCTCATGTTAGGTATCTGCCTTGGACTTCAAGTTCTATTTGAGGAAAGTGCCGAGGGGGGAAACTACGAGGGGCTCGCCTTAATTAAGGGGCACGTTGCTAGGCTTCCAAGCCACGTTAAGGTCCCCCACATCGGATGGAACACAATAAAAATTAGGAGGGAAAATCCCCTACTTGAGGGGATAAACAATGGTGCTTACATGTACTTTGTTCATTCGTACTATGCTATCCCAACTAACGAGGAAGTCATAGTTGCCACGACAAACTATGGCGTGGAGTTCCCCTCAGTTATATGTAACGGAAACATTTTTGCCACGCAGTTTCACCCTGAAAAGTCGGGAGAGGCAGGATTAAAAGTTCTGAGAAACTTCGTAGCAATAGTCAAGGAGGCGGTATAATGCTCGTGATGCCTTCAGTAGACATACTTGGAGGAAAATGTGTTAGGTTAACTGAGGGAAAACTTGGTAGCGAGGAAATCTTCTTCGACGATCCACTCCAAGCAGCTCTCTACTGGGAAAAGGAGGGGGCGGACGCCCTCCATGTTGTAGACCTAGACGGAGCTCTGAGGAGGGGGGAAAACCTGAGGCACGTAGAGAGGATAGTTAAAAGCGTATCAATCGACGTGGAAGTTGGAGGGGGGTTAAGGAGCGCCGACACCGCAATAAGGGTATACCTAATGGGGGCTGAGCGAGTTATACTGGGTTCACTTGCAGTTAGAGATCCTGCCTCCGTGGAAAAGATAATTGATGAAATAGGGAAAGAACACGTCATGGTGGCTCTCGACTATAAAAAGGGAGAGGTTATGATTGAAGGGTGGAGGAAGGAGGCCAGAAAAAGCCTGTACGACGCTGCACAAGAAATGAGGGACATTGGAGTAAATTGGATTTTAGCCACTAACATTACACGAGACGGGACACTTATGGGGGCAGATACTGAAACAATATCTAAGCTGGTAAAACGAGTTAGAGTGAACATCGTGGCTTCTGGAGGAATCAGAAGCATAGATGACGTCGCAGCTCTCAGAAAGACGGGAGCTAAGGGCGTCGTTATAGGGAAAGCGCTCTACATGAGGTTCTTTTCCCTCAAGGAAGCGAAGAAGGTGGCGGGGGAATGCTGACGAAAAGGATCATACCTTGCCTTGACGTGAAGGATGGAAGAGTGGTTAAAGGAATTCAATTCAAGAACCTGAAGGACGCAGGAGACCCGCCCGAGCTAGCTCAGTTTTACGATGAACAAAACGCCGATGAACTCGTGTTCCTAGACATAACGGCGTCGAGCGACAAGAGACGAATACTGATAGACGTCGTTGAAAGAACCGCCGATAGGGTCTTCATACCCTTCACGGTTGGAGGCGGGATAAGAAACTTAGATGACATAAGAGAGGTGCTATGTGCTGGAGCAGACAAGGTTGCGATAAACACGGCGGCAGTCAAAAATCCTGAAACAATAAGGGAAGCCGCCGAAAAATTCGGTAGCCAGTGCATAGTTTGTGCAATAGACGCAAAAAGAGTGAGGGCGAACGAAGGGTGTGAGGATAATGGCGATAAAATAGTTGTAGAAACCCCTGAAGGAAAATTTTGGTGGGAGGTCTACATCTACGGTGGGCGGACGCCGACGGGAATTGACGCCATAAAGTGGGCACGCATTGTCGAAGAACTGGGAGCAGGAGAAATACTGCTCACAAGCATTGACTATGATGGAACAAAAAAGGGGTACGATATTCTCCTCACTAGAGAGGTATGCAAAAAAACCAGAATCCCGGTCATCGCTAGCGGAGGGGCAGGCAATCCGGAACATATATACCATGTTTTAACCGATGGAGAGGCGGATGCAGCACTAGCAGCGTCAATATTCCACTACGGCATCTATTCAATAAATGACGTGAAAAAATACTTGCATGAAAAAGGAGTCCCTGTGAGGTTGTAAAAATGGAGCCAAAGGAAGTCCTAGGGAAGCTTAACTTTGAGAAGGGAGGAGGATTAATACCCGCAGTTGTCCAAGACATCAAAACAAAGGAAGTTCTAATGCTAGGCTACATGAACAAGGAAGCATTGGAAAAAACACTTACAACAGGCTTCATGCACTACTACAGCAGGAGTAGAGGGAAATTATGGATGAAGGGAGAGGAGTCAGGACACTACCAGATGGTCCATGAAGCTTATTACGACTGCGACGGCGACACACTCCTCTTTAAAGTAGAGCAAGTGGAAGCATGCTGCCATGAAGGATACTATACTTGCTTCCACAACAAAATAATAAGCGACGCGCAATTCAACCGAATATTTAACCCCGACGAAGTCTACGGGAAAGCAAAAATACTAGACGAAGTCTTTGGCGTAATAAAGAACCGCATAGAAAACCCCAAAAATGACTCTTACGTTTCAAGCCTAGTAAAGCAGGGAACTAACGCCGTAACACGAAAAGTCGGAGAAGAAGCCCTAGAACTCATCCTAGCAACAAAAGACCACGCCAAAGAAGAAGTAATAAACGAAGCCGCTGACTTACTATTTCACACTCTCATACTCTTAGCAGAAGAAAAAATAGAACTAGAAGAAATCTACAAAACATTAAAAGAAAGAAGAAGAACAAAAACTAATATACAGGAGTAACCCAGTGCTCATATTTCGGATTCTTACCCAACGTGACCTCTGAAAAAGCCTTCTGAAGCTTCCTTGTGATAGGCCCAGGCTTCCCGTTACCTATAGTTATCCTGTCGATCTCGACGACCGGCGTGAGCTCGCCCGCCGTACCCGTAATGAAAACTTCATCCATACCATAAAGCTCAGCACGAGTAATATCCCTCTCAACCACGTTTATCCCAAGCTCTTCCCTAGCAAGCGTAATCACGGTGTCACGTGTGATCCCCCTAAGAATAGACGCATAAAGAGGCGGAGTAATAAGCTCTCCATTCTTAACCGCGAAGAGATTCTCACCGGACCCCTCAGCTACAAATCCTCGATGATCTAAGAACAGCGCTTCATCAAAGCCATGCTCAACCGCCTCAAGCTTAGCCAGAATACTGTTAATGTACTGCCCGCACGCCTTAACCTCGGGAGGCAAAGCCCTAGGAGAAATTCTCTCCCAAGAAGAAAACATGCAACGAACACCCTTCTCAAGCGCCTCAGGACCCAAATAACGTCCAAACGGAACAACATAAACTGCAGCCTCGACTGGAACCCTAACAGGATTCAAACCCAAAGGACCATAACCTCTAAACACAATGGGTCGAATATAAACAGTCTCATGAAAATTATTTCGTCTAACAAGCTCCACAATAACATTACAGATCTCATCCCTACTATAGGGCACCTCCATCCTGTAAACCCTAGCCGAGTAAAACAACCGATCGATGTGCTCACGCAACCTAAAAATCAAAACATTACCATCTTCAGTCCCATACCCCCTAATCCCCTCAAAAACACCACTACCATAATGCAAAGCATGAGTCTTAATATGAACCACGGCATCATCCCATCTGACGAACTGCCCATTCAACCAACAATAATCAGCACGCTCCTCAGACATACAAAACGCCACCTCCAAAGCATTCTCTTACAAAAATGAAATAAAACAGTAAATATAAGCATTAACCCTTATAAAAAAACCAGTGTTGTCAAGTTAAGGCGCCTCTCATCACTAGAGTTGCAGCCCCTGTCGTACTCTTGACGCAACTTTCACTCAAAAGCATCGATAACCTCTCTCTAACTAGAGCCACGAAGAGCCACAGACCCCCAAGTGTTATGTGGAGAACTGTTTCTTTTGGACTCAACTTTCTCAATAAATTTCTCACGCTCATAAGTTAGATGTGGAAGTAGCAACTCAAAAAATATTTAAACTGATAGCGGCACGACAAAGCCAACTTTCATCTCAAAAAGAAACACTCCAGTTAATAATGAAGGAAGTGTTTTTCCTTACAAGTCCCTTCCAGCTTCAATCCCGCCCACTTTATGGAACTTAGGTTCATGTTTGGGCTCTAAAATTCTTCGAAGATCCTATCCACTCCTTGAAACAGTCTTCATCAGCCCGATGAGCCTCCAATAACATAACGTTTGTATTAACTTTTGACGCATGCCCCACGTCTTTTTAAACCAGAAGGCCGCTACGAACCCGCATAGAAAAAATCAACATCATCTAAATTACATATACAGCTCACCAGCCCCTCACCTTTCCTCCTCAAGGATGGAACCTTATACTCTCTCCTATGGAGCTCATTTGAAAATATATCCGCAAAACTTGATCCTTATATATCGGCGCCTCCAAACCCGTACCACAAGCAAAACATTCACGAAAATGATAAGAGCACTCATAAAGAGTACTTGATGTAAACAGCATACTCATAAGAGCTGAGCT
This sequence comes from Candidatus Jordarchaeum sp. LHC_1308, assembly GCA_019057675.1. Taxonomy (GTDB): domain Archaea; phylum Asgardarchaeota; class Jordiarchaeia; order Jordiarchaeales; family Freyrarchaeaceae; genus DTBI01. Next base: position 14,067 of record JAHLWX010000001.1, read on the forward strand.
TCAAAATTCGAAGTTTCCCACAAAAATTTCAAACTAATCTTTAAGAGCTTTCTGAAGAGGCGCTCTCACCTTATCCAATATTTTTCAAATTTAAGTTCTAAGCAATCTACTCCCAAAACCAATCATATAATTAACGATCTCCCTTCCAGCACAGCCATTATTGCAACAGAACTTATTTAAAAACAATGCCAAGTCACAGACTCCAACCATCAGAACTCACATAATAAAACATCGTCACTAAAAAGCAAAATACACCTAACGGAAAACTAGGTAAATACCACGACCGGAAATACTCCCTGAGGCGCTGAGGAGCATTTACATGCACCGCAACAGGTAAATCCTAAACTTTCCTGTCAACCATAATGCTCGCCAAGTCAAAACTGGAAAACAACAACTCCACAAGTCCACCTGTAACTGTACATCGATCATCCGGCGGTTCCAATCTCTTCTCAATGCAAGCATAGTATTCGTAAACACTAGAGAGACTGCTGAATCCCTCGGATTAGGCATGATACCTTTTAACAAGGACTTCGAAGTTCGTGTTCATCACGGTTCACTATCTAAAGAAGTTAGAGATCAACTTTCTGTTCCCTCTAAAACCGGTAGAAGATAGAAAATGGTGCTGGGGGAGGGAGTTCCAGCCAGCGGTCACGCCCGTGTCGGCCGTGACCAAGCACTTGAACCCTCGTAGCCGGATGCCCCATCTTTCTTTATTATCTGACCCCTTTCATAGAAGGAAGACTATGAGTCCGGCTCCACTTTTGGGCGAGAGCAATCCATTCTAGTGCGACATGTAGCTAAGCCTACAAGTCTAGGAGACCCCAGCCATTATATTCTCAACATGAGAATGGGTATTAAAATTTTTCGTGAGCTTGTTTTGGTTGACAAGTCGGTTTTTTGGCCTTTTTTCCTTGACACTTATCGTAACAGCAGTGCTATTCTGAGAAAGCAAGCTCAGAAGATGTGTGGTTCTCCACCGTAATTTTTATTATTTTCTGGCCTAGTTTATGAGGTCGTTATGGTTCTTAATTGTAGAGTGAGGTCATATGTGTGGAGCTTAGGTCGCAGTTAGGATGCAGAAGCTTCTGCATGAAGGGGGAGAATTTATTAGCTGATTGGTGACAGACCCATGCACGCTGACAGGCTAACGGTTTTTGGCGACAGATGTTCAATATTAAAAGCGTACTCCGTAAGTAGTGTGATGCTCAGCCAGCTTTCTAACCGTCCTTTCCAGTTTATTGAGACATTACAGCGGCGATTCATCTTATTTAAAATGAAGAATTACCACTCCTACTTCTCGAAAAGTATTTTTCTGTTCTATTCCTAAAGGTGCAAAATTAAGTTGTCCAACTTATACTTAACAACTAAGATAGCAACTTGCAATAGTCACCAATAGAAGTCTTTCAGTTAATTTGAGGGCGAACTCGAGAGGATAGAAAATGAAGGATAGGAGAAAAATGTACGACTCTCTAAAAAATACGTCTAAAACCCAAGAAACAAAGGAAAACAAACAGCAACACAACAAAGGATAGAGCCGCCGGAGGGAGTTCCGACGGGCAGCCAAAGGCGGTTACTTTAGGAGGCGGCTGCACCATTTGAACCCTCGACCAGCGGAGATTGCTCTGCCTGCGGGGGGCTTGGAGATTTACAATTGCGGTGCGTGGGGATGTCCGCTGCTCTGCCAGCTGAGCTACGGCGGCTCTATGTTGAGGATTTGTGTTTCTAGTTTTTAATTTTTGTGGGGGCGTAAAAGTATGATAGAGGTTTGTTTGTGCGTTATGTGGTTGTTTAGGCCATCCATTTTTTGAGTTTGGCGAATACTCGGGCAATTAGTTCGGCGTTTTCTTTGAATCTTGTTGTGTCTTCTCTTGAAAGAACTCTGACCTGGGCTGCGGGGGCTCCGGCTACGCTCGTTCTTGGGGGGATTACGGTGTTTTGGGCTACTATTGATCCTGGAGCAACTAATGCGCCTTCGCCTATTGTTGCGCCTTCGAATATTATTGCTCCGTCGCCGACGACTACTGTGTCACCACAGTAGCAACCGTGCATGACTACGTTACTTCCTATTGTTGTGAAGTTTCCTATTATGACTGGAGCTGCTTCTGAGCGGGCGTGGATTATTGTTCCATCTTGTATGCTGGTGTAGCTTCCGATTTGAACTTTTCCGAAGTCTCCTCTTATGACGCAACCAGGCCATATGCTTGTATATTCACCTATTTCGACGTCGCCTATTATTGTTGCTTGGGGGCTGACGAATGCGTTTTTGTGTATTTTTGGGTGTTTGCCCTGGAATTCTAATATGGGCATTTTATTAGCCTCCATTAGCTGGCAGATTTTTCTTTGAGAAGGTGGGATTAAATATCTTTTTATTGAGTGAAGGTTTAGGGGGATATAAGTTCTTCGTGGCAGTAGAGTTTCCATTCGTGCTTGCATTTACAGTTGAGGTGTTGTAGTTGCTTCATGTTTTGAGTTATGGAGAATTTTTTCAGAGCAGCATCTATTTTCTTGTCGCATAGTCCGCAATTGTGTGGTCCTCTGGGTAGTCCTGAGGCTGTGGGGGTGCAGGTTAATGTGGCGTTGGCTTCCTCACGTGTGTCTAGGATTATTTTTACTAGGCTCCATAGCCAAGGTGGCCTGTAGTCTCCTTTTTTCCATAGGAGTTCTGTGAGGGTGCCTTTGTGAACGGTGCACGGGTTTAGGGATATGACGTCTACGTTCATTTTTGAGAGGTGTTTGATGGATCTTTCTACGTCAATTATTGCTTCGGCTTCTCTTAGGAGTGGGGGCTTGACTAGAAGGTACACTTTGATTCCTACTTCGAGGCGTGTTAGTATTTCTAAGCTGGCTTTGAATTCGTTTATGGAGAAGCCTTTGTTTATGATTGATCTAACCTTGTCGCTTGTTGATTCTAGTCCTATAGCGACTGTCAGCTGCTTCCCCTTGAGGGCGTTGATTGAGTCGCTTACGACGTCTTCGGTTATGAATTCGGGTCGGGACTCAACTATCACTTCCTCCACTCTGGTTTCACGTGACAAGAAGTAGAGTATTTCGTCTCTTACTTGTTTGGGGATTTCCCTTTCGTCGAAGAAGCTTCCTGACGTAAATATTTTCACGCTTATTGGCGGCGGGACTGCCGCAAGTTTTTCGCAGGCTTGTTTTAAATGGTCGAGGATGATGGAAGGAGATGGAGTTGATGCAGATCCATCGTAGATGTATCCGCACATCGAGCAGCCGCCAGAGGTGAGAGCCCAACGGCATCCTGCTGTGGGCAAGATGACTACGAGGGCGTGTCCTTCTTTTCCGAGGACGCGGTCTGGTTCGACCCAGAATTTGGAGGGTACGTGTTCAGGAGGCTTCCTCGATTTAAGGTGTTCCTCCCTTAGTTTGAGGGAGTAGCTTGAGATTAAGTGGTTCAGGCTGGTGCTCATGGCTCGTCCCGCCGTCTAGTGTGCTTCAATTTTACTGCCACACCGCGTCTGAGTTTAACCATTTCCTCTCCGTTTAGGACGGCCTCACCTATTCCTATTAACTGTTTGGAGGAGTCTAGGATGAAGACGACGTCGCCAGGTCTTATTTGGGGGTCGGCGTCCTCTATTCCCGGCACCATTAGGGAGGATCCATTAATTGAGTCGCCTTTGAAAATTACCCAGTGACTGAGGCGCGCTATTCGGTCACCTCCCTCTAGCGACGGCACCACGAAACCAGTTAGAGGAGATATTTGAGCGAGCAATACTTCTCCGTCGTAAAGGAGTTTTTCCTTCCTCGCTTTGACTTTTACCGTAGTGGAATCAGGAGCTAATTTTTCTCCTGCCCCGGGGCCGAACTGGTAGTCGGCTGTCTTCCTGAAAGCTTCCTTTAAGCGATCTATTTCCTGGCACTTTTGATGTGAGATGCGGGACAAAGTAGATCGTAAAGAGGACAAGGATGAGGGGCTTGTAAGGCTTCCTTCCACTTCAGTGTAAATTATTTCTCTTCCCGATATTTCGCTTGCTTTTCTGCATGCTTGAAGGTATCCTCCGTCGAGATGCGCTATTATGGGGCAGTTTCTTGGAAACTTATCTAGGTATTTTGCGATGCACTCGGCGGCAATCCTTACTTCTTCCTGATCCCAGTCTCCTGTGACGGGAACGTCGTAATGTGCTGCGGGATATACTTCTTCAAGCTCTCGGGGAACCAAGCCGAGGGGGGAGGATATTATTCCTTCGCATAACCCTTTTACTCCTGCTTCGATGATGGTTTTTCTGAAGAGTTTATGTGAAGGGGAACTTGAATATGGTTTTTTAGCTGAACATGGTAATAGGAGGACGGCTGTAACTTCTTTGGGGGGAGTGTAACGTGTGGCTATCCTAGTTCTAAAGCGTTCAATGGACGGCTTATGGTATGACTCTGGGCCAATGCAGTAGAGCTTAGCTTTGCTTGAAACGGGAGTATATTTTTCGAGTAGCGGGTAGGCGTCCCTGTCCAATATTCTGAGGAGGGCTGCTAGCTCCGGTGAATGATGGCATGTCTCTTCTACGCTTTCTCGGAGACGTGAATGCCTAATTACGAGGAACGCATTTTTCAGTATGCTTAAAGCCGAGAGCGTGTTGTGATTTAGGAGGAGGCGGAGGCGTTCATCGCTGTTCTGTGAGGATTCCTTTAAGCGGAGGCATGCTTCGCAGAAGCATGGCAACTCCTTAATAGCGCTGAACTGATACCATGCACCATTGAAAAAATACATGTTTCTTAATGTTGCATCGATGATGAAAGATGTGTCAAAGAAGTCTATGCCCAAGTAGACCAAGTGGAGGTAGTGTGAGGGAGGTATTCTTCCCGAGGCGTATAATAAGGCATCAGGACCAATAAAATGGTCAACCTCGTAGAGGAAAGCAACTAGGTCTCTTGGGTTACGGAAAGCTTCCTCTAATCCTTTTATGACGTAAAATTTAAAGCCAAGCTTTCTTACTTCTGAAAGAAAATCTCTCCTGAGAGACTTAGAGGGAAGATAGTAGATTGGTATTGCTACCGGCATTTCCCTTACAGCGCTCTTAAGGGCTTTAGCGCTTTCAAGTAGTTCACCTAAAAGTAGGGCGGTCATTTCACTTGGACCCCTAATGGGGGGACTCGGCGCGATAAGGACGTCCGCCTCCAAACCTAGTCCATATTCTATGGCTTCATCCAAATCGAATGCTAATGGGCTCATAAGGGGGACTAGCTTAAATTTTCCTTCAATGCAGGGAAGAATTTCACCCTCGTGCACCGTGATTATTTGAACCTGAAGAGGAGGAGGAAGTAGGCTGTCAAAGAAGTAGAATATGAGGTTTGGTGTTTCGAAGGTTTTCGAGCCGATTCTAACGCGGGTAATCCTTCCAGGTCCATCGTGACGGAGAATTTCAAACAACAATATCACCTATTCAGGGTTTAGTCGGCTACTTGCAACCATTTTTTAAGCGAGTTTCCTACTGCGAGACTGGAAAACTCGTCTAAGACTGGAAGTAAGTGGACGTTTTGAGGCAGGGAACACGTGTCTATTGCCTGAACGAAGTTTTGAATGAGACCATAGTACTTGGTTCGTCTTATGGATTCCCACATTTTCTTGTCAATGGAACTTCTGGCCTGCCTAACCGTTTCTTTGAGGAAGGGATGCCCCCCAAGTTTTAGGGCAGTGAATGCCGCCATTAAGAGAGCGATGGATGACGGAGTTTTTCCCGCTTTGCTGTATGTGGAGGCGGCGGCTTTATAACTCTTGAGGAAGCATTCCAGTGCGTCCTCAAGACGGCCTTCAGCAAAGAGACAGTCGCCCGCTTCTATGTATAACGCAGCGGCACGAACCGGCATGCCTTCAAGCTCAAAAAATGAGGCACACAGCATAAGCAATGAAGGACACTGCGTGTGAACACCCGATTGATGCATCAACGAGACAGCACTCAGTATGGTTCCTACAGCGCTTATAGCTTGGGGGTAAAGTTCTATGATGTTCGAGTTATCTCCTTCCTTGAGGAGACGCACATATTGTTCTAGTATTCGCGTTGCCACCTCCAAAGCACCACACTCCGCTAAAAGGGAAGACTCAATTTTTTCCTCTAATTTCTAGACCAGATAGCTACATTTATAGTTAGTGTGTTAATTGATTTTAAGGGTGAGGCGATGAAAGTGGCTTCTGGTTGCGACGTGTTCGTAACTCGTTCGAAGGCCGTCGTGTTGGGTAGGAGGGTCGTGTGCGATGGACATGAGGACGGCTATAAATTGAGGATTGTCACTCATGCTCACTCCGATCACCTCTACGGTTTAAGGGAAAGCGTCAGAAAGTGCGACCTAGTTGTTTCGACAAGGGAAACGAAGGATCTCTTGATGGCGCTTGGAAAGAGTGAGGCGCGTTGCCTTGTGGCAGTTAATGGAGGAGACACTTTGAGCTACGGGGAGGAAAAGGTGAAGTTAATTCCGGTAGAACACATTCTGGGAACCGCGCAGGTTCTTGTTGAGAGAGAGGACGGCGCGCGTTGTCTTTACAGTAGCGATTTTAGATTTCGAAGCGCGCCGATAATTAAATGCGACGTCTTAGTTCTTGACTCAACTTATGGTGCACCCGGCAACGTGCGTCCCAAAATAGAAGAGGTTTATGATGCGTTTTACGCGATAGTTGAAGACGCCTTAGGTAAAGGGGAACCTGTGCATGTGTTCGGCTTTATTGGAAAAGTCCAAGAGGCAATGGAGCTCCTAAGAAAAAGAAGCGTGGACGATCCATTCGTCGTCTCGCCTAGAATGTATAGGATATCGAAAATTTATGAAAAATACGGTTTTCATCTGGGAGAATACTACTCGTCAGAAGGACTTGTCGGAAGAAAGGTGCTAGAGAATGACCTTCACGTAGCTTTCTTCTCGCCTAATGAAAAACACCGCTCAAACATGAACTGCGTGCAAATAGAATTAACAGGATGGCTCTTCAACGTCCCGTACACCAAGATAGGAGAAAAAAGCTATGTGGTCTCGTTCAGCGGCCACTCTGATTTCAATCAGCTAATAGAATACGTTGATAAATGCAGGCCAAGTTACGTTGTAACAGACAATGCTCGTGGAGGTCAAGCTGTAAAGCTGGCTGAGGAAATAGAAAAAAGGCTTGGAATACCAGCCAGCCCGTCTCCTTTAGATAATCACACGTTGAGATTATAGCGTCTACGGTCTAGGAACTCTTGCTTCTTGGGGTCATTCCACGTAGCTTTGATTCCCTGAAGGTATCCTGTGATGCGAGAGTATATCTCGGCTCTTCGGCTACCGCATTTCGGACATTTGAACTCGACTAATTCTTTAGGCGAGTCGAAGTGGTTATTCCTCCAATCGAAGGTTCCTTGTGCATGGCAGTCGGGGCAGACCCATATGTCCAGTGTGAAGTCAAAGTACGCGGTTAACGTGTTCCGGGCAACTTTAACGATGAACTTCCACAGGGCGTAGGGATCAGGCTGCACGTCGCTGAGGAATATGTGCTGGAGGAAGCCTCCCCCAAGCAGAGGAGCAAACATTGCCTCTTTCTTTATTCTTTCGGCTAGAGGGATGTCTGCATCCACCGGCTGGTGAACTGAGTTGGTCAGGTAAACGTTTGGGTATTTACCTCGGAGGTATGGTCTCACTTCTGGGTACCGCTCGTAGAGTATCCTTGCAAGCTTTCCAGCAGCCGACTCAGCCGGCGTCCGTGTGACCTCAAATATGAGGCCTGTCTCCTCTGACCACTCCCTTGCAAGACCATTCATGAACTTCAAAACTTTGACTGCAAACTTTAGTCCTTCCTCATGCCAAAGTGGGTACCCTGTCACGATCTCTACCATCTCGGCGAACCCTATTGTTCCTATGAGCAGCTCTCTTTCCTCAGGAACTATCATGTCTTTCCCACTAGGCCTCTTGACGTTGTATAAGGGAGCTAGACCGAGACGCTTAATGCGCTTGACAACCTCATACCTGTGAAGCAAGCTTGGAACAGTCACTTCGTTTATTATCCTTCCAAAGTCATCGAAGAAAGCGTCCTCGTCCCGACCCATAGTTCTGGCGGCTGAGGCAACAGGATTAGGAGTATCCATCTGCATGGCGCCGTAGACGGCGTTTCCAGAGATGTATTCTTCAACTTGCTCCGGGGTTTTAGCACCCCAAGTGTGGGAGCAACAGGAGACACAGCCGCCAATTACAGTTTTCCGCCAGTTTAGATAATTGACGAAGTAGGGTAACCCATACTTCGCCGTTAGCCTAGCGGCCCAAACGTATGCCTCCTCAAATTCGGGCTTCATCCACTCTTCTCTAAGTTCAATGTTGAGCTTTGGATAGTTGAACAGCTTCCCGTACCTGTCACCATAATACATGACCTTCATGAACTCTATGAAGTAAGTCTTAACCTCGTCGATGAAGTCGCCGTAAACATACTTTTCACTTATTTTGCCTCCAGGAAGTATCACGGGTTCATTCATGAACTCTTTCTTTATCCCTGGACCAATGTCTATTGAGGTAAACGGCACCTGTCCGCCTCTTGCAACGTACTGCTGTGTGGCAATATACGGGGTATGTTGGCATGCCTGCTCAACCTCACGTTGTGAGACACGTTTCAGAACATATGCAACGATGGATTGAATTATTTCTCTCGGAACCTGAGTGAACCTTTGATAAAGCTCGTCGGTTAATCCCAATAAAGGCTGGTTCATCTCGGCAACTAATTGTGCGGCACTTTTCAGCGCCTCTTCCTGCTTGAGCCCTCTAAGGTACCAAGCTATGCTCTCCATCCAATTATGGAAGCCTTGTCCTCCCGACATGTTGCTCTGCCAAGATGCTAGCCAAATTGCAGCATGATTAACAAAGACTGCCAAGTGCTTTGGTGGGCCAGCGCTCGACGAATGCATTCCTCCTAAGCCGTCGGGCTCCAACCCCATGATGACGAAAAGACGCGGATCCCAAGAAGCACAGTAATCCCTTATGCTCGTGTATTCCCTATCTTTATGGTAATTGTCACCGTTCAAGTGAGCATCAGCTATGTTGGTGTCGAAGGACAGCGTTTTCCCTGTGGGAACATTTACCTCCAAGTGTCCGGGCAGAGTTAAGTAAGTGTGTTCAGTCATCACACGGTCATAGATCACCTTGGCGATGGTCTCCGGGTTTATCTGGAGGTTGGCGTTCCAAGTATGCTGCAGAGGATTAATGATCATTTCGTTAAGGTCGTAGATTGGTATACCTATCCTAGTGTATCTCTTCCTAGCTTCCACCAAACCCATTTCAGCCAGCACTGAACAGCACATTTCACGTATCATGGGGCCTGACAACCACTGCACGTTAGACGAGAGTATACGTTTGACAACGCTCTTGGCAACCTCAGATGCTACATCTCTACTGACGCCAGCTTCCTTAACAAGGCTATCAATAATCTTGTTGACATTGAAAGGTTCTATCATTCCTCTATTTGTCCTTACAGTAGGCATCAACGAGTACCAAAATGATTCATCTTTTTCTTCACGAGATGATTCTTCTTCCGCACGACCAAAAACTGGTTTCACCAATCGAATCACCCTTTTATCAGCATGTTTCTCAACTCTTCGTAGGATACAGGGTCACCTAAAACCAAAAGTTGCATACCATCTTCCCCAACAGCAACTATGGCTGGCGTACTAGCAATGTATATCTGGTTCTGGAGTAGCTCGAATTCAAGCTCCTCTGGAAGCTTCGTGACATCAAACACTTCTAGCGGGATGTGAAATTCCTCACTAACTTTCTCAGCCGCCTTCTTGGCTACGGGACAGTTAGGACAATTCTCCTGCGTGAATACCAAAAGTTTACTCACCTTCACAACTCGAGCCTCCCCAAAAAAGGACACCGGATAAAAGTCTAAGTCGTTATGCTTCATCATTCAGTTAAGAAATAACGAGAAAAAGCGAATTTAAAAGTTTCCTTAATCCTTGAAACAATGGATCATTTAAAACGTGTAGTTGTCGCTCTCCAAAAAGCATCGATAACTCTATATTATATAGACTCAGAATATGAACGATTCCTTAGCTTAAAATACGAGTAAAAAGTATGCTGAATTCCCTTGAACTATAAAGAATGACGGCGGGAAATTACGGTTCTTCTCTTCCTTTAAAGTACTTCGCCACCACGTAAATTTCAGCGCTTTGTTTTCTCGATGCAGACGGCTTGGTCGTGTAGACCTTTTTGAAGTAGAGACGAACCTCGTTAAGCAGGGATTCGTATTCAGCGCCCTGAAAAACTTTTAGAACTAGGTTGCCGTCCTTTCTTAGAAGCTTTTTAGCGATGCTTAGGCTTTCCCTAGCAAGTTGGAGTTGGCGTTCATGGTCTAAGCTCCATATTCCGCTAACTTTAGGCGAGCAGTCACTTAGCACCAAATCTACTTTATCCGTCACTTCTAAAATCTCATTTAGGATTTTTTCGTTCCGAATGTCGCCCTTTATGAATATGACTCCGTTTATGCTTTCTATTTCTGACAGGTCAACGCCGATTATCACTCCATCATTGCCCAAATATTCCTTTGCTACTTGGAGCCAGCCTCCGGGAGAACAGCAAAGATCTAAAACAGCCTTCACACCCTTGAAAATACCGAATCTAGCAGCGATTTCCTTTAGTTTGTAAGCGGCCCTAGAACGGTAGCCTTCCTTGCGGGCTTTGAAGTAGTAGTAGTCCTTTTTCCTGCTCAAACTTCTTGACCCTCCATGTCGAAGGATTTCCAGTCGTCTTTTCCTGTTTTGGGAAAAGTTTTAATTAAAGAATTTATCCTTTTGGGGTAAGATAATGGTGGGCCCTGCTTGATGGAAGATGGAGAATTTTATAGAGCCAAGATCTCGGAGCTTGAAAGGAAACGTCTTGACTTGCAGGAGGAGCTTGGAAGGCTCAGAAAGCATGCCGAAAAACATAGGGAGATCAGAAATAAGAAGAATAACGAAGTAAAGTCCATAATTCAGACACTAAAGGAAGTTAGAGAGAAGAGAAGGGTGAAACTTGAGGAGATGGGCAGGCTTAAAGAAGAATTAAGAGAAGTCAAGGACAGGCTTAGAAAAGTTGTGGAGGAAAAGAGGGAGATAAGCTGGAGAGAGCATCCTAACGAGGAGGATATTAAACGTAGGATTGATAGTTTAGAGTGGAAAATCCAAGTTGTTCCTCTTTCTCTTGAAGAGGAGAAGAAAATTGTGGCCGAGATAGCTAAGCTTGAGAAAGAAGCCCTAGAAGCGGAGGAGCAAAGGAAAACATATGAAAGGCTATGTCAACAAATTGGAGAACTCAAAGCAAGAAAGGAGAAAATCCTTACGAGTATGAACTCATTAAAAGAGGAAGTTGCGGAGCTCAATAAGCAAATTAAATTTTTGGAGGAAAAGTTTAATGAATTAAGAGGGGAGGCCGACCAAGCACATAAAAACTATCTAGAGTTGTTCGAGAAAATAATTAAAGGGGAGAATGAGTTAGAGAAGCTGGTTGAGGAGGAAGGAATCTACAGGAGGATGTACATTAAAGCGATTGAGAAGAAGAAAGAGAAGGAAGAGAACGAGAGAAGACGTGCTTTGAAGGAGAAAGCAGCTGCTATCAGGGAGAAACTTAGGAGAGGAGAGAAGGTCAATATACATGAATTAAGGGTCGTTTTTCTTGAAGAGGAAGACTAGTTATTCCTCAAAGGTTGCTGTTGCTCCTTCAGCTTCTTCAACGGAAACCCTGAGATGAATGCTAGTTGGTAGAAACTTTTTTAGTTGGTGGTGAATGTACTCTGCTATTTTCTCTGCTGTTGTAGCTTCTACAGGTAGGAAGGCGACGTCGTTTCTCGGAAGAACATACCTTCGATCACCAAGCATAATGTAGACTTCACCTTCACCTTCCTTCAGCGTTAATCCCTGGGCCTTAGTTGGCACTAATACACGGTGATCCAATGATTCACAGACAGATTTCACCGCATAGCGTAGGGTGAAGAAATCAATCACCATCTGATCCGCATTTAATATGGTTGATGACGCTTCCACCCGTACCTTATAGTTATGGCCGTGGAGGCGGGCACATTTTTCATGCGAAAGCAAGAAGTGAGCTGCTGAAAAAACAAGGTCTGCTCTTTCAACAGTAACTCTATACGGCAAAATTCACTCCTCCCTAGAATGTTCTAGACTTTGCAACATCTTTATCGATATCTAGAACTTCATGCCGGTATCTCACAGCAAGAGAGATAGCAAAGGCTTCAACATTTTCTCTTTTAAAGCCTAGGTCTAAGAGGGAAGCTACGCTAATATCTGGTGGAACACCCTTAGAAGATATGTTGAAAGCGAAGTGCATTTTGCCAGATGCCGAGGACACTGTTGCAACGCCCACATTAAGCTTGCCATCGTTAAAGTAGAAGTCAGTACCTTTACGCATTAACTTTACGTTGCAGGTCTCTTCGACAAGTTCTTTGAAGAGAAACGCAAGAATCCTTAGGCGGTGATACATGAGGCGTAATGAGGGGGGCTGCTGGTCGAAGTGCTCAATGACGATGCTTACTGCTTCGTCTGCGCATATAACTGGGCGTCCTTTTTCTCCTTCAACTACAAAGTCCTTTATGTCCACAAGCTCAGAGGCTTCAACTTTAAGTGGTCCATTGAAAACTATCACCGAGTCGCCTTGTACGCCGAATTTTCTAAGAGCCCAAAGAGGTTTGATCTCTTCTCCCGTGTAGGTCATTTTATACTTAAATGGGAGCAACGCCACTATTAACGGCTCTTTTTCCAGTACCTTTAACTCCAACGTTAAAGCCTCCTGGAGTCTTCAGGGTATGCCCAGAAACTTGTGAACCTGTATGGATAGTGAAACGTTCTCACTTCCCAAATGGCGTGCGGCTGTTTCTGTAAAAGCGCGAAGTTGTTGGAAACTCGGAGAGCGATAGCCATTCTTAGGGGTTACTGGCTGAATGCACATAGGGCAATTAATTTTCGAAAGCTCGCGTGAGTACCATTCAATGTTTTCTGGTTTGGTTTTCGAAGTGACTACAACCTTAGCGAAGACCGCCACTCCAGCATCTGAAAGTATCTTTATGGTTTCCAGTTCTAGGTCGACGAGCTTTCTCCAGTTTTCTGCGGCACCAGCTGATTCATCCTTAATGTCACAGCAGCAGTAGTCTAGCGAATGGGAAATCCTAGCAACGTGTGTAGGCATTGAACCGTTCGTCTCTAAATACAGTTTGAAGCCTTCATTTTTAAGGGATTCCACTGTTGAAACAAGGAACTCCGGCTGAAACAACGGTTCCCCACCAGTCAGCGATATGACGTGGGTATCTGGCGAGTAAAGCCTATGAGCCCACTCAACTATAAAGCTTGGCTCAATAGGGTTTCTGAAACGAAGCTTCTTGTTGGTTAATGTCACTATTTTTAAGTGAGTAGGATTAGGCTGTATAGCGTGGGGGGTTTTGCGCTTTTTCGGAGTCGCACCACCCACATCCTCGCCTGCCAAAGGTCCCAAGTCCAATGTTACACCCTGAGAAGCGGATAATTCGACGGCATTGAGCCTATATCGTCCGCCGCCCATAGTTTGACCCCTTCACACTTCCACCCTCGCCTTCACCCTTCCTAATCGGAAGATTGGTAGGAGGAGAAAACTTCACTTACCCACCCTTTCATAAACGCACCACCCTTTGTGATTACTATTTTCTATGGAGGCAAAAGTGCAAAAAAGTTTAATTAATTTCCCAGAGTTAGCGTGCAAATGGGAAAAGGGGCGCTTAAAATTGTCACTGCTAAGACTACTAGTTCCCAAAACAGAGATAGACGTCTGTAGCGTGCGTTCAGTTGAACAGTCGATAGGTAAGGCCGAGAAAGGCTTGGAAGGTTACATTGAAACAACTGCTGTAATTCTTATGCACAAAGAGGATATGCGTAAAATGGGCGTGAAGAATGGGGGGAAAGTTAAGGTTTCTTCGGCTTATGGATCGGTTGTCGTTAAAGTATACGAAACAGATGAGACTAGGCCGGGATTGGCACTTATGCCTAACGGGCCATGGTTCAACGCAATAACGGGAGGGGATATACAGGTAACTTGGGGGGACCACTATTATTTAGTGAAGGCTATGTTAGAGACGACCGATAAGGAAGTTACTAGGTTGGAGGAGATAGAAGAAAATTTCACTAGGGAGGACAAGGAATGAGGGGACTGATCTTAAAAAACGGAATGGTTTTTGACCCTCTTAACGGTGTTGAAGGAGAAAAAATGGATATCATGGTTAAAGATGGCGTTGTCGTTGAACAGGTCAACGAAAAGGAGTGCAAGGTTATAGACGCAAAAGGTAGGATTATAGTTCCAGGGGGAATAGACTGTAACACTCACATAGCATCTCAAACCCTGAACATTGCAAGGATGATAAATGTAAGTACGCCGTTACCAAAAGATGTTGGGGAATCATATCTGAAAGTAGGATACACGTTCATTGTTGAAGCAGGCTTCCCCTTTTCAAAGGCACTTCATACGCACATAGTGCTTGAAAGGGTACACTCATTAGACAAAGCAGCAATGCTACTCCTTGACTCAAATATGTTCATGATCATGCTCGCTCAAGAAAAAGACGTGGATGCAGCATCAAAGGCCATAGCGTGGCTTCTAGGGGTGTCTAGAGCTTACGGGGTCAAGCTCGTTAACCCTCTGAGCTCAGAAGCTTGGACATGGAAGAAAGAGTGGAAGGGTATTAATGAAAAAATAAGGCATTTGGATCTGAGCTCTCTAGAGTACTCTAAGTTCATCTTGTCAGCGATTCGGAGGCTTAACCTTCCGAGCCCGCTTTATTTACATCCCGATGGGGCAGGGCAGAATGGAGGTTATGAGAAGGCTGCCACAATGCTGGATAGGTTGGCGGATGAGGGAAGGATCCACTTAGTGAATGCTCACCTCTACGCTTTCGGAAGCGAAAAAGCACACGTTAAGGAGCTTGTGGATCTTCTGAGCTCCAGCGACAATTTGGAGGCTGATGCTGGCTGCACTATGCTTACTGAGGGCCCCATAGTTTCTCATGACGTATATTTCGTGAAAAGCGTTTTAAAAACGTTGAAGGTGCTGGAACAAATAGAGGTTGAAGGCATATCGGCGCTAGCCATGAGGGAAGCGGGAACATGGAGAGAGTTTTTAGCAGCAATGACGTTAATATTAAATACTAGGGAGCGCATGAAGCTTCATTTGTCGTTAAACAATCCGAATTGCGGGTCGCCATTAGGATACCCGCTCGTGTCAGCGTGGCTGGTAAGTAGCAAGGCACGAGGCGCTATGAATATCGGAGAAGAGTTACTCAACATTGACGAAGAGTTAACTCTCCAAGACTTGTTCATCATAACTAGGAGCGCGCCAGCGGTGTCTTTGGGGTTAAATGGAAAAGGACGATTATCAGTTGGTGCTGATGCAGACATAGCAATCTATGACTTCAATCCCGAGACTATGGATCCAAGTAGGGATTACGAGAAGCTGATGGCGGCTTTTTCAAGAGCCGTTTACACCATAAAGAACGGAGAAGTCATCGTTAAAGACGGGGAAGTAGTTGGTGAAACGAAGGGGAAAACGTTTTGGGTTAACTGTAAAAGTGAGCCTTCAACTGAAGCCCTCTCTAGGATGAAAAGATATCTTTCGTTTGACCCAAAACAGGGTGAAGACGCAGATAAGGCTCTGAAAGGAGTATATTGTGGCGTTGAGGTGTGAACGATGTCCAAGCTTAATGCCTACCAAGTTTATAAAATGCTACCGGGAATCAACTGTCAAAAATGCGGAGAGCCCAACTGCATGGTTTTCGCCGTGAAACTCCTGAAGGGCGAGAAGCGGCCTGAGGACTGCTCACCGCTGGTCGAGGATGAAAAATACAAGGATAAACTTCAACAATTGAAAGAAATATTTTCCCCCAAGGATGCTGTGGCCGAAACAGGACTTGTGATTCACTTCGAAAAGTGTACTGGTTGCGGCAACTGCGTCGTGGGGTGTCCTGCTATAGCAGCAGAGTGCCCTCTCATAGGGAGCGGGAAAGGTGAAGTAAAAGACAATGTGGTCTTTAGAGTGGAGAACGGGAAAATAAAAGTGATTGATCTTACAAAATGTAGAAGATATGGTCCAATAAAGACTTGTCGAGTATGCGAAATGTACTGTTTCAGTGGCGCCATAGAGTTAAGAGCAGTAGCCTGAAAGCTAGAGGAACCTCAACTAACTAGGTGAGGGGGAGAATGGTTTGAGGTTTAAAACGGTCTGCACCGGTTGTAGTCTCCTCTGTGACGACGTCTTAGTTGACTTGGAAGGAGAAAGGATGGTTTCCACGTTCAATCTTTGTGGTCACGGTGAGGAGAAGTTTCTGAGGACGCATAGTGCTGAAAGGCTTCTTAAACCATTTATAAGAGGCTTGAATGGCGAGAAAGAAGTTTCTTTTAGTGAAGCTACCGATAAGGCGGCGGATATTTTACTAGAGGCTGAGAGGCCTGTCCTTTGGGGCTGGGGGACTTCCTCTATTGAGGCACAAATGGCGGGAATAGAACTGGCACGTGAAATCAAGGGAGTGATCGACAGTACTGGATCCATATGTCACGGGATTACGTGGCATGCTGCCTCAGAAAGCGGGTTACCTACAGCTACCTTAGGCGAGGTGATGAACAGGGCTGATGTCGTTGTTTATTGGGGCAGTGACCCGGGTCATTCGCATCCTCGCCACATTAGCCGTTATAGCGTTCTTCCCAGAGGTATTTATACGCAGAGCGGCTATGAACAAAGACGGGTTTACGTGTTCGACATAAGAAGGACAAGAATAGGAAAAATTGCTAATGTTTTAATTGAGGTGGAACCAAACAAGGATTATGAACTAATAACAGCCATGCGGCTTCTTTTGAGGGGAAAAAAACTGCAATTTGATAGTGTTGCGGGCGTTTCAATTAAGACTCTTGAGAAGGTAGTTCAAGAATGGAAGGAAAGGGACTTCGGCGTAGTGTTTTACGGCATGGGGCTGCTAGCCAGCCGGGGCAAATATCGGAACCTAGAAGTGCTTCTCAAGTTGGTGTGGGAGATAAATGAGTATACGCGCTTCGTAGCACTACCGATGGCTGGGCACTTCAACACCATTGGGTTTAACCACATCGCAACGTGGCTTACAGGATATCCTTTTGGCGTAGATTTCAGTAAAGGTGTTCCCTACTCTAACCCCGGGGAAACGACGTTCGTTGAAATGCTTCAAAGAGACGAGGTCGATGCTGCACTCGTAATAGGATCTAACCCCATATCGAGCTTTCCAGCTAGATTGGCAAGAAAGCTCACCCAGATCCCTCTAATAGTCGTTGACTGCTTCAAGACGCTCACGGTGAAGCATGCCACAGTAGCGATCCCAGCCGCTATAACGGGGGTAGAGGCGGGAGGCGTAGCTTACAGGATGGATTCTGTCCCAATAATTTTGAGGGAGTTTCTTAGCCCGCCGGAAAACGTTCTCAGTGACGTAGGGGTCATTCAGAGTATAGTTGAAAGTGTAAGGAGAAGGAAAACTTAAGGCGGAACTACTAGAAACTTTACCGCTAAGAAGGGGTTAAGGACTAAACTTTTTCTCAAGATGCGCATGCCAGAATATGGATAGAATAGGGTTAATGCGCCTACTTTTTTCCCGTAAAGTTCTATGAGTAGCTTTGATATGCGTCTTGCTTCTCTGGCTTGTGATGCGAAGAGGCGAGATGCCAACGCCATGTAAGGTTTAAGCATTAGGAAGTTGCCAAAGATGAGGATGAATGTCGTCATAGTAGCTAGTAAGGAAGAGAGAGGTAAACTTAAAGAGGGAGGGAGGAGCGGGTATGCGAAGGTAAGGAGGAAAACTGCGAAAGTTAAGAGTAAAAGTAGGCGGAATGGTGGGCTACGCCTGTAGAAGCGTTGCACCTCATTTAGCCCCTTAAGAAGTGCTTTGAGTTCATTGCTGTCCACATGTTGCCGCAGGAAAAGGTATGCTTGGCGAGTTTGCAGGATGCTGTAGAGGAGTGGAGGTTTAAGCGATGCAAAGGCGTCTAGTTCCTCGATGACACGCCTCACTAGGTTGATATCATCTTTACTCATATGGCCTCACGTACAACAAGAGCTAAAGGGGCCTATTTCTCCGAGAAAAGCGCTATGTATTCTTGAGCCAGCTTCCGATATGTTTCTATTCCCGCTTTTACTGCTTCAACAGTCTCTGGGGGAAGAGTTTTCTTGAGTTGAGCTGGCGCGCCCACTATGAGGCTGTTCTCGGGAAACTCCTTTCCCTCCGTGACTATGGATCCAGCACCAACTATTGATCCTGAACCTATCTTTGCTCTGTTAAGTATAATGCTTCCCATGCCTATCACCGTGTTGCTTCCCACAATGCAGCCATGCAGAACTGAATTATGGCCCACTACAACGTCGTCGCCGATCCGGCAAGGGTTACCGGGGTCTGCATGAATAGTTACGTTATCCTGGATGTTTGTTCTCTCTCCGATTTCTATGAGTTCGAGGTCGCCACGTATAACGGCGCCAAACCATATGCTTGCGTCCCTTGCTACTTTAACGTTACCAATTATTGTAGCGTTTGGAGCTATAAAAACGGACGTGTGAAGCTGAGGCGATTTACCCCTGAAGGCATAAACTGGCATTATGAGGCCTCCATGATTAGAACGATTTTCCAGTCTTCGTTTTATCTTTTTTAAGGTATTCTCCTATGGGAAGGAGTGTGGAGCCTTTATCTTCGAGATAGGTTATGAGACTGTAGAGGAGGGAGACGTTCTCCTGGACTTGCTGAGGCGAGAGCTTTAAGTTAGATGAAATCCTGTATGCGAGGTGCCACGTGTGGGTCGATATCACCAGTAAGCCACCATCATCGTTCGCTAAGTATACGTCGAGTATTTGCTTAAATTCATCTATGCTTCTTTTTCCCTCATGTAGGGTCCAAGTGTAGAGCGACGCCTTTCTTTCTCCTAGGGGATATAGGGGGAGAGGAATCTCGTACACCTTGCACCCTAAAGGGTATGGGTGAGGGGGTTTAAATGACTCCAAGTAAATGGAAGAGTCGTACCTGTAATTTAGAGTTCTTAGTATTTCGCCTAGGTTGGGTGTGGTGGACAGGTATGGTGCCCTGAAGCCTGTCGGCTTTGATCTCGTAATTTTCGATATTATCTCCGTGGCTTTCTTTATTAGTGCCAGCTGTCGAGGTGGAGATATTGAAATCCCAGTGTATTTTCCAGCGAGGTCTTCGTGATCCAGCCCGTGACATCCTATTTCGTTTCTCGTAATGATGCTGACTAGTGCTTCTTCCTGAGCATTTATGTGCTGAAGCGCTCTGGCTTCGATAAAAAAGGTCGCCTTTATCCCTGTTTCCTCCAGTATGCTGGAAAGCGCCTTTAACCCTTTGATCGTACATGTGAAGCTAGGTTTGCACTCAGGAGAATAACTTGCGGCCTTTAGCGCCCCGCTTACTGGGACTGGATAGTCGCGATCTAGGTCTATTGTAAGGGCGACGTAAGGCATTGTTCGCGCTCCTAAAAGTTCCTGTTCACGAGACGAATAGTTGGAATCTTTAAAAATCCTTGCGGTATCTGGAACGATACTTTTTTAGTAAAACACTCATCGTTATTAAACGAATGTTTCCTAACTGCATTTAGGAGGTTTAATCATGGTTGCTAGAATTATTGATGGACGTAGTGTTGCAGCTGAAGTCAGGAAGCAAGCAGCTGAGGAGGCCAAGTTACTTTGGGAGGAGCATGGCGTACGTCCGGGATTAGCTGCTATTTTAGTGGGTAATGACCCTGCTTCGGAGGTTTACGTTGGATTAAAGCAAAAGGCCTGTGAGGAGGCGGCTTTCACTTTCAGAAGGATAACGCTACCAGAGGAAGCGAGCGAAGAGGAGGTAATGGAGCAAATTCATAAGCTTAATACTGATGAACATATTCATGGTGTGATGGTTCAACTTCCACTACCGCCTCATTTAAATGAGAACAAAATAATAGACACGCTTTCCCCTGAGAAGGATGTAGACGGACTCCACCCAGTTAACATGGGACGCCTCTTGCTGGGCGATGAAGGGATTACTCCATGCACACCTACGGGAATAATCACCCTCCTTGAAAGGGAGGGGGTCGCCCTTCGAGGGAAGCACGTTGTAATAGTCAATAGAAGCAAGATCGTTGGCCGGCCACTAATGGTTATGATGATTAATAGGGACGCCACGGTTACCGTATGTCACTCTAAAACAGTCAACCTTGCAGGGCACACTAGAGCCGCGGACATCTTGGTTGTTGCCGTAGGAAAGCCAAGGTTCATTACGGAGGATATGGTGAGGGAGGGAGCTGTCGTAGTTGATGTGGGGATTAATAGGGTTGAGGGGAGAATAGTGGGGGATGTAGATTTCGACATGGTAAAGGAGAAGGCTGCCGCCATAACGCCTGTTCCCGGCGGTGTGGGTCCTATGACCGTGGCGATGCTCTTGATGAACGTGCTTAAAGCTGCTAAACGCAGCGTAGAGAAATAAGGAGGAGGTAGGTATGAAGGTTAAGCGCGCGTTGATAAGCGTCTGGAACAAGAAGGGCATAATTGAGTTAGCTAAAGCCCTTCATGAAATGGGTGTCGAGATAATCGCAACAGAGGGAACTGCTAAAACGCTTGAGGGGATACCTGTTAGGAGGATATCAGAGTTGACAGGATTTGCTGAGGCGCTAGAGGGTAGAGTTAAGACCTTGCACCCCTACATTTACAGCGCTATTCTGGCAAGAAACAGAGATGAAGATTTGAGACAACTCGAAAAGATGGGAGTTGATCCGATAGACCTCGTCGTAGTTAACCTTTACCCCTTTACGGAGGTGGCAGCGAAAAACGAGAAGCTAGACGTACTCGTGGAGAACATAGATATTGGAGGGGTAAGCTTGGTCAGGGCTGCCGCGAAAAACTTTGAAAGAGTTGCCGTTGTGGTTGACCCAAGGGATTACAGTTTAATTCTTGAGGAGCTGAAGAATTATGGAGAAGTACGGGAAGAGACCAAGAGAATGCTTGCAGTAAAGGCATTTTCATATACTTCAGGGTATGATGACGCCATAACTCAGTCCCTCTCTAGTAGGCTCTTAGGAAGAAAGGAAATGCCTGAGGTATTTACTTTAAGGTTCGTTAAAGTGCAGGACTTAAGGTATGGCGAGAACCCACACCAGAAAGCTGCCCTCTACAGGGAGATTGCCCCAATGGTTAGCGGAGCAATAGTTGATGCTGTTCAGCTCCAAGGCAAGGAGCTTTCATTTAACAATATTCTCGACCTTAACGCAGCGGTTGAAATAGTGAGAGAGTTCTCGAAGCCTATGGCGGTTGTAATTAAACACACGAACCCATGCGGGGCAGCAATAGGAGAAACGATGCATGATGCTTATGTGAAGGCCAGAGAAAGCGATCCGGTATCAGCGTATGGAAGCATAGTAGGTTTAAGCGGAGAAGTGGATCTTGAAACGGCAAAGGAGGTCACGTCAACATTTGTCGAGGCAGTCATTGCGCCCAGTTACACTGAAAGTGCTTTGGAGGAGCTTAAAAAGAAGGAAAGCTTAAGAGTGCTTGCGCTTTCCAACCTTGAGAGGCGGAAGGCAAGTATCGACTTTAGAAGAGTAGTCGGTGGGCTACTAGTCCAAAGTGAAGACTTGACAGAGGAGGACTTTCCAGATTTCAAAGTGGTTACTGCTAGGGAACCAACAGAAAGAGAAATTCAATCAGCCTTGTTTGGATGGAAAATAGTCAAACATGTGAAGTCAAATGCGATAGTTGTCGCTAACGGGGAATGGGTCGTAGGCGTAGGAGCGGGGCAAATGAGCAGGGTGGACTCGGCAAAGATCGCCCTAGAGAAAGCGGGAGGCAGGGCTAAGGGAGGAGCGCTTGCATCGGATGGATTCATTCCCTTCAGGGATACCGTTGACGCTGCCGCCGAGGCTGGGATAACATGCATAATACAGCCTGGTGGCTCTAAAAGAGACGAAGAGGTTATAGAGGCAGCAAACGAGCACGGTATGGCCATGATACACACGGGAATAAGGCACTTCAAGCACTAAGCAGGATAAGGGAGGGGGGAACTTGCCTGCACCACTGGAGGGGGTCACCGTCATAGATTTAACAAGACTTCTCCCCGGTCCTTTTTGCTCGATGTTTTTAGGGGATTTGGGTGCAGATGTGATAAAAATCGAGCCGGTAGGATTAGGCGATTGGACTAGATGGTTTCCACCATCAATTAATGGTGAAAGTGCCATCTTTATGGCTGTCAACAGAAACAAGAGAAGTGTAACTTTAAATTTAAGGAGCGATGATGGACTTGAAATATTCTATAGGCTCATCAAGAAAAGCGATGTAGTCCTTGAAGGGTTTAGGCCAGGCGTGGCTAGGAAGCTTAAAATAGACTATGAAACAGTAAGGAGGATTAACCCACGGATAGTATACTGCTCCATTTCAGGCTTTGGTCAGAGTGGGCCTTACACTGAGAGAAGTGGACACGATGTCAATTACGTAGGGATAGGAGGTATACTCGGCTTAACAGGGGTGAAAGATAGCACTCCCGTTATTCCCGGGGTACCAATAGCTGACCTAGCAGGTGGTATGGCTGGAGTTATCGGCGTGCTAGCAGCTCTTTTAGCTAGAGAAAAAACTGGCATAGGTCAGTACGTTGACGTCGCAATGTTGGACGTCGTCGTTTCTTGGCTTTCAATTTACGCGGGCATTTACTTAATTGGAGGAGTTACCACCAGTAGAGGGAGCAACATCCTAGCGGGAGGTATAGGTAGCTATGGTGTCTTCGAAACAAAGGATGGAAAATATATTACACTGGGGATACTGGAGGAGCACTTCTGGAGGAATTTCTGTAAAGCTGTTGGACGACCTAGCCTTGAAAAGTATCATTATCTTTCACTTGAAAAAGGAGACGAACTACATGAAATCATTCAGGAAATAATTAAAGGTAGGACGCTTGAAGAATGGCTTAAGGTCTTTGAAGAGAAAGATGTACCATGCGGACCGGTTAACAGTCTGCAGGAAGTATTTTCCGACCCACAGGTTGTGCATCGAGAAATGGTGACTGAAGTGGAGCATCCAAAAGCGGGAAAAATTAAACAAGTAGGTTTTCCCTTAAAGTTTTCTGAGAAGTGGCGTGTAATCAGACGCCACCCACCCACTTTGGGAGAGCACACTGTGGAAGTTCTGAGAGAGGTAGGGTATAGCGACGAAGAAATAGAGAACTTTAGGAGGAAGGGAGTTATCTGAAACTGCTGATTGGGTGATATATCGTGAGTGTTAAGTCTAAAGAGGCGCTTATTCCATTGGCTGTCGCATCAGTTTTAAAGAAGCAAAAATATCAGCTTGTTGGTAGACACTCTGCAGTTAAACGCTGTCATTGGTTTTATAGAGCGTTAACAGGTAGAGGATACTGTTACAAGCAGAAGTGGTATAATATTAAGTCGCATAGATGCCTTCAAATGACGCCTTGCGCTATTTTTTGCACTAATCGTTGTCTTTCATGTTGGCGCTTAGAGCCGGGGGATTTAGGATTCGAATGGGATCAGATGGCTATACTGAAGGAGGATGTAGATGAGCCAGAGGAAATTGTCGATGAATGCATAAAGGCGCAGCGAAGAATACTCACAGGGTTTAACCCTGTGCATCACCCATTAGTTAGTGAAAAGATGTGGAGGGAGGCGCTTGAACCTAAGCATGCTGCGATAAGCTTAGCGGGCGAGCCCACTCTTTATTCTAAGCTGGGAGACCTCATAGAGACCTTTCACAAGAGAGGAATGACCACTTTCCTTGTGACAAACGGCGCTGTCCCCGAAAGGCTTGCGGAGATAGAGGAACCAACCCAGCTTTACCTTACACTGTATGCTCCATCCGAGGGGGTCTATAAGCAAGTCTGCAGACCTCTTCTAAAAGATGCTTGGAACAGAGTCATTGAAAGCCTAGCCCTGCTGAAAAGTTTTAGCTGTCCGACCGTAGTGAGGCTCACCTTAGTTAAAGGGTTAAACTTTATGGAGCCAGAGGGATACGCTAAGCTCATAGAGTTGGCTGAGCCCACTTACGTAGAGTGTAAGAGTTATGTGTCGGTGGGAATGTCCCTTAGAAGGGGGTTACGTAACGGGAACATGTTGAAAGTTGATGAGCTAAGACCGTTTGCAGAGAAGATAGGAGAAAAATTAGGGTATAACATTATAGGGGAGTCTGTTTCGAGTAGAGTTATCTTGTTAAGCAGGCTTAGCAAACCGATAAAAGTTGCTTAAACGCAAGTTTCCGAGTGGTGAAAGACATAACCTTTAAACGCCCTAAGCATTTCGGTATGCTGAAGAAGAGACGTTGCCAGGTGGCTCTTTATGCCTATTAGAGACATTGTCCTTAAGATAATAGAGGATCTTGAGGAGAGAGATAAAGTTAGAGAGAGGGTTTTATCTCTTTCAAGAGAAGTTGTAAGGTATGCAGGCTTCGCGATAAGAGCGATACATAGAGGCGAGCTGAAGGATGCTGAGGAAAAGTTGAGAATGGCGGAGGAACGCTTAAGTGATGCTGTGGCGACTACGACAAAGTATGATGAGTTCGTCTACAAGGGTTTCATGACTACGGCATTCCAAGAATATATCGAAGCTCGCCTACTTCACGCTTTCATCACAGGTAGAGAAATTCCATCCCCTCAAGAGTTGAACGTGCCCAACATTCCATACCTGATGGCTCTGGGTGATTTCATCGGCGAGCTGCGACGCAACGTGATAATTTGTATGAAAGATGGAAGGTTTGAAAATGCCGAGAGAGCCCTAGAATTGATGGAAGAGGTATACTTAAGCATGATGCTCGTCGACTATCCAGAGGTTTCCTCTCTGGGATTTAAGCAAAAATGTGACGTCGCCCGTAGCCTCCTAGAAAGGACGAGGGCTGAGTTACTCCTCATATCACAGGAGGCTAAGTTAGCAGAGAACATAGAGAAACTATTGAAGAGGTGGAAAGGGGAAAATGAAGTTTAACATTAAAAAACTGCTAGAAAAAGCCGAGGAAGATTATGAGGCAGCTTGGATTGAGTCACGTGAACTACTCAAAATAGATGGAAGATACTTCAGACCAAAGCCTCTCGGAAAGAGCAATGAAATAATGGATTTCATAGAAGAAGTAAGAAAAACACTGGTGGAGATGGGTTTCGAGGAAGTAGTCCTGCCAGTGATCGTTGATGAGGGCGAAGTACGCAAGGAGTATGGTCCAGAGGCTACAGTCATCTTGGACAGAGTCTTTTACTTGGCAGGTTTACCTAGACCAGATGTGGGGCTAAGTAAAGAGGACATCGAACACGTTAAGAAGCTGGTTCCCTCGTTTAACGAGTTTGAAAAACTGCGGGAGGTTCTCCGAAGATATAAAAAGGGGAAGATAGAGGCGGATGATCTAGTCGAGACAATGGTTAAGGAATTAGGGTTACGCGAAGATGATGCTACGAGAATAATAGATGCTGTTTTCCATGAGTTCAAGAAGCTTACCCCAATCTCGTCACCTCTCACCCTTAGATCACACATGACGGCGCTCTGGTTTCCAGTTCTTAGCGCGATCTACAAGTATAAGTGGAGAGAGTTGCCGGTTCAGCTTTTCACCATAGGACAGAAGTTTAGAAGAGAGCAGAAAATTGATCCAACACACCTTTACAGTTCGTACACAGCCTCTTTCGTGATAATGACTGAAGAAATAAGTTTAGAGGACGGCAAAAATATTGTCCAAGAGTTCCTTAAAAAGTTGGGATTCCCGGATGCGAGTTTTAAACTTAAGACGGCGACTTCAAAGTATTATGCTCCTCAAACCGAGTTCGAAGTCTTCATTCAGCATCCAGAAACTAAGGAATGGATAGAAGTTGGAGACTGTGGTTTTTACTCTCCTATCAGCCTTGCAAAGTACGACGTAGACGTACCCGTATTTAACGCAGGCTTCGGCGTTGAAAGGTTTGTCATGATAAGGACGGGTGAAACCGACGTACGACGGTTGACGTACCCCTACTTCTATAGGCGAGACATTTACTCCGATGAAGAAATAGCTGAGGGGATATGCTACGCGGAGAAGCCGGAAACAGAGCTTGGAGAAGAAATAATGAATGCGATAATCAAAGTGGCCGAGGCGCATAAAGATGCTGATGCGCCTTGCAAGTTTACCGCTTGGAAAGGTAAAGCTAGCGGAGGGGAGCTAACTGTGACCGTTTTCGAGGAAGAAGAGGGAGTTAAGCTACTTGGCCCAGCGGCACTAAACGTGATATGCGTCCACGAAGGAAACATTCTAGGTCTTCCACCATCCGAAGTTAAAGGAAAAATAACCGGGTTAAGGTACTTGGACGGCGTAGCAGCACTTTTCGCCAGAAAAGTCGAGAAAGAAATTTTAGAGGAGGGGAAGCGCGAGGTTAACGTGAAGGTGAGGATGGCGAAAAAGCCCTCGGACGTTAACTTATACCTGAGTGAACAAGTTAGACATTACATTTCTTCAAAAAAGAAGAGAATAGATGTCAGAGGACCTGTATTTATAAGTCTAGCGGCTTCGTTAGAAGAGACGTAAGGGTGGCTACATTGAACGAGGAATGGTTTACGCTGTATGAGATAGCATTAATGGGCGCATGCGAAGGAGGGGTTGATGTCTCATCAACGCGTCTTGCAGAGCGACTTGGGATTAGCCAGCAGACAGCCGCAAGAAGGCTCCAAGATTTAGAGAGGGAGGGGCTCATAGTCAGAGAGATAACGTCCAAGGGACAAATCGTTAGAATAACCAAGGAGGGCGTAAAGAAACTTTGGGAAGTTTATGTTGGGCTTAAAAAAGTTTTCGAGGAAAAACCTCAAACAGTCAAGATAAAAGGAGAGGTTTTCAGTGGAATGGGAGAGGGAAGGTATTACGTGTCCGTTGAAGGGTATAGGAGGCGTTTTGAGGAGAAGTTAGGATTCACGCCTTACCCGGGAACATTAAACTTAAAGTTGAAGTCGTACCATGATGTGCAGATGAGGAAGCTTCTGGAAGCTTACCCGGGGATCATTATAGAGGAGTTCGAGGAGGGAGGGCGTACTTTCGGTAGGGTGAAGTGTTTCAAGGCTCTAATTGAAGGTAAGATCGAGGGAAGCCTTTTGCTCATTAACAGGACGCATTACGGGGAGGACGTGGTGGAAGTCATTTCTCCCGTATTCCTTAGGGAAGCACTTAACTTGAAGGATGGAGGGAGTGTGACCGTCTACGTGATACTCGAATAAAAAATGATGGAGGCGGAAGCTGTGAAGAAAGTAATGGTCTTCGGGACGTTTGACGTACTACACGCCGGTCACTTAAAGTTCCTTGAAGAAGCGAAAAAGCTTGGAGGTGATGACGCGAAGCTTACTGTAGTGATAGCGAGAGACTCAACGGTACATAAAGTGCGAGGGCGCCCTCCGATATTCAGCGAGGAGGATAGAAGGAGACTGGTAGAGGGGTTGAAGCCAGTTGACGAGGCCATTTTGGGACACGAAGGTGGTGACATGCTTAAAATAGTTGAGGAGAAGAGGCCTGACATCATAGTGCTTGGCTATGACCAGAGAAGGGATATGGATCAATTTGTTAGGGAGCTGAGGAGCAGGGGGATCAACGCCGAGGTTTACCGACTTCCGAAGTATGGAGAGCTGAACAGCTCGAGCATAATCATTAGAAGAATAGTTGAGATGGCTAAGAGGTGGGGATTGGCAGGAGGGTTAGGGGGCTGAGAGCGGGGCAGCCGCCAAGAGGCGAAGCGCCTCCGCCTCCTTAAAGTGAAGCTTACCAGTAACAATTAAAACATGAGGGGGAGAACCAAAGTCGTAGCTTATAAGGTTATGAGGATAATCCGCTTTAACAGTAGGATTCTTGGATCCCGCTCTTGCCACGCCGACCATTATGGTCTTCTCTAAGAGAGGCTCTTGAGGAGATAACTTACGCTCTAATTTTAGCAGGATCGCCACTCCTTCATTAACGGTCATGAAGCGTTTTTCCTCAGCCCTGACGTCAAGGAAAACCAATGTGTGCAGCCCACGATCCACGTTTTCTCTAACAACAAAATACGGAGTGTCAGGGAAGTAATTCTCCTCTGGGAATGGTATTGTTACAGATCTACCAAACTTATAGTTTTCAAGCCCGCAGATGCTTGGGGCCGCTGAGTAAATGGATACACCATGAATCACGCGCGTTTTTACTCCTAGTTTTTCGGCCTCCAGTCTAAGCGCAATGTGCGTCGTAGCCACCATGGGGTCTCCGGGAACAAGAATTGCTACGCGTTTATCTCTTGCGCGATAAAGAAGTTCTCTCACGTTTTCTTCAACATCTTTTCTGGTGAGAAAACGGACATTCTTACCGATCAAGTTATCTAAGCTATCCTTCGTTAAGTCGCCTATAAGACTAGTGTAGGCTTCAAAGTATACCTCGTCTGCGGAACGGGCGGCATCCAGTCCTTTAAGAGTTATGTCATCTGCACCCCACAATCCTAAGCCAATGAAGATGAGCTCTCCCAAAGGGAAACCTCCAACTTACAGTTTGAGTTTTATTTCGTTTGGCTTTAAGACTCCCCTCTCGGTAACTACGAATGTGACATATTTTGCAGGAGTCACGTCGAATGCCAAGTTTCTTGCTCTAACGTCAGGATGTATTTTGACTTGAATAAATTTTCCTGAGTCAGGATCATATCCTTTCATTTGTGTGATTTCCTCTGGCGGACGTTCCTCGAACCTTAAAGATGAGCCTGAAAGGTCGAAGGTTGTAGTGGGCGCCGCAACTATGAATGGAACGCTATTCTCATGCGCTGCAACTGCAATCATGTAAGTTCCTATTTTGTTTATTACATCTCCGTTTGGAAGCACCCTGTCCGCGCCCACTAGGACGGAGTCGATTTCCCCTTTCTGGAGATAATAGCCTGCAGCTGCGTCAACTATAAGGCAGTGGGGAATTCCCTCTTGAATTAGCTCCCAGACGGTAAGTCTGCCCTGTAGCCAAGGGCGAGTTTCAGTAGCGTAAACAAAAATGTTCTTTCCCTGATAATGTGCAAACCGAACTATGCTTAGCGCGGTTCCGTAATCTACTGTTCCAAGCGCGCCCGGGTTACAATGAACCAAGATCCTAGCGCCTTTTGATATTAAGCTACTTCCTAGTTCTCCTATTTTTCTGCAGGCTTCAATGTTCTCTTGAGCAATTTTTTTCGCTTCACGGAGAATTACTTGAGCTATGGCGTCGGAAGAGTTTAAGTCTACACATGTTTCCAAGACGCGTGTGATCATGTTCTGCATATCTACAGCTGTAGGCCTCGTGGAAAGGAGGCGGGCAGCAACCTTGCTAAGAAAAGTTTTAAGTTCGTTTGAGGGGAGGTGGCGGTTTTGAAGGGCTGCCTGAGCTAGACCGTAACACGCTGCCACTCCTATAGCTGGCGCTCCTCTAACTTTCATCGTCCTTATAGCCTCAGCAACCTCCTCTACGCTCTTTGCTTTGTATATTGAGAATTCAAACGGGAGCTTTGTTTGATCGATCATGCAAACGGCGTCTTCCTCCATCCAGACCGTTTGGTACTCTCTCACCTCACCGCCCACTCTAACCTTCATGGCCACCATCTCGCAGAGGGAAACCTCTAGCAGATACTCAAAGATTCCCACTCTAATTTTTAACTCTATGATCCGCACGCTAAAAAGTCTGGCTCTCATGAAGAATCAAAAGCCATAAAGATGGGATTGGTCACTTTTTATATGCGGAGATCAAGTCGATCTTTGTTATTATTCCTAGTACTTCTCCTTTATCTACTACTAGGACGGCGGGATTCCCGGATACTATTAGGTGACGGACTACGTCTACGCTGGTAGATGGGTTCACTGTGGGGAAGCTTTCCTCCATAAGTTCTCCGACTGTTTTATCAAAAACGTCCTTTCCCTCCGATAGGTATCTCATTATGGTGCCCTCACTCAGACTGCCAACCAAGCGTCCCTCGTCTACGACTGGCAGTTGCGATATGCCTTTTTCCTCCATGAGACTAATGGCGTTCCTAACTAACTCCCTAATGGAAATGGATATAACAGGGGAGAACATTATGTCCTTAGCGCATATTTTACCCTTGTTAAACTCGCTTAGTGCATTAACTATCTTTCTAAGCGTTGAGAGACGCGGATCAACGGAGCCGGACTCGATCCTAGCTATTAACGACTGACTTACACCAGCCATCTTTGCAAGTTCCTCCTGCGTAATGCCTAAACGTTTCCTTGCTTGTTTAAGATCTTCTGGTGAGGGAATGTAGAACATCGACATCACCTTACAAAGAGGAGAAAAGGCTCTTCCCTTAAAGCAGGGCGTCGCTACTTATAGCTACTTATAATTAGGAGACTTTTACTTTTATTTTTTCCACGGTCTGTTTGTTTTTTAAACTAGAAGGAGATTTATAGGGGCAAGTGAGTCGTTAAACGTGGATAACGTAAAGGGTTCAGAAGGGTTACGGTGTGAAGAAAAGATGCGAAATCCTGTGCAGCGGAATAGTCCAAGGAGTTGGCATGCGCCCCTTCGTGTACCGGATAGCAGTCAAAAACAGCCTAACAGGCTACGTCCTTAACCTAGGTGATGCTGGAGTAAAAATAGTTGTTGAAGGAGAGGAAGAAGACATTAAGAGGTTTATGAGAGAGCTTAAGGAGAAAAAGCCTCCGTTGGCAAGGTTCGAGAAAGTAAGGACAAAGTGGGGGGAGGCACGCGAAGAGTTCAAGACGTTCGCCATAGGGAAAAGCAGCAGTGAAAGGATACTTGAAAGCTCGTACATACCTCCAGACGTGGCAATATGCGATAACTGTATACAGGATATGTTAAATCCCGACGATAGGCATTACAAGTATGCGTTCACATGCTGCGCAGACTGCGGTCCAAGGTACACGTCAATAATAAGCCTACCCTACGATAGAGAACTAACCACAATGCGGGACTTCCCTCTGTGCCCTCACTGCATGGAGGAGTACACAAATCCTATGGATAGAAGGTATCATGCCCAAGGAATATGTTGCCCCCTTTGCGGACCAAAACTCACGCTTCATTCAAATGACGGCAAGCTCATAGACTGCAAGGACCCCATAGCAGAAGCAGCCAAACTGATAAATGAGGGAGCCATATTAGCTATAAAGGGGATAGGGGGAAGCCACTTAGCGGCGCTAACAACGGATGACGAATGCGTACTTAAGCTAAGGGAAAGGAAAAAAGATAGAAAGTATAAACCCTTCGCCGTTATGTCCCTGAGCATCGAGGAAGTAAGGAAGTACGCAGAAGTCACTCGAAGAGAAGAAAGGATCCTGACATCCTTCAGACGGCCCATAGTGCTCCTCAGGAAGAAAGAGGACTTTCCGCTTTCTGAGTGGGTTAGCCCTGGACTACACAACATTGGCGTGATGCTACCATACTCGGGACTACACATACTCCTGCTACGGGAGGTCGCAGACCCCGCAGTCATAATGACCAGCGGCAACGTGTCAGGGAAGCCAATAGCTGCAAGCAACGAGGAAATTCTCACTCATCTAAGCAATCTAGCAGACTACTTCCTACTCCACAACAGAGTGATATACCAGAGGTGTGACGACTCGGTTGTCAAGATAGTTGATGGGAAAGCTAAGCTGATACGCAGATCAAGAGGCTACGTGCCAGAACCAATAGAGACTCCTCTTCCATGTAAAGGGAGGGGACTACTAGCAGTCGGACCGGAACTGACTGTGACTGTGACCGTCATGAAGGGAAATAGATGCTATGCCAGTCAGCATGTAGGCGATGTCTCAGGCGACCTTGACATGGTGGAGTTCCACGAAAACGTCACAATGCACTTGTTAAAGCTTTTAAACGTAAAGCCTGAGGCTGTGGCATGCGACCTACACCCTCAATTCGTGACGACGAAAATAGCGGAAGAATACGCTGAAAAGTGGCAGGTCCCGCTAGTGAGAGTTCAGCATCATCAAGCCCACGCGGCCGCACTAAAGGCAGAGCACAAGGTGGATGAACCAATAGTCTGCATAACATGTGATGGCGTTGGCTACGGGCCAGATGGAACAATATGGGGCGGAGAGATATTGCTCTCAGATTACGCGTCAAGCGAAAGGCTCGGGCACCTCGCCCCACAGCTAATGCCTGGAGGCGACCAAGCCACTAAGTATCCCATGAGGATGGCGGCATCCATTCTCAGTCGAATTTTGTCTGACAGCGAGCTGAGAGACGTTCTCACATCAGAATACATCGATGGATTCAAACATGGGGAAAAAGAGGTGGAAGTTGTCTTGAAACAAATAAGGGATGCTAAGGGGCCTTTCACGACTAGCACGGGGCGCGTCTTAGACGCCATAGCAGCCCTGCTGAAGGTATGCATGAAGAAAACATATCAAGGAGAACCAGCAATGAGGCTTGAAGCAATAGCAACAAAAGGTAAACCAACCCTGAAAATAGAACCCAGAATAAGTAGCTCAAATGGACGGTATGTACTGGACACAAGTCAAATACTTTTTGAGGTGCTACAATCATTGGGAAAGCATAGAATAGAGGACTTGGCAGCATCCGCTCAGCGTGCTATAGCAATAGGGCTGGCTGATATCGCCGTGAACGTAGCGCAGAAAGAAGGCGTGAAGGTCGTAGGGTTTACGGGAGGCGTAGCTTACAATGAAGCCATAACAAAAACCATAAGAAAGCACGTCGAGAAAAATGGGCTAGTTTTTATACAGCACTCAGTTATACCTCCAGGCGACGCCGGAGTGAGCATAGGGCAGGCAGTGGTGGCGGCATGCAGGTTACAGTATTAGAATTTGCCAGCAACCATAAATGGCTTAGCATACTCATCGACTAGCTGAACCAATTGTTCCTCTAGTTTTTTGAGGTGAGGACTGGGATCCCCGTACTCTAACCCCAACCTTTCGCGATAACTCGAGATGAAGTTTGAGAGTTCAATGTAGGGTGCTAAGTTTGGAGTGTCCAGTAGTCCAATGTATCCTAAGAGGATTAACGTGTAAATTGACTTCACAACGTTCCTGCAAGCTTGCTCGAGTACGCGTCTAAAAGCACCCTTTGTAACTCCGCGGGCAAAACGTGGCTTTCGACCTCTTGCACTTCTAGAGAACCTCAAGAGGCCTTTAAGGGAATACTGGACTTCTCTTCCAGCGTTCTCATCTAGAAGGAAATGGATGATCAGCGTTTCAAGCTGTATCCGAGTGAGACTAGATGAAGGTAGGAGGCGAGAAATAAGTGGGTCGTTGAGGATACGCTGCAGAAAGCTCTCTAACTCGTTAAGTTCGCCGTCCACTTTGTCCAACCTCAGCCACCTTCATTTTTCAACTTGCCGAGTGCGGTGTACTGCTCTTCTAGTAGCTGGAATAAACCAAGTTCCTTTAGCTCTAACTCGTCGAACACCGTCTTCATCTTCTCCAGTATGGCAAGTCTGCAGAATACTGTTGCTCCGCGCTCTCCAAACTTCTTCTTAAGCAAGTAGATAAAGTTACTGGGAAGCCTCACGTTGAAGTTTTGATCAAGTCGAGTTTTAGGATCCTTTCTCACATAGACTATCTTCTCCACCACTTGAACGGGCAAGTGTCCTTTGTCCTCATCACCCAGAGAGAATGAGGCTGCTGGTTGATGGTGAGCCGCAGCAACTTCCGCATAGTTTAGGGGGGCAGGAGACTGTGAGGGCTGCCCATACCTTTCCTGCTCCTTAACTTTCTTTGCTATATCGACCAGCCGCGTCATCATACCACCAACATCGATACGTGATATCGATATCTGAAAATGAAGTCAGGTTACTCTGGAACCTCCTCGATGCATGGTAAAGCGTCCACCAATGCCCCGTCGATCACAGGACTTCCTCCATCCCTGAACCTGCTAGCAGCGACGAACACCGCCTGATTACAGAGCATACGGAGGTCACGTCCCACGCCCATCGACTTCCGTTTCAGAACAGGAATAGCGTCATCGGTGAAGGGGTGTATTTCAAAAGAAGACTCGTCAAACTCCTTAAGGCGGCCGCTAGCCCAGTAAAGTCGCCTACCGATAAACTCTCTGACGCCACGCTCATCCAACGGTTCAAGCTCAATCTCCCAGCACCTATCGTAGAGGTGAGGTACACCTTCTTTGAGACCTACAGCGTGGGTCTTAGTACCAGTCAAAACAAGCATGCATATCATCTGATCCTCATCGCCTTCTTCCGCAACCTGCTTAATCGCACTGATTTCCCCTTCATCAAGCTTCATCTTCTTAAGTTTGAGGAAACGCCTGAGTTCGTCTTCCTCCTCAACTACGAAGCGTTTTGCGTCCTTCAGCGTTAAGTCGCCAATCTCCTTAATCTTAACAAAAACCTCGACGTCGTTCTCGCCGAAATCATCAATGAATATCAACGTAAGATATCCACTCAAAAGATATCGAAGCATGATATCATACTTGATCAACACGTAAATGTCCTCAGCATTAGCAGAGCGAGGATATGGAATCCTAAGTTTTTTTGCCAAAACCTCGGCCATCTGCCTCACGTAAAGCTTACTCTGAGACACCATCACGGGGTAGAAGCGGTACTCTTGATCACCCTGCTTAGAAAGCTCCAAGAGGTCTCCGTAAATTAGCTCGAGAAGCATCGTTTTACCCATTCCAGGAAACTCGCTCGTTATCAGTATGTGCCGTTCCCTAGCCTTAATGTAGTCGTCAATCTCCACGATCACATCATGAGGAGCCACGAAGAGCTCGGGGTCGCTCAACCTTACACTCGAAAACGGGTTCCATCTCCACCCGAAGAAAGAGTAATACGCATTTCTAATCTCAGCTACCGAAGGATAAATACGACCAACAGCACCTATGCGTTCCATACAACCACCTCCGACACCCAATATCGACACCAGAAAAGGATATCGGAAAACCGATATCAACACCAGAAAACGATGCAGGAAAACACAAAAGAAAAACCATCGTAATACTCAGAGAACACGGACAGAACACAGGGAATACAAACGGAGACTTACTACAACAATGACGATGCAAACCTGAAAGGTCTCAGGTAAGCTGAACGAGAGATCAGGAAACAAGACGGGTTTACAAGAAAGTATACCCACAGGGAACCCTAAAGCAGGAAGACGCCAAACGAAAAGGATAAATATCAGAAATACAGGGAGAATGCACCAATATTACGAGAAGCACATAGAGGTTTTTTCTATTTTTGGAACATGTGTTCCAATATCACTGTGAGCTCCTGTCCTCTTTAAGTGCAGCATAAGAGTTAAGAAGGTCCACCCAAGACTTCAGAAATCCCTTAGCAAAACCTGACCTGTCAGGGAGGTTCGGGAAAAAACTTGCGCTAGAGACTCAAGGTAATTCGCGTACCTCTTAGCGTCCTCTGATGAAAGCCCGTTCATTAAAGAAACAATCAGGGAAGTCTGACTAAGTTTCTCAAGACCTGCAAGCCAACCTCGCCAAGCCAGCTCGACCCATTTGTCTTTCAACTGTGATTCCTCTAAGACAGCCTTAGCGATTTCAACGGCCTTCTTGTGATCACCTTTGACTAATGCTTTCACGAATTCTTCAATTTCGCTCAAAACAACCACCCTGTTTTTAACTAAAAATATGGATAAAATGTTAATTAAGATTTCCAGCGTAGATGACAACTGCAGTAATCGAGAACAGGTATCGCAATTAGATATCGACACCAGACAACATGTTTGGTGTATGGGGTAGCAAACACCCCCTCGTTTCTACTGCAACAAGTTAACTTGCAATTAGCTACTAAAACTTGAATTTTTACAAAAAACTTATATATTTAGACTCCTCAACATCTGGGGGGGAAGTTTTATTTTTAAAGTTTAATAGTTAAACTCCAAACAAGTTTTATTTTCTCCAGTTGAAATAGAGGGGTGAGTGAGCTTCTCTTTTTAGAACATATGTTCTAAATACTTTCTTCCCCCACAATTAAGAAAACTCGACACCTGACAATATCCTTGTACTTCTTGAAGAACGCATTGAAGACCTCTGCATGCTCGTCTCGAACTAGTATTGCGCTGTCCCCTGCTCTGTCGCAGCCATAGATGTCCACAAGTCCCAGCTTTTGCCCCTTTAACGTTTTTCCTTCCTTGTTTTTCCATGTGTACGCGTAGCCGAAGAGTTCCTTGAAGAATTTCACCCTGCGTGGGTCACTTGAGTGTTCCGTCTTTACGTCGTAAACATATACTCTCAAGTTTTTCCCTCCCTTTGACACGTCGTAGCATTTCTCCTTGAAGACTTGTATTTTCGTCGTCTTCTCGTCCAACAGCTTGACATGTTAACACGATGTTAACATAAGTTTTTCAAGTCGTTAATGCGCTGTTTTTGCTGTGAATGATGCAAATTATGTTCTCGAAAATTAACCCCTTTATTTCAACTGCAGCATTTTTCCGAGAATTTTTCTCTCTGATTTTTATGTTAACACACTTTGTTAACCTTTTTTAAAAAAATACAATGGAAAAAATCTTTGTTTTGAAGATTTACATTTTTATTCAACTATTTTCTTGTTAATGTTATCTAAAAACTTTATTTATCGAGAATATGCCTTTTTTTGCCCTTTTTTTCTTTTCCACGTCTTTCATGTTAACAGACTCACATCTTCACGTCATTCACTTCTTCAACCTTTTTGTTAAAGTGTTTTTAAGTGAACACTTCAACTTGGGAATAGCCTGGTTTCTTTACTGATTTTCTCAATATTTATGATGCTCCCTCCTTTTGACTTGAGAGGGCCCGGTAATTTGACTTCAGAGAAGGTGACGATTTAAAGCCGGGTGTATGATTACCTTTGAAGGTCATTGGGGACGTAAACTGACAAAGGGAACGATAAATGACTAATATCCATGAACTCTAGCAATTATGCGAGTTAAAGTGATTGGGGGATTTTCGGATGTAATAGATAGACATATATACTTGTACGCGTAAATTTAACTTACCTCATTTCCAGTGGAAGGTGTGCTAGTTGGGGGCGAAGCGTTACAAGATCGAGATAGCTGATCTCTCACGCAATGTTAAGGCTACGTTAACTATTGAGGGTGATGTTCCCCCCCAACTGGCAGCGTCTCTTGTGGAGGAACTTTCCGAGAAATTGTCCGGAGGCGAGGTGGCGGAGGAAGCGACTAAACTTGAGGCCTCCGAAGTTGACGCCGGGTTCCCTGACCCCGAAGGACTTTCAATGAAGGATAAAATTGAACTTGTATTATTGAAATACTTCCAGTATGGATGGTTTACTTCCAGCGACGTCCATGAGCAGTTTACCCGGGTTTTCGGCGAGACTTCTCTGAGCGTGGTTTCAACTTACTTGGCAAGGTTTCGTGGCGAGGGTTTATTGGAGCGTAAGGGGACAAAGAAGCAATATTACTATCGGCTTAAGGAAATTGGCCGGCTTAAGGCTTCTAAATTTGGCGAGCTTCTTCAGCTTCTTCCATGATCCATTTTCTGAGCTTCTTCGAGCTTCTTGAATGTGTTTCCAATGTAATATTAATGGATATATTTTCTGAGCGTTAAGCATTACACACCTTTGTTTCTGGTGGAAGTAGAAAGTGGTGGTTCGTTTGGGTGAGCGTTCCCTTGAGGCACTTTTCGAGAGGTTTCTCTCTACTAAGATTTTTAAGAACCGTGACGTTTTAAGTCATACTTATGTTCCTGACGAGTTACCTCACCGTGACGAGCAGATTGAGAAAGTCGGGTTGATTCTTGCCTCCGCTCTCAAGGGCGGAACACCTTCAAACGTTTTCATCTATGGAAAGACTGGTACAGGTAAGACCGCCGTTGTGCGTTTCGTTCTTAAACACCTCGTTGCTAAGTGTCATGAGTTGAATGTGCCTCCCCCCATACCTGCCTACCTTAACTGTAGGATCGTTAACACTAACTATCGTGTTTTAGCCCGGCTTTGCTCCTACTTGGGTGTCGAGGTTCCATTTACAGGTCTTCCTACAGATGAAGTTTATAGCAGGTTTAGGGATGCGCTTGACAGCAGGGATGTTTTGATGATAATTGTGCTCGACGAGGTTGAACGACTAGTCGAGCGGGATGGGAGTAACATTCTTTATGACCTAACTAGGATGAACCATACTGTTTTGAAACGGGCACGCGTCAGCATAATAGGTATCACAAACGATCTGACATTCAAAGATAACCTTGATCCTAGAGTGCTGAGTAGCCTAGGAGAGGAGGAACTGGTTTTTCCGCCTTACGCTGCCGCTGAGCTCAGAGACATTCTATGGCAAAGAGCCCAGCTCGCCTTCAGGGAAGGCGCTCTTGAAGGTCCAGGGGTTATTAATCTCTGCGCGGCCATAGCGGCTAAGGAACATGGAGACGCTCGCCGTGCCTTAGACTTGCTTAGAGTTGCAGGTGAGATAGCTGAGCGGGAAGGCGCGGAAAAAGTTTCTGAGGATCATGTGAGGGCTGCGCAGCACGTTATTGAGCGAGACCATTTAGTCGAGGCTCTGAGAACTCTTCCTATGCACTCTAAGCTTGTACTTTACACCATCTTTGAGTTGACGAAACAGGGACGGGGTAAAGCTAGGACCGGGGACATATACAGCTACTACTCGAACATTTGTAGGCGTCTTCACGTTGAGCCATTGACACAAAGGAGAGTTAGTAGTCTTATAAATGAGCTTGACATGTTGGGGGTG
The DNA here is from genome assembly GCA_019057675.1 of Candidatus Jordarchaeum sp. LHC_1308. Taxonomy (GTDB): domain Archaea; phylum Asgardarchaeota; class Jordiarchaeia; order Jordiarchaeales; family Freyrarchaeaceae; genus DTBI01. Next base: position 52,598 of record JAHLWX010000001.1, read on the forward strand.
GTTGTGGCTCATCTTAAAAGCAGGGGGCGCCATGGATTGTCAAAAGAAGTAAGGCTCAACGTCTCCGTGAATCAGGTCAAACAAGTCTTAGAGGAGGATGCCTTCATAAAGAAGCTTTCATCTGAAGGTTCACTTTCCTCTCTTTTAGGTTAGTCCCCTGTGAAGTCCAGCTGAGCCACCCAGAAGTCCTTCAAGTTAATGATGTACGGCTTCCCGGGTGTCGGTGTTAACCCCATGGATTTCTGGTAGTCTGTTTGATCCTGAAATGTTCCCGAGTTTATCACGATTACCCCACGGTAATTTTCCTGCCCATTTATGTGAATGTGCCCGCAGTGTAATATGTCTGGGACCTTCTCGATAACTAAGAGGTCCATGGGTTCAGGGGACAATGGTGTTGACCCATAAATTGGCGCCAGGTGTCTCCCCCTGAGAAACTCTATCATTGCTCTTTCGGGGTGGTGCTGGTCTATAGAGAGAGCCGTCATCACGTCGTTTAGCGAGTCCCCGTGGAAGCATAACACTTCAACACCATGTATTCTGAAATATGCTGGGTCTCCGAGCATTTCGACTCCTATTTCGTAAAGTGGTTCACCGTACTCTTTCGGTATTGCTGGCTGAGGTAATGCTTGCCTAGTTGCGTCGTGCCCACCAGGTATAGCTATGATCTTCACGTAGTCGGGTACATTTTCAAGGTATTTTGCTGCAATATCATATTGTGCATATACCTCTTCGACGACGAGCTCCTTCTCTTGGTTAGGATAGACTCCGACTCCATCCACTATGTCTCCTCCAATCACTAGATACTTAACTTGTTTTGCGAGATCTCTGGTTTTCTCATCCCCCCTCTTGCCCTGAAGCCACTCTATGAATCTCGTGAATGGCTTTTCCATGAATTTCTTGCTACCGAAGTGCGTGTCCGAGATGAAGACGGCCATTATGGGATCCTCAGCTCTTCTAGGTTTGTGGTCAAATGGCACATCGGGCCAGATAATGTTGTCTGCCACGATGTAAGCTCCGTTACTTTTACCTTCTACACAGACTACTTGGTCTAGCATAAGGTATCGTGCTTTATCTGTTAAGTTGCCCGGAATTAGGACGCTAACCACGCCGTCAAGATCCTCAAGTTCTATGATCATGGAGCCACTCCGAACCTTCGAAATATCCCTAACTAACCCTATCAACTTGACTTCCTCAGCTCTGCCTACCTCACAAGTCCTACGTATTCCCTTGATGTCTCCTCTCCTCAGGAGGAGATTGCTGAGTCGCATATACCTGTCTTTGAAGTAGTTGACAAAGTCGTTTAGAGACCCGCTGGTTCCTATCATTTTTGTTGGATCCATTACTACTTCGAAATCCTCGTCCACTTCCTTGGCGGTTAGGGCTGGCTTCAACTTCATGCTCGGGGAAGCTGCACTCCACTCCTCTTCGCTTTTAGGCGTCTTAACACTGGTTACTTTTCGAGGATCCTTCTCTTCAATCAGTTTTCTGACATTTTCTTCTGTTAAAACGAGTGCCCCATCCGTGACCTTAATCTTCCTTATAATCAAGGAAACTACGCTGGGTTCAAGTGACAATATGATATCCAACGCTCCAGGAGTAACTTGTAATCCAGCTTCAAGCAATTCCTTAACTGTTCTCTTTGCGACTTGCGACGTCTCTATCAAGCTTCCGCCCTGCTTATCTCTTAAATCAGAAACCCACTATAAACTTTTCATGTGTCACATCTTCCAACGGAAGGGAAGTTCGCGTTACGAACTTTCAAGCTTACTTTTATCCTTTGCCAAAATAAATAAGAGTCAGTATTTCATAGATGTTTCAATTAACCTACATCTCTTCTTATTAATGTAAATTTCTCTTTTTATTTTATGAAAGATTCTTGGAATAATGCTTGTTTATCTTCTTCAAAAATGAAGCTCATTGAAGACTTCTCCCTATTTACTTTTACAAGCGCTTTTATTGAAATTATGTGCACTTTTGTTCTTTCATGACTAATTTTATGCACAAATATGCTTCATTTGAATGAAGTGAAGTTTATTGAGTGGATTCCATAAAAAATATATAGTGTTTATAATTATCATCTTTCAAATAGAGATCATTGAAAATCATGAGAGGAGGCTTGTTCCGTGTCTAAAATGGAGGTTAGGAAACTTCAGAAAACGGGAGGTAGCACATTTCTTTTAAGTCTTCCTAAGGACTGGATCAAACGTATGAGTCTTAAGCAAGGGGATCTCGTGGCAATAATTGAGAGGGACGATGGTGCTCTTCTCGTCGATCCTCGCTATTCCGAAAAGGAAAAAGTTAAAGTGGCTATTATAGAAGTTGACTCTAGTCCGAATTTTACGAGGGAAATAACCGCGAACTTTCTTTATGGTTACGACGTCATACGAATCCGCTCTAAAAGCGGCATTACGTCTGAACAGAGAGATGCTATTAAACGTTCACTCCAACAGCTTGTTGGCGTAGAAATAGTTGAGGAAAGCGCCAAGGAAATCACTCTTCAGTGCTTACTTTCACCTTCAGCCCTTTCCCTAAAGAGAACAATAAAGAGAACTTACCTTATTGCTGCTAGGATGCAGGAGGACGCCGTGACAGCTATAAAAGACAAGGATCTTAACTTAGCTGAAAGCGTTGTAGTGAGGGACGAAGACATCGACAGGCTTTACTTCTTAATGGTTAGACAGCTTCGTTCAGCAGTAATGGAGCCCCACTTGGCAGAGAAAATTGGTATCAGTCCTATAGAGTGCTTAGACTACCGTGTCGCTATCAAAAGTATAGAGTCCATGGCGGACTACTCCGTTAAGATAGCTGAGCAGGTTCACCTCGTAATGGGTGCTGAAATCCCGGGAAAAGTTATTGAAAGTATACTAAAAATAAATCGCATAGCTCACGAAATGCATTCTAACGCCATAGAAGCCCTCGTAAGGAAGGACGGAGTTTTAGCGTCAAAAACCATAGGGATGAAACCCCAGCGTAACCAAGCAGTAGAGGAGGCCTACAAGGCCCTTGCAAATGAACCAGTAGAAATATCTATTCCTCTCAGCACTGTAGTTGATATGTTAGACCGCATCTCAGAATGTGGTGTCGACATAGCAGACCTAGCATAGCCTCCAAAAAGGTAAGTGTTAAAGGGAAAAGGGGGAATACTTCATGAAGTCAATAGATGAAATGGCTCGTGAAATACAGTCTCGCTTCAAGATTGTCGGCAGGCTGGAAGAGCTAAAAAAAGCACTAGCCGCTAAGCTGGCATCCCGCCACTTACTAATAGAAGGCGAAGTCGGTGTTGGAAAAACCACTTTGGCAGATGCCATCGCGAAGTATTTTAACCAGCCAATGTTCCGGGTTGACGGCGACGAACGTTACACGGAGGCTAAGCTAACAGGGTGGTTTGATCCTCCAGCAGTAATGAAGTACGGGTATACAAGGGACGCCTTTGTTCCAGGCCCATTAACTCTTGCCATGCTTGAAGGCGGCATCCTCTTTATAAACGAAATAAACCGCTTAAGCGAGTCCACTCAGAACGTTTTTCTTCCCGTCATGGATGAAGGCAGACTGGAGATCCCGAAGATAGGCGAGATCACAGCGAAGGAGGGCTTCTTCATTATAGCCACGCAGAACCCACTTGAGCACGTCGGTGTAACCGCCTTGGGCGAGGCTTTAAGAGACCGCTTCTGCTGGATACGAATCGACTACCAAAGCGAGGAGGAAGAAAGAGAAATAGTGGCGCTCAAGTCTGGCTGCTCTAACCCCGACATAATACGGCTAGCAGTGAAAATAGTGAGGGCAACCCGCGTCCATGAGAATTTGCGAAGGGGTGCATCTGTTAGAGGAGCCATTGACATTGCGAGTCTTTTATCTCACTACAACGGAGCCCAAGTGAAATCAAAGGATTTGTGGGTTGAAGTTGCCATAATGGCTCTCGGTACACGCATCGAGCTTGAGGACGGTGCTGGCAAGACTATTGAAGAAGTTATAAAAGAAATTGTAGATGAGTGCTTCGAGGATTTTCAGTAGGCGAGGAGGTTCAACCCTCCGATGAACCCAAAAGGATAAACCCCTTCTCAGCTTTCGATCTTCTCTTAGAGGAGATATCTCTAGGCACAGCGCCACCTTACATCTACACGGATCTCGCAAGTAAACTTGATTACGCCTCTATAAAGAGAGCGGCCGAAATGGCGTTAAAATGCGGGAACCTTTCGGCCATCAAAGGGCTCTCAAAAGTGAATCCCGTCGCCGTGTCTGACGTCTTCTCATGCCCTGACGCAGCTCTTCTAGTTGCTAGGCGCTTATCTTGCGGCGACGTTCAAAGTCCAGTAGAGCTCTACGTACTTTTGCGCGGCAACCTTCGCTATAAGTATAAGCAAATCTTCAAGAGACTGGCGAAAATAGCGGTTCTCAAAACATCCCTCAGGATCAGCGGGCGTGGGCCTAAAGGACCATTAAGAAGAAGAGTGCCTTATTACCCCGGGTTAATGGAGTTTGACGAAGAGTCGATGATTGAATCCTTCTTGGAGAAAGAATATATCTCCTATGAGGACGTAGTCGGGTTGGAGCCCCGGTCACAAGCCAAGTTTGGCGTGTTAATATTCGATTCCAGTGGTAGCATGACCGAAGAGAAACTATTTAACGCAGCCCTTTCAACAGCAGTCTTGGCCTATAATATGCGAAACGAAGATTATGCAGTCATAGGATTTGGAACCCGCGCATTCACTCTCAAGAAAATTGGTGAGAAGAAGAACATAAGTAATGTCATCGAGGAAATACTGGATATAAGTTCTATAGGCTATTCAAACATAAGCGACGCTCTCTCTGTCGGACTTAAAGAACTCTCCAAGATAAAGCGTAGAGGGAAAAGTTGGGGCGTCCTGATAACGGATGGCGAGTGGAATTTGGGAAGAGATCCCACGCAGCTGGCGGCCAAGTTTCCGACCCTACATGTCATAGCAACTCCAAGTAAAGGAAAAATAGCGGAGCATGGCTTGAAAACATGCAGGAAGCTGGCTAAGGCAGGTAAGGGCCACTTCATGGTTGTGAAAAACTTTTCGGAAATCCCCCGCCTACTTGTAAAGCTACTTCTATCATAAGCTTTCTTTTCTTTGTTTTTCCGATGCAAACTTCCAAAAATCCTTTACTACTACTGGCATCTTCCTTCTTTTATCTCTCACTAAGTACAGCATGCGCTCGACGTCCCACCCCTCCACCTCAATGATCTTAACCAGTCCTGCGACCTCCGCCTTCTTAGCAGCAGTCTCGGACAAAATCGTTATTCCAAGTCCCACAGATACCGCATTTATCACCGCCTCCGTGCTGCCAGCCTCCAGTGACACTTTCACCTTATCGAGGGGAATCCCTAACCGCATGAGAGCCCTTTCCGCTTCAAGTCTCGTCCCTGATGTTCTCTCTCTAAAAACAAACGGGTAACGTAAACAATCTTCTAAAGTCACTTTCTTTTTCATTGCAAGCTCGTGGTTAACCGGACATATGAAAACAAGTCTCTCTCTTCCGATGGGTATAGCTTCTATCTCTTTAACACTTTCCTCTGTAAGGCTCCCCACAGCCGCTAGATCAGCCTCTCCTCTAAGAAGCTTCTTCAAGGCCCCACCAGTGTCTAACACTTCAATTTCAAAGCTTATCCTCGGATTCTTCTCTTTAAATTGAGCTACCAAGTTTGGAAGAATATGCTCCCCTGGAATGGTGCTCGCCACAAGCCTTATCCTTCCCTCCTCCTCTTCCCCTATTTTCCTCAGCTCATCCCTCGTCTTATCCACTAACTCGAGAATCTCCTTAGCTCTTTTCAGCAATATCTCGCCCTCCTTAGTCAGCCTCACTATTCTTCTACTCCTGTCAAAAAGAGTTACTCCAAAAAACTTCTCGAGCGTAGCTATATGATTGCTTACAGTGGCTTGGGTCACACCAAGCTCTCTAGCAGCCCTAAGAAATCCACCCTTCTCTACAACCTCGATGAACGTTTTGAAATACTCCACTCTCATCTGATACCCCTCTTCTTCAGTATTTCTCGAATAGCCCCTAAAAATTTTTTGATAAATGGCACATATGAAGTAATGTTTAATCAATAAAACAAGTTATTCTTTAGAATTTATAAATACAGATCCTCAAAAACTCAATTAAAAGTAAAAACGAAAAGCAGAACTAGGAATGGTGCGGGGGGTGGGATTTGTCCCCGTAAAACCGGATTGAACCCACGAACGCTTACGCCGGTATCCCGCCTACGCGACAGGATCCTGAATCCTGCCCCTATGGCCACTTAAGCTTTGACTTAGCCTGCAGGCGCATCTGGCTTGGGTACCCCCGCATCTACCGTCAATCATTTTCATGTGCTTTCCTCAAAAATTTTTTGATCAGCTCTTAGCGCTCGCAGCAGCTTCCTTTGCGATATGTTCTGCGATTTGTTCAGCTTTCTGTTTAAGTTTTTCAGTTATGTACCCTTTAATGAATGCTTCCTCAAGAGCATCCTTATCTATAACCTTTACGTCTCCGTTAGGGAACTGTATAACGTCAACCTCTAGATCTATATATCTTATCCTGTTGGGGTATAGTTCTATGGGTGTGTTTATATTGTAGAATGCTCCTTTAAACTCCCCTTTCTTGGAGTAGTATTCCGTTTTGAATGTCCACTCGCCCAGTTTTACTTGGGTTACGCCATAGTCCCCAGCTTCTTTTGGTGCGTTTAGACCATCATAATATCCTCCTGCTGTAAAGCTTCTCCTGATAATGATCTCTCGATGATCTTTCCTTTGTAGAATTTTTCCGTGGAGAAATATTATTTTTCCATTAAGCTTGACGTGTTCGAAGCGTATTTCATCCTCATTTTTGAAGGTGTTGTCGATAATCCATTCTTGAAGTAATTGGCTTACCTCGTCGCGTAGCTCTGTGTGTCTTGAAATGAGTTCCTCTGCGAAGTCCACTATCTGCGCCACGTCACTTCCTAATGCTTTGTAATAATGGTGTCCACTTATCGTTGGAGTAACTCTTTCTCTTATGCTATCCAGCTGCATTTTGGTGCTGGCTGGAAACTCGACGATCACCGTTTCATCGCCTTCTCTTACCAGCATTGGTTCATCTAAGTCTACTGAAAGGTCTAGAAGCTTTCTCATCTCTTCCTCTAACTCCTTTATTTCCTTTGTGACTAATGATATGTCTGCATTCCCCGCTGCTGTCCTGAATATGATTCCTATGTCCGTTGACTTCATACTGCTACCAAGACGATAAAGAATTTCACGTACATCTCTGTTTTTGATCTTGCTACTTATGCCAATATGCCCGCTGGAGGTTAAGACCACGTACTTTCCTGCGATCACTATTTCTCCAGTTGCTTGCGGTCTGGGGTCGATTTCGCACACTCTTAGAAGCTGCACTTCCCCTTCTTCTTTAGCCTTTTCATTCACGGGAACTCTCAGGCATCCGATATCTGCTATTGCTTTTTCATTGTACTTTTTGATTATGCGTCCTACATAAATGGCATTTAGGTTAACCTCTGCTTTTCGGGTAACAACGTCTTCCAGCTCTTCTCTAACGATGCTGACTACTTTTCTTAATGTCTCCCTCTCGCCAGTTATAATTACTCCTTGCTTGTTCTTTGTGTCGTAAACTTCTACGTCTGGAGGATTCATTGTTCTCTTAATTTTTAGTCTTTCAGCTAGTATCGCTGAACTTTGAGTTATTGAGAAGCCGTTATCTAAGAAAAGTTTGGAAAGGGCGGTGGAGTATATCCCTCTGACTCTAACCTGCGTTTCTTCCCCCATCGAGGCACACCTCTACTTTCTTCCATCCGCCTTCCCTTGAAATGAGGAAATAAAACAAAGTAAAGTAATTTATTTGAGTTCTCGTTCACATTGGCTACTTACTCGTCTCTTACGGTTTCTAAAATTGATACCGCACTCCATATTTTCGTTCTACTATGTAAGGGGCAATTTGGATCCTGAGAAGCCTCCTCAAGTATAGATATGGCGTTTGAAGCCTTAACGGCGGGAGTATACTTTCCCTCTATAAGAGCCTCTATTGCTTCACTTGCAGCTCTCCTAATGTTTCTTGGAGTAGTTGTATCCTCAGATATCTGCTTTAAAATCGCTATTGCTTTATTCATTTTCTCAATGGAATCGCTCAAAATATAACCCTCCTGCAAATTAATTGCAAACTAGGGTTCCTTCCTTCACAAAGGAAACCATTTTTTACGAGTTTACTCCTCACTTATTTCAAATTAAGATGTAGGCTATTTTTGTCTTACGCAGGGCCCTCAGAGAATGAAAACTTTCATCTTAGAGATGTCTTATTCTTGAAAAACATTTATTTTTCACAATGCTTCCGTAATTTTAAGAGTTTTTAAAATTAAGAAGTAAGAAGTCTTGGTGGTTTTTCTTGGCGTCTGAAGACTTGCAGAAAATGGTTGACATGTTACGGCGTGGTGCGACATTGCTCTCTAAGGCATGTCCCGCATGTAGCTCCCCCTTATTTAAAGTAGATGGGAAAATATGGTGTCCGACATGTGAAAAGCAGGTTATTGTGATGAGGGAAGGAGAGCCGCCTCCGCCGGAGTTAAGCAGCTTACTACTCTCCAGCTTGGCAAATGCAATTTATGATAAACTCAGAGAGGTGGAAGCTCGAATCAGGAAAGCTAGGGAAACTGATGATTTGCAAGAGTCATTAAGACTTGCTGTTGGTTTACTAGAAGTTTTAGAGCGAATAAAACGCTTAACCTAACTCTTCTTCGCTATACTTGGATTGAATAACCTTTCTTATTCGTTCTGCTTTCTTTTTTCCTATACCTTGAACTTCCATAAGCTCTTTCTCATTAGCAGTAAATACTCCCTCAACGCTCTTAAACCTCTGAAGGAGCCTTTTAGCTAAGACGTGATCCACGCCCGGTAAGGCTGCTACCAAGTGCTCTTGCAACTCTCTCATCGTTCCCGGTTTCTTGATTCCAATGCGTATCCCTTTTCTCCCCTCCTCTTTTTCTCTCCGAGCCACAGTCCTAATCACCTCAGCAGTTTCTCTGGCGTTTCTGGTCCAAAGAATTGGCGTTTTAAAATCCAACGCTATACTTACTAACGCCCCCCTAACGGCTTCAGGCTTCACGTTCCCCTTCTCATATAACCCTTCTCCCTCTATTATCAGGAGGGGGGCTTCATATGTCCTTGAGAGGTCGGCGAGCTGTTTAAAAACACGCTGGTCTATAATTGACTGCACAAAGTCGGAAACAGTCTTACGCTCTATGCCCACTCTCTCCGAAACAACGTAGTCGCCAACATCTAGTTTCGTTAAGACAATTTCAACTTCAAGCCTAGCCAGTTCCTGAACGACGGGGCCTCCTCCTTCTCTCACATCTACATAAACGGTTAACTTGTCCTCCTCCTTTGTTGGGATGTATTCCTCCAAAGTGGCTTGTTGATTAACCTCCGCCTTACTTACCAACGTACTCCTCTTCTTTTTCTCCAGTTCTCTTATAACTTCACGCATGTTCCCCTCCTTCCACTTCACTGACCAGTAATATCTCTCGTCCATGGTTCCCTTGGCGATAAGAAAGATAACTTTTCCTGGCCTGTGTCTACCAGTTCGCCCCTTCCTCTGAATGAACCTTACTGCGCTAGGAGTAATGTCGTAGAAAACTACTAAATCACACTCGCTGATATCGAGCCCCTCTTCAGCTACGCTGGTGGCAACCAGTACGTTAAACTCTCCCTTTCTAAATTTTTCAAGAACCTCAGCTTGTTGCCTCTGTGTAAGGCCGGCAGTGTTTCCTCTGTTGCCTTGCCCGACTATTCTATCAGCGTAGATCCCTTCTTCGCAGAGTTTCTTTAAGATGTCCTCTACTGTGCTTCTAAAATGCGTAAACACTATCACCCGCGACTCAGGCTTACTAGAAAGCTGTTCCTTAATGGCGTTAATAAGGACGCTAATCTTAGGATGCACCATTCCCTGAGCGCTCATTGCTGCTACTTCTCTCCTTACAGAGACTATGAGTGGGTCTTCGAGAAGACTGATTAGCCCCTTTCCTCCCTTAATCTGAGCTTTCTCATCCATTCTTTCAAAGTATTTGTTTAGAGCTCCAACTCCCTGCGTCTCCAAGATTTCGTGAGCGTGAGCGAGCCTAATGGCGCCCGACACCACCGCTAAACATTCATAGTCCTTCTCGCTTTTTTCCTCCTTTTTCAGAAGTAGTTCTTGTAATTCTAAAAGTTCTCTTCTAGTCCACTTCTTTTTCCTTGTCTGAACATAACCCGCTTCCTTCAAAACACCCAACAATCCCTCTATGGCGTTTTCAAGCTTTGCCTTTACACGTAGCATTTCCAGAGGGAGCTCCACAATAACCCATTCAACCTTAACTTTTTTAACGTAGGGCGCAACATCCGGGCTTCTCTCCGTTCGGGCTTCAACCCACTTTATGTTTAGAGCCCTACAGACCTCTAGCACTTTTTCCCTTTGAGAGCCAGGTGATGCCGTAAGCCCTAAAATAAGGGGGCTCTTCGCCCGTTTTAAAAACTCTTCTGCTATGAAGACATATGGGTAATCGCCTACAGCTTTGTGAGCTTCATCAAAAACTAGGAGAACCCAGTCTGAGGCATTCATCCGTCTAGCTATCAAGTCATTTCTAACAACCTGAGGAGTGGCTATGATAACTTTCGCCATCTGCCATATGCCTTCTCTTTCTTTTGGCGGCATTTCTCCGGTGCATGTTCTTATTGCGTCCTCGGGCAACTTTAATATTCTCTTAAACGTTTCTGCATGCTGGAGAACCAAAGGCTTCGTGGGAGCTAAAAGAACAACTTTCCCCCAGTCATGCTTCAGCAACCTTTCCGCAGCCAAGATAGCCGCGATGACCGTCTTACCCAAACCAGTAGGTAGCACCACAAGTGTGTTACCTTGCAGAGCCTTAGAAACTATGTTCCTCTGGTACTCTCTAACTTCAATGCTCTCCTCCTTAATAAGAGGATGCGTAAACTGTTCCGATCTGTGCATAGCCCTTTTCATCTCTCCCGTCCCATCCAAAAACAGAGTCATCCTTTAGTTTCTAAAAACACTTTGATGCTCTCCAGGTAATATCTAATTATAAAATCATCCTCCCCCTTAAAATTCATGACTCTTGGTCATTAACATTCTATAGGTGAAAATCATGGAATTAACTGTTATGGGTCAAGGTCGTGAAACTCTTTCAGGCGTCGATTGTGAATTATATGAACTCACGGTTCCAGGCAACCTCATAGGGAAACTAGTTATTGATGGAGGAGCGAGAATAGTGGGAATAGTACGAAGCGTCAAACTCACTTTGCCCCCGGCAAAAATTGAAATAGTGGTTAAGGGATTAGAGGTCGAGTTCTCAGTGGACGTTTCAAATGTTAGCGCTGTTGGCAGCGTTGTTCAACTAAAAAACGTTGCCAAAGAAGCTGAGCCACTAGAATTAAGAGATGCTCAAAGACTGAGGAAAGAACTCATAGAGGAAATCAGAACAATGACCTCAAACATTTCTTAAGTGAAAGAACATTTTTAATCAGACAGCCCCTTGTTAGCATAAATCGCAGTGCACTTAACCTCCATACATTTAGAACAGTGGATGCATCTATCCTCAAGCACCCACGCCATCCCCCAATTTATCAGAACGGCCTGCTTTTTACAGGCAGAAACACACTCACCGCAACCTACGCACCTTAACGCCTTAACCATAACGTTAACAACACGGCGCTTAATTTCGTCCTCCCCTTCTAAACTACTAGAAACAACAAATTTTCCATCCTCAAAAATCTTCACTTCTCCCTGCACACAGGTAATGATGACCGCATCAGTAACCATGCTGACTCCCCCCATAACGTTGGCAATGTTTTTGACTCGGGAAAGCTCCACCGGGGCGTTGAAACGTCCAGAAAGCATAATTTTTCCGTTTTTCTCCTCCCTTCGTTCGATGTGGTACGTGATTTTTCTCCCTCCAGCTGGTCTCTCAACAGGCATTCTCACCCCTAACTGTCTAGCTAGTTCCAAATGTCCCTTTGGTAACCTCTTCCACCTCCAAAATCCATATCGAATCCATTCTTCAGGATATCCGTATCTTTCCCTCCATTTTTCAAGTCTGCTCATCAACATTTTGTAGAGCTCTTCATGCGTCTCCTTAAGCATTTCTATTTCGGAAAGCTTGCTTGCCGGGCAAGGCCAACAACCTATCCTACTAAGTCCTTTCTCGTAAAGTGGATTATACTCGACGCCTTCTTTGAATATGTAAAGCCAAACGTGAAGCGCGGTCCAATTCTTAATAGGGTATGCCGCTATCTGCCCTAGAACCCAAGGGTTAACGCTAATCTTCGGCTCCCTAAATCTAGCTTCAGACTCATAACTTCTCTGTCCAACGAATGTCAGGCACCCATTCGGGAAGTTTTCCTTAATAAGCTTCGTTAATGGGCCTAACTTACACCCCTTGCAGCATATCCTGTAATCTCTTCCTGGAGGGCCAAATTCCTCGACAAGCTTCCAGAAAACATTGCTGTCAACTTTTTCCTCCAACAAGTCAAGTCCTAGCTGTTTAACTAGCCTCTTAGTGTAAGCTACAGTTTCAGGGAATTCCACTCCAGTATCAGCGAATAGAACCCTAAAGTTCCTCCCTAGCGCTTTTAGTACGAGTAGAAGTGTGACCAATGAATCTTTTCCACCAGAAAATGCCACGGTCACGGGTCTACCATGGTTTTTAGCTACGTTTCTGATGAAACTTAGAGCCTTCTCCTCGAACATGTTTAGGATTTCTTCGTTGGCTTTTACAGCGTCGTTCCACGTCCCTCTATTCACTTCTTTCCTCCTCGGCAGAACCCCCTTTTCCCTTATCTTTACAGCAATGCCTTTCTCACGCGACAGCATCTCACTCCCTGATTTCTTTGCCACCCCAACAGCAAAGACCTCCTCATTAGAATTAACAACAATCACCTGATCCCCAATGCTAATTTCACGGTCACAATCTAAGACGCCAGGACCGAGAAGATTGGCGCTCCCCTGCAGTATGCTTTCAGCAGCTCCTCTATCTGCGCAAACCCACTTGCCTCCTCCCTGTTGCCATATTGCGCGCCCCCCAGCCAGCTTTGGTAAAAACTCCCAACTCAATTTAAAGATGTTAAATCTAAGGTTTCCTATGATTTCCCCGTCCACGACCACCTCGTCCATGTGATCCAAGTAAGGCACCTTATTTAACACCACACAGCCATCATAATGCAAGTCAACCTCAAACTGGCATCTTACAGTCTTTTGCAAGATCTCTATTTCTCTTCTAAAAGCTGGTCTAATGTCGCCTGGCGGCGAAATTCCGACATTAACACCCTTCTCTCCACATAACGAACACTTCTCATCTAAAAGCGGAACACCACAATTCATGCACCAGAATAGTTTAACGGCTCCTAAATAAACACCCACATCACTCACCTACAAATTCCAGAAATCTCATAAGTAAAAGAGCAAAATTCAACGGGTTTGCATTAAAAAAGAGGAAAGCTTTGTAAATTCTATTTCTCGAGCTCTCTCTCCACAATTTCGGCGTAGCTATCCGCACTTAACAGATTCTCCTTTTCCTCTTCAAGGTTTGCCGCCTCTATCACGATTATCCAGCCCTCGCCGTATGGGTCGCTGTTGATGAGCTCTGGAGAATCTTCTAATGCCTCGTTAACCTCCAAGATCCTTCCGCTTATGGGCGCATAAAGTTCTGAAACAGCCTTAACAGACTCAATCGTCCCGAACTCTTCTCCCTGGCTTACCTCGTCGCCGACTTCAGGTAGCTCAACGTAAACTATCTCCTTCAATTGCTTCTGGGCGAAATCAGTGATGCCTACGCGCACCTTCCCGTTCTCTATTCTAGCCCATTGATGTGTCTCATTGTATAGCAAGTCATCGGGTATCTGTACATCATCAACTTTAACCATACTTTCCTCTCCTAAACCGATTTTCAGTTTAGCTTCTCAAAATGTTTACCTCATAAAGCTTTCGTTTATCTTCCTACAAATAATTTAAGCGTTCTTTTACACGTTTCCTAACAGCGCCTAGATTGTTTTCATGTCTCTCAGAAAGAATTTTCATCGAAAAGGAAGCCCAGTATTTTTCAGCTCCAGAGACTTCTATGTTCTCCAAGTGATTTCATTTGTTCCTACAACACACACTCAAAGTACAAGTAAAAAATAAAATAGCAAAACTCTAAAATTTACTTTTTGATTTTAATGTGACTCCCTCTAAAATATTAAGGCGTCAACCGGATAAAGCTCTTTTAACCTTTTCGTTTATCGTTTCCCCAGCTTAGCGACCAAAGCACAGTACATGGTACACATTTCCAGAAAAAATTTTTACGGGGGTGGAAGCATTTTTTATATTTTTCTTTATTAAATTGTTTGTTGGAGGGCTTTATCCTTGCCGTACCTTTTCAAGCTTGTTGGCGTATCTGGAACCTTTGATAGGCTTCACAGAGGACATAGGTTTTTGTTGAGCAAGGCTTTAGAAGTGGGGGAGCGGATAATGGTTGGTTTAACCTCTGATGAAATGTGCTCCGGAAAGCAGCTATCGAATAAAATTGAGCCATTCGAAGTTAGACGCGCAAACTTGGAACGCTTTTTCAAAGAGATGGATGCCGCCTCAAGAGTTGAGATCATCACCCTTAATGATCCTTATGGGCCAGCAATAGAAGACTCAGGACTTGAGGCCATAGTTGCAGGTGAAGATGTGGCTTGGCGTATAGAAGAGATTAACAAGATCAGGGAGAAGAAGGGTTTGCAGCCCTTAAGGCTCATAGTCGTTGAATTGGTAAAAGCTAGTGACGGTAAACGGATAAGTAGTACTCGAATAAGAAAAGGCGAAATAGATGAGGAAGGTTGTCTCAAGACGCTAACGTCTTTCTCTGATCAATGAGTCTCCATAACTTTTTTAATGCATCTTGGTTTTCTAATCCCATTGAAAGTTATGGTATGATTTAAGGAGGGTTTCAATTGTCTCTTTCCTTTGAGGGTCTTCGTGAAACTGAGGTTAAGATTCTCCGTTTTTTAGCCGAGCGTGGTGAGAAATCACGAGTGAATGATATTCTGGAGGGCACAAAAATTGAATATGCTACACTTGCGAAATCCATAGCTTGGCTTGAAGATAAAGGCCTCGTATCCGTTGAACGAATAGAGTTAAAATTCTTGTTCCTTACCGATGAAGGTAAACGTTACGCTTCTTCAGGTCTTCCAGAAAGAACACTTTTACGCTTTCTTGTTGAGAGAGGCGGGAAAGCCACTTTAAACGATGTTTTGAAAGCAGGTATCCTTCCTCAAAACATAGTCAACGTCGCCATCGGGTGGGCGCGACGTAAGGGCTGGGTTGAAGTTTTAAAATCTAATGGCGAAACAACAATCACGGTTCTAGATTATTCTCCTCCAATGGGCCCTGACGAGCTTCTCTTAGAGCTCCTTTCAAAAAGAGAACACGTAAAGCAATCGGAGTTGCCTGAAGAGCTCGCCTCCACAATCGACCTCCTATATAAACGTAACTTGTTGGAGAAACGCAGCGAAACAGATGTTTTTGTGTGGATAACAAGCAACGGTATTACGCTCTTAGAGAGCGGAGTTGAGACTGACGAGGGGATAAGTCTACTGACCCCAGATCTCATAAGAACGCAAGCTTGGAAAAAAGTTAAGCTGAGAAAGTTCAACGTTGAGGCGCCTACAAAACCCGTCTACCCAGGGAAGCTACATCCCGTAATTCAGCTTATTAACGAGATAAGAGATATATTTCTGAATATGGGTTTTGAGGAGATTAGAGGCCCCCTCGTGGAATCCGCTTTCTGGAATTTCGACGCACTCTTTACACCGCAAGATCATCCGGCACGCGATATGCACGACACCTTTTACCTTAAAAAACCATCTACAGTTAAGTTACCAAGGGAAGACTTAGTTTACAGGGTGGCGAAAACACATGAAAACGGATGGGAAACTGGGTCAAAGGGGTGGGGATACTACTGGAAAACGGAGCTTGCCCAGCAAGCAATCCTAAGAACGCACACTACAGCCACTACAATAAGATATCTTGCAGAGCACAAAGCGCCTCCCGTAAAAGTCTTCTCTGTGGATAGAGTTTACAGAAACGAGAAGGTGGACTATAAGCACCTCGCAGAGTTTCATCAGATAGAGGGTATAATTGTCGACGAAAATGCGACATTAAGGAACTTGATGGGCGTGCTAAAGGAGTTTTACTGGAAGCTTGGGTTTAAAAAAGTTCAGTTTTGGCCCAGCTTCTTCCCGTATACTGAACCTTCTATTCAATCAACAGTTTATGTTGAAGAATACAGAGCTTGGGTAGAACTCTGTGGCGCAGGAATATTCAGGCCTGAGGTCACCATTCCTATTGGAGTTAAGGTTCCTGTTTTGGCTTGGGGAGGCGGATTTGAGAGGATTGCTATGCTTCGACTTGGACTAGATGATATAAGAGACCTTTATAGGAACTCCTTAGGATGGCTAAGGCAAACTCCAGCCATACTTTAGAGGAGGTGAAGAAATGCCTACTATCGTACTTAAAGTGAAGAGGATGAGTGAACTTCTCGGACGCGAAATCACGGTGGAAGAACTTGAACGTGTTGTTCCTTGGCTTGGTGTAGACATAGAAAACGTTGGCATTGATTACGTTAAAATAGAGTATAACCCGAACAGGCCGGATTTCTCAAGCCAAGAAGGAGTCGCCCGGGCTCTGAAAGGATTCATGGAAATAGAAACCGGGCTCCCAAAGTACAACGTTGAATCAGGATCCGTGGTTTTAAAGGTGGATCCCTCTGTTCGTTCTGTGCGACCGTGGATCGTCTGCGGCGTGGTTCGAGGAATTAAGCTAGACGAGGAACGCATTGTGGAAATCATAGAAATGGAGGAAGCGCTTGACTGGGCGATAGGCAGAAACAGGGCGATATCCTCTATAGGGCTTCACAATCTTGATGCTGTTAAGCCTCCCTTCAAATACCATGCGGTGCTTCCTGACGAAATCCGCTTCGTCCCCTTGGACATGAACATTGAGATGACACTTAGAGAAATTCTGAATGTTCACCCTAAAGGAGTGGCCTACAGGCATATATTGGAGGGATCTGAGCGCTATCCCATAATAACTGACCAAGATGGCAATGTCCTGTCGTTTCCTCCAATTATAAATGGGATCCTAACGCGTATTACTGAGGATACGAGGAATATCTTCATAGACTTAACTGGCACCCGTTTGGAGGCCGTTTCTGCTGCATTGAACATCCTTGTAACAGCATTTGCGGAGATGGGAGGACGCTTAGAGTCTGTGACTGTGGAGTATCCTGATAGAACACTGAGTGTTCCCGACTTATCTCCTTCAAGATGGACGTTAAGCGTTAAGAATACAAACAAACTTTTAGGTTTAAAGTTAAGGCCCAAGCAGGTTGCTAAGTGCCTAGAGAAAATGCGGCTTGGCGTTGAGTACATCGGAGAAGAGCTCTCAGTGCTAGTTCCCGCTTATCGATATGACATAATGCATGAAATCGACCTAATAGAAGAAGTAGCTATAGGATATGGTTACTTTAACTTGGAGCCAACGCTTCCAAGTATCGTCACCATGGCTTTAGAAAACCCGGTTCAAAGAATTTCAAACAAAGTGCGAATGATAATGATTGGATTCGGCTTCACAGAAGTTGTCAATTCAACCCTTGCAAATTATAAAGAACACTTTGAGTACATGATGGTCGAAGGCGACCCTGTTAGAATACTTAATCCCGTTAGCGCAGAGTACAATATACTTCGTTCTTCGCTCATTCCTTGCCTCCTTAAAGTTTTAAGCAGTAATAAGCATGAATCTTTCCCACAGATGATTTTTGAAGTAGGCGACGTTGTCGTACTCGATGAGGAAGCAGAAACAGGAGCTAGACGCATACTACACCTCGCCGGAGCGATAACGCACAGCGAAGCGAACTTTACGGAAATTAAGTCAGTTGCTGAAGGAGTGGTTAGAGAAATAGGCGCTAAGAACTATGTTTTCAGGGCTACAAGTCATCCCAGCTTCATTCATGGGAGATGCGCTGAAGTGAGGATAAATGAAAATCTCATAGGAATCGTCGGAGAAATACACCCAAAAGTGTTAAATAACTTTGAACTGGAATATCCTGTTTGTGTTTTCGAATATGATTTACAGTCTCTTTTAGAGAGTGATTAATAATGGTTGCTAAGAAAGCTGTTCTGGTCATTGACATGTTAAAAGACTTTATAGAGAAAGGAGCGATTCTAGAGGTTCCGAAGGGACGAGAAATCATTCCAAACATAAAGCGTCTAACAGATGAGGCAAGAAGTAAAGGTGTCTTGGTCATATACGTATGTGATAGTCACGACCCGAATGACCCCGAGTTTTCAAGATGGCCTCCCCATGCCGTAGAAGGAACTAGCGGAGCAGAGGTTGTAGACCAAATTAAACCACAAAAAGGCGACGTCGTAGTTAAAAAACTCAAGTACGACGGTTTCCTCGGAACCACTTTAGACCTAGTCTTAAGAAGTAGAAAAATAGATACTGTGATCATAACAGGCGTCTTAACGAATATTTGCGTGTTATATACGGCGTCAACAGCATCAATGCTAGGCTATAATGTAGCCATTCCACAAGACTGCGTTGCATCTGTCAGCGACAAAGAGCATAAATGGGCTCTTCACCACATGAAGGACACACTCGGAATAGAGATCATAGACCTCAAGGAAGCTCTCAGCCTCCTCTAAGAACGACGAAAGCGCAAAGAAAATTTTTGCCTTCTTTCTTCGTATAAGTTCCCTCTTAAAGGTCTTATCTGATATACAATTTACAATTTTTGTGAAAAATACCGTAAAATATATCGAAATATTACTTGTTTTCTTTAAAGCGAAAAATTTTTATTAAGAACTTCTCCTATAGAAAGTGGGTGGGCGGAATAGTGGCACAAGGACCCCAAAACTATTTCTGTCTCGTGTGGTTTTATCCCCCCTCCCCCTCACTGCAGAAATAGAAGAAATGGGGTTGTGAACCCACTGCCCACCCGAAACATTTTACAAGAACTTTTCCTTCTACTTCTCTATAGATAGCTTAATCGAGATGAAGCTCATGTGGCGTGTTATAAGACCAGACTCCATCAATGTTTGGAGCAACGAACAAGTTCTAACACGACTTAGACGCTATTACGCTATTCTTAGAGATGAAAAACCAGCTAAAATGCTCGTGGCCAGCAAAGTAGAAGTCGACGACCTCAACGCTCCACTAGACAAACTCTGGCATCAACATCAAAAGGCTAGTGGAAAGTTTCGCAGTCTTCTCAGAGAGATAGACCAAGGTAAAGTTAAACTAAGCGATTTAGACATTCCGAAAACATCATACCTAGACCTAAAAGTGGAGCTTTCCAAGCGAATACTGGCAAGTTGTCATTTCTGCGAGAGAAGGTGTGGTGTAAACCGAATGGAAGGTAAGCATGGTGCTTGTCAGCTTAATGCGAAATCATATGTTTCTTCAGCATTCCTCCACTTTGGAGAAGAAGCTCCACTAGTGCCCTCAGGCACAAACGCCAGAGATTCTTTCTGGCGGTGCAATCTTTTTCAATATGTGTACGTTTAAATGCGTATTCTGTCAGAACCACGATATTTCTACAGTAATAGATGGTGTTGAAATAGATGGGGAAAAGTTGGCTAGTTTGGCTCGTCACCTTAAGAAGGAAGGTGCACGAAACATAAATTACGTCGGCGGAGATCCAATTCCCTCCGCACATGTAATCATTGAAGCTATAAGGAATCTTGCATGTACGGAGACAAACATCACCCAGCTTTGGAACTCTAACTTTTACTGTAGCAAGGAACTAATGGCCCTTTTACTTGACATCATAGACTTCTGGCTACCTGACTTTAAGTACGGGAACGATGAATGCGCAGAAAGTCTCTCTAAAGTTAACCGTTACTTCGAAGTGGTATCAAGAAATCATAAGTTAGCGTACGATGAAACAGTCGTAGAAGGCACCTCAGGTATGATCATACGTCACTTGGTTCTGCCAGGGCACCTAGACTGCTGTACGAAGCCTGTTTTAGAATGGATTGCTGAAAAAACTCCACTAGCTCTCGTGAATATAATGTCGCAGTATCACCCCGACTACTTAGTACTTCGAAACCCGGAATATGGAAAAATAAACCGCAGAGTAACGGCTAAAGAAATGAAGGAGGCATATGATTACGCAGACAAACTTGGTTTACTCTGGAGGCCGGTTAGTTAAATCTAACTCAAACAGCATCATAAGCTCGGAACAGCTGTCAACTGACAGTTAGTTTAGTCAACTGCTTCAAAGATCTTGATTTAATTCTCGTGTCCGTGTTTTCTCCAGCAAAATTACCATACTGTCTCCCTGCACTCTCCAACTACTGCTATTTTTTCGTTGCAACGTGGACATTTGCCATTATTGAGGTTGCATTTTTTTACTATGAAACCATATCTTTCTATCACTTTCTCGTTGCATTTCGGGCAGTACGTATCCTCACCTTCCCCAGGCATGTTCCCCATATAAACATAGTGTAGCCCTTCTTCCCTTGCTAACTTCCACGCTTTGACTATCGTTGAGGGAGGTGTAGGTGGAAGATTGCTTAACTTGTAGTGGGGAAAGAACCTAGAGAAGTGTACTGGCATGTCTACTCCTGCATTTTCCTTAACCCATCTAGCGAATTTTCTTATTTCTTCTTCGCTGTCATTCAGCGTCGGTATTATCAGGTAAGTTAATTCTACATGTATTCCTTCATCCTGCATAATGAGAATGTTGTCTAACACTGGCTTCACGCTTGGCGCCTTGCAAATCTTTCTATAAAACTCATCCCTCATGGATTTGACGTCTACGTTTGCCGCATCTATATAAGGCGCAATTTCTCTGAGAGGCTCTTCCATCACATAACCATTTGTTACAAGCACGTTCATGATTCCCCTCTGCTGGGCGAGTTTTGCCACGTCATAAACAAACTCATACCATATGAATGGTTCATTATATGTGTACGCTATGAGTTTACTGCCGTTTTCCTCGGTCAGCCTAACTATTTTTTCTGGCGAGAACTCTCTTGTTAAGCCGCTCTCTATTGAGGCCTGTGAAATCTCCCAATTCTGACAGTTCTGACAGTGAAAATTGCAGCCGACTGTTGAAATTGAGAAGATGGGCGAGCCAGGATAAAAATGGAATAAAGGCTTTTTCTCTATAGGGTCTACAGCCATTGAGGACACAGACCCATAAACTAACGTTAAAAGCTTTCCTCCTCTATTCTCCCGGACGCCACAGCTCCCTCGTCTTCCCTCCTTAATAACACAGTTCTGAGGACAGAGAAAGCAAACTACTGTTCCATCATCCTTAACCTCATAAAACAAAGCTTCCTTAATCATACGTCCCGTATGCCCCCAATCGATCCTCCTGTTAACTTAGTTAACTTTAAGAGTATTTTTCAGTTTCGTAAAGAGAAAAATCTCTTTTTTAGGTACTAAAGGTTTTTTATAGGAAGTGCTTAGTTTCAATTTAGAGAAAGAAAATTGGAGGATCCAGATGGAAACGCCGGATGATACTGTGCTTATTGCAGGATCCGCTTCTCAATTACTGGCGGTCAGAATAGCCCGCGTCCTCGGGATAGGTCTTGTCCCAGTATCATTCAAACTTTTTCCTGATGGTGAACTATACATACGCTTCCTTTCACCAATTAATGGGCGCAACGTAATCATTGTCCAGTCGACCCCGCCTCCTCAAAACACGAACCTGCTCGAGCTCTTTTTCCTCATCAATACTGCTGTAGAGCAAGGTGCAGAAAAGGTCATTGCCGTGGTGCCTTACTTCGCATACGCTCGACAGGACAAGGAGTTTCTTCCAGGAGAGGCGGTTAGTGGGCGTTACGTGTGTCGTATGCTAAAGCATTGTGGTGCAGACATGGTGGTAACTGTAAACATTCATAATAGACGTATATTTGAAGGTACTGGGATGCAGTTCATGGATTTGAACGCAATGCCATTGATAGCGGAGCACTTCAAAAAAGCTTCATTAAGGAACCCTATGGTTTTAGCGCCTGACGAAGGCGCGGTAGAAGAGGGAACACTGGTTTCAAAAATACTTGGCTGTCCCTTTGCGTTCCTTAAAAAAGAAAGAGACAAGTATACTGGAGAAATTGTCACAGAGGAGAAACGTATAGAGGTTAAGGGGCGAGACGTTCTGATAATCGACGATATAATAAGTACCGGAGGAACGATGATTAACGCTGTCTCCATGGTTGCTAGGCAGAGCGCGGGAGACATATACGTCGCCTGCGTCCACCCCCTACTAATGGGGGAAGCCCGTCTCAAAATACTTAGTGCAGGCGCAAAGGAAATCATTGGAACTGATAGTGTGCCAAGTGATGTAAGCTTTATCTCTCTAGCTTCTCTAATTGCCGGTGCGTTAAAAAGTTGACGCAACGCTTCTTTTTCTTGCTATCAGGGGAAAATGAACCTCTTTCTCGGGGAGAATGTAAGGCACTACTTGAGACCAGCGGCTCTCCCTTCAAGCTCTCGACTTTAAAACAGGTTTGCATAGCTGAAACCAGTTATGAAGCGGCTCGCTTTGTCTTGGAGCGCGCCGCTATGTGTCACTATGGCTGCCTACTAATAGCAAAATCTCCTCCTTCACTTGATCAAATCTTCTCTGCTCTTTCATCATCCGATATTGCTTCAATAATTTCTCACAATGATTCATTTGCTGTTAGAGTACATTGTGTTAAACCAACACTTTACAGAATCAATACATTGACTTTTGAAAAGGCTATAGGAGAGACCTTGAGAAGAATCACTGAGGCAAAGGTGAACTTAAAGAATCCAAATAAACTTTTCATAGGCATCTTAACCGGGGACTGGTTTTTGTTTGGCTTATGTCTTGGCCGCTCTGCCCGGAAAAGTCTTGGTTTACGTCGTCTTCGTTACAGGCCCTTTATGACGCCTTCCTCCATGACGCCTTACATGGCGAGGACAATGGTTAACCTATCCAGAGCGATTCCCCGTCACGTTCTTTTAGATCCTTTCTGCGGCAGCGGAAGTATACTTATAGAGGCAGCGCTGATCGGATGCCGCATCGTAGGAGGCGATATAGACCCAAGGATGCTTAACGGCGCTAAATCTAACCTTACATATTACGGCTTAAATGGAGAATTAACATTAAGTGATGCCCGCCACCTTCCCTTTTCATG
>JAHLWX010000002.1 GCA_019057675.1 Candidatus Jordarchaeum sp. LHC_1308
AACAAATACTTTAAGAGAAAAAGATGTATCAGTTAATCATAGCCCAACTTAAGCTAGGTGGCAGTCGGATCGGAGAGTGCGGAAGTTGGAGGTCGAAGTGTACCTCCCCAGACGAATAGCGATATATGAGGAACGTAGCCGTGAATATGTACTCAAAAGAAGCGTGAAAGCTCTCTCTGAAATTTTCGACAAGATAGATGAGTGCGCTAAGAAGCGTGATGCATTAGGGCTTCTTAAAATGATGTCAAGTGACATAGAGAAGCGAAGCTTTTACATTTTAGCTTCCGAATGGGCTAAAGACAGGAAGAGCGTACTGGAGAGAATAGGGTTCATACTAAATCTTCCAGGACTAGTTAACGAAGAAGAAAGGTACTCGGTATACGTTATGCTGTCCTATAGTAAAGGTTTCACTGTGGCTTCTGAAAAAGCTCATCACCCAGGAGACCTAGAAAGAGTTATAGTTCTCGGCTACCCTGCAAGTGGAAACAAAAAAATTTACTATTGTCTTAACACGACAGCTCATGGTTACCCCTCCATTTTTCCGATTAAACTGGGAGAAAAAGCCAGTCTTAGTGATGCACTTAAAGTGTATTGTTTTAACTTTAAACCAGGAGACCACGCCTTAATCCTCGTAAGGAAGGATAAAATATTAAGGTTCAAGGAAATTCGGGAGAAATTAATTAAAGTTCTCGAGAGATTTGGTTTAAAGAAACTTTTGACATTTACATTAAATACTATAAAAGAAGCTTCATCATACCTTGGCTTTACGCTAGAACAAGATATTCAGAAATTCTACCTTATAGAGTATGATGAAATTAAAGGAAAACTTAAAATAGACCTAGACGGCTTTTTAAGTGCGGTTATTTATTTGGATAGAAAAATTAATGAGATAAAGAGAAAAGTGAACAATGAACGAGTCAAAAGGGCTCTTAGAGAGCTTTCAAACATAATATGGCGGAGCCCTATATGTGCCATTTCCTATGAGGCTGATATCTTCTTGAAAAAATATGGAGATTTTTTGAGTAACGATATCGCTGAAGAAATTAGAAAAATGCAGTTATACCTTGACTCGGCAATTAAGAGAGTTCATGATCTTAAGCGAGAAAGCCTCCTCGAACCTGAAAGCTACTTGGAAAAGCACGGCATCGAGACTCTTTCTAACCTTTCACTCATGGCAAAGGCAACAATTCCACTCGGACTAGAAGCACTTCTTAATAAACCATTGTACGACTGGGGATACCCGGAAAAAGCTCCATTAAAAGACAAAATTGGAAGAATATTATTCGCTTTTTCAGACGTACCATATAGGTATTTCCAAGAAGCAATAATGGACTTAGAGGCTCGGGTTCTATAGCTAGAACCAAGTAATTCATACTGTTTTTAATACACCCTTGATATCTATAAAGAGCGGATTTTTCCAAGAAGTCTCTTAGCGGTTTCAAGCGAGGGCGTGGGATCTTCTCTCAATTCTATTATGAAAATCTCTGCTTTACTTAACTGGTGCAGTATGGCCTCAACTTTTATGTTTCCTTCTCCTAGTTGAAGAGGGACGTGGCTCAAACCATTCCCATCCGCTAAATGCACCTCTAAGATTTCATCTTTAAGTGAACTTACTAGCGTCTCAATGTCAGCTTCACCTTTAAACTCCCTATAGTATGCATGAGGCAGATCCAAGCAGATCCGAGCTAACCCGTTATCTGTTATAGTCTTCATATGTTCCAAATGACTCAAAAAAATTGTATCGTCGTAGGGATGGTTTTCCACTAAAAGAATGACACCTACCTCGTCGCAGCTCTTTGAAAGCTGCTTTAGAAAAGACGCCTCAGCCTCCCAATGCCTCTTCCTATGCTCATTATTTAACTGACTACTTTGACAGTCACAACTACCATAATGCAACACCGCTGCCTTCACGCCTCTAGATGCTGCCTCGGAAACAATCTTTACAAACCTTTCCAACCAAGTATTTCTCAAAAAATGGTTTCGCGTAGCAATGTTAATGTTTCTTCCTTCCAAGAATATCTTTACATCACCTTTATACACAACATGGTATTCGCGGAATGGCAGATGAACAGTAACCACTTTCTCGAAGTCCTCAAAAAAGTAACCTCTCCCCACCTGTAATTCAAACCAACACTTTCTAAACTTTGCTGGAACACGTCTCCGCAAAACGTAGCCGTCTCCTCTCTGCAAAAAACACCCTGAAGACAATCCAATGATGTATCCCATGAAATCCCCAATCGACATTAATTAAATTGAAACCTACTTATCTCAGGAATCGATAAAAAATAATACTTATAAAATCATGCCCTCCTATTTTTGAAAGAGGAGTGTGAGAAAACGATTCCCACTCAATATATTCCATATACGTTTGCAGTAGGATTATGGTTCACAGTAATAGGATACTACTTTCTTCTTTTCATATACCTTACCTTGTTCAGATGGAGGAAAGACAAGAACTTCTTCAATCTCACGCTCGCGTTGTTTTTTATAACTCTTGCAGTGGGCAGGGTATTCTTCCTGTTATACGACTTCTATAATACGCCAGTAGTGATCCCCTTTACCTCTGATCTCTCTGCCGCATCAACTCCTTACCCATCATTCATCGAAGTGCTCGTTGTGTATAATACTCTAAACTGGCGCCTTGCATCTTTTTGGGAGTGGCTTAGCGTTTCGTCTATATCCTTGGGCATCGCATATGTTTGGCTTGAAAACAAATGGCTTAGGCGAACACTACATATTCCTCCGATAATCGCAGGCGCCTCCTTACTCTTACTTCCAGGGGACTCTCTTTTCAGTTATATCATAGACGAAGTACACTTCCTAATACCACAAGTCCAAATAGAAGGTTACGGAGCACTGTTCTTACTTGGGTTTGACCCGTTTAGCCCTTGGTTTCCTACAAAATGGCTCATTACATACCAGCCAAGCGGGGCAATATACATAACCATAAACTATGTTTTAGTATCACTATATTCAGTCTTTATACCTTTGCTGTTTTTCTATGTAGCTTGGAATAGCGTGGGCGTCATAAGGCGAAAAGCCTTACTCTTAGGGATAGGCTTTATATCATATTACATAGGCCGGACAGTGCAGGCCGCCATCATTAAATCAGTCATAGGAGAAATAGCGATCTTCATCGCACCTATAATTGTGATAGTTGCTTTGATCCTAATAACCTCCGGTGTGCAATATGAAGCTGAATAATAATTACATATTTTTAAAGCCATTCTACAAGTCCCTTTTTTTCAAGCTCCCTTATCGCTTCGACAACCTCCTCGATTGGTAATCCGAGTTCGTCTGCGATAGTTTCCTTTGTTCGCTTTCCATCACACAGTTCACCCACCTTAAATGCTTTCTCACTTATGAACCCCATTCTAACCATGCTTGCCATAAGTTTAGCTTTCAGCTTCGGTCTCTTAACGCCTTCTCCAATCCGTCCATTCATAAGTAACTTATCAATTTCTGTGGTAAATTCTGAAAAAATTGTCGTATCTCCACGCCAGCTTTTAAGAATATCCCCGTATTTTTCAGAAAAGCGAGATGCAAGTATCGATAGCGCCTTTCTAATAACTGGTGTGCTGTCATCATAATCTGATACTGCAGCAACGAGAACATTCCTCTCAGAAGCATAAACAATCTTGTACGTCTTCATCTCTATCTCTTGAATAGTATCAGGCTCGTCCCTTTTGAATTCGGATGAAAAGTGCCTGATGGCAGTTAGAAATCCAGACATAAGAACCTCATCCATTTCTAATTCTCCATACCTTCGGAAAAGAAGGTTTATTCCGCTTCTTTCATCTATAACATAGACCATGTGAATCAAAGCATTTTTCACCTTACCTTTAAGTCATTTTACATAATCTTGGGAGATAACTACTCTTACCTCAACTTCTCCTCCTTCAATTCTTACTTCAAATAGAGAATCATTAATTGCTTTCTTATTATCTAGAGAAGGAACATCAGAAAGGGCCGAGATCCACAGCTTCTTAATTTGTTCTTCGTTTTGTATGTTAAATTTTCCAAGGTTCTTAAGAGAAGCATAAGCATGTATAATCAGCACTCTTTTACCGCTTCTGTCTACAGAATAAGTAGGATAGTACTCCCAAACGTCTTTAAGTTTCTCCAAGTCTGAGCAATCCCCCCACGTAAACACACATAAGGCTTCTTCATGGCTTTTTCCACTATAACTTGGAGGCTAACTCTTCGATTTTTCTTTTCAACTCCTCCTTTTCCTTCATCAGGTTGGCTTTCCTTTCTTGGTATTCCTCCTCACTCAGCAGCCCTCTCATTCTATCAAAGGTCAGATCCGTTATTTCCCTATCTATTTCTGCCGCCCTCTCCTGTAGCTGATCAACTGTTGGTTCTTTGCTTGTTAATTTTTCGGGAACTTTAAGCGTCTCTCCTGAAGTCTGCTGCTCCTCTCCTGAAGTCTGCTCAAACGCCGTCTCCTTCTCTTCTGTAACTTCTTCTTCGATTCCTTTTTCCATCTCAATAGTGTCTTTTTTAAGTTCCAAAGTTTCTTTTTCTTCAGCCTCCACGGCCCTTGTCTCTTCTAAAAGGTCCTTTGTAGCCTCCTCTAGCCGAGAGAACAGAATATCAATATCTTTAGAACTATCTACAGTTACGTTCTCCTCTGCCTCGCTTTCTTCCACTAAGGGCGCTGAAAGGTCTCCTGAAATCGGTCTAGGCATAAAACTGCCTTTTTCTTCGAAACTTTTTAATATCTCGATTACTTTTTCAAGATTATTTAATAATGCAATTTGCTGATCCAAGATTTTCTGCATAACTTTTCCTATAGGATCAATAATCGCCTTAACTTTCCGTTCAATGATGGTTTCTAAGTCTTCCTGCTGGCCTGAGGACGAAACCACTAATGGCTTTAGTTCCCTTTCACCTTGTGTTGCCTTAAGCTCTTGTAAGTATTCGTAGATCGATTGAAGAACTTTTGAAAGGTCATTCAGCCGTCCCGAAGACTCTTTGGAGTATGCTTCTAGTTCCCCTCCTACGGAATCAATTTCGTCCTTAACTAATTTAATACTCTTAAGCAATGCGCGCATAAATGGTTCTATGCTTCTCTGAATACTTTCCCCGATTGTTTTCTCTATAACTTCTCTCATGTTATCCTCCATAGTGCCTCCCAGCTATCGTTTCTCTGGTTGTTTTTAAGCATTAAAATCCCCTTTAAAAATTTCGAAGAGAGTAATTTTAAAAAAAGGGTTAATACAAGTTTCTTCTAAAAAAATGATATGTGAATGATGAAAAGTGGTTCTTAGGAAGGGAAGAGCCAATGGAAGTAATAGAGGAGATAAATAGTGTTAATACTTTGTTAAAGGAAATCTGCGGGAGGGTGGAGTCTGTCAATCATAAGGTAGCTGAAATAACTTACATTCTAGCATCCAGAGACAGGGAAATAGAGGAGAAAAACGCAGAAATAAATAGGCTTAGTTCTATTTTGAAAACTAAAGAAGAAGAGTTAAACAAAATTAAATCTGACATTGAGAGGTTACAAAAGGAACTTGAAATTACTAGAGAAAACTTGGCAAAAACAGAAAGAACATTGGAAGCAACTAAAGAAACAGTCACCGCAAAGGACGAAGAACTAGCCAAGGTGTTGAAAGAGAGAAACAAGCTTGAGGAGGAATTAAAATCTATAAGGGAGCAGCTTTCAAGAATCTCAAAAATGTACCGAGAAATGACTAAGGAGAAAGAGGAAATCGAAGATGTAAGGCGGCTTCTTTCGATATACATAACTTTGCTTGAGGATGTCTTCGGTGGGCAACCTCACGCTAAGGTTCTATACTTGCTTCATGGCGCTAAAAATGTCATGAAACGCAAAGAAATAACTGAAGCTGCTGGCTTTCAACCCGCAGTAATCTTAAAGAGTATCCATGACTTAGCTAACGCCAAACTTGTAGAGTACAATTTAGAAAGTGAAGAAGTACGATTGATCAGAAGAATATACTAGCTAGAAGAAAAGAGAAAGAAAGTTGAACCTAGTGTGTTCTTAGTAACCCATTGCTTGGAGAATTGGAGCAAGTCTCATGGCTGCCCGGCTAACGTCCACGTAACTTCCACCAGTATCTCCTTGAGGCGACACATAAGTCAATAGAAGGCCATGGTACCGTATAGTCGCCATTATTATATGTCCAAGTCCGCTTACATTTGTCGCAACGAGCCTTTCCTCGGTTGTTTGGAGAACAGAGTACTTGATGCCTTGAACTGATATTGCTGGCGCCTTTTCCCTCCAAGCAGAAATTAAGTTCGGTGCGTCTCCTCTAACGTCCCAGTTCTCAGTTTGATATATCACACGTCCATCGTTCGTCAGAACTGCTACTGCAGTTATGTTCTCATTGGCTGAAATAAGCTCATTTATAACGGCAATTATTTGTTCGACTGACAAAGCCAACAACCTCTTACACGAGTTTCAATAAAAAAATCACTCCCTTAATAGTTATATCTTTAACGCTATTAAAAATTTTTGCAAAATAAAACAAATTTACGTCTTTCTTTTACCTTTATATGAAAAGTAAAGTTGCACCTTAATGAGGAATACTTGCATTTTAAAGCGCCCCTTTTAACTATCTACTTTTTCTGTTGCTCGTACATTTCAATTATTTCTCTTACTGTTGTTGCCTCCTCTGGTCCTTTGTCGTCTCTCCATCTGCCAGTGAATCTTGGAAACCTGACAGCTATCCCGCTGTCTTTTTTAACGTATCCTAGAGCGCATGTGTGCACTTGGCTTACGGTTAACTCAGCGCCGATTATTTCGATTACCTTGGCGGGAGTAAACCATATGTCTGCCTTAAGCTTTGAATCTACCCTTGGATGTTTGTGCGGTATCTGGTAAGACTTAAGTGTATCTGGAAGGCTTTCCAGCTCCTCATCGCTGAACCCAGTTCCAACCTTGCAGATCGTCTTAAATGTATCCGATTCATCGTCATAAACAGCAACTAGTAGCGCTCCGTATGACCCGGCTCGTTTCCCCTTACCCATATATGCGCCCACTATAACTACGTCTATTGTGTCGGTCATTTCCGTTTTGTATTCTCGCTTAAATTTAAGCCACTTGTACCCCCTACTTCCAGCTTCATATATCGAGTCTTGCTGAATTGACTTAACCATTATGCCTTCACATCCATTTTCAATTGCAGCGTCAAAAAATCTCTCTATGGCTTCTACGTTATCAACAATCTCAGCTTTAACAAGTTTTATTCGCTCTTCTTCACGTGTCACTTCTGCAAGCCTTCTTCTGCGCTCGGGGTAAGGTTTCCCTGTAAGGTCTTCATCCTCAATTAGAAGCGCGTCGAAGAGATATATCATGGCTGGATACTTTTCCATTGCTTCCTCGATTCCGTAAACCCTTCTCCTCCTCATCAACTGCTGAAAGGGTAGCATTTCTCCAGTGTTAGTGTTTATAGCCACACATTCCCCCTCAACTATCGCCCTTCTCGCCGTCAAATTTTCCACTGTAATCTTAACTATGTCGGGATACTGGTATGTTATGTTTTCAAGCCTTCTAGAGAAAATGTCTACCCTGTTCTCATCCTTGTGAATTTGCATCCGTTCTCCATCAAGTTTATATTCAGCCGAACAACGACCACCCATGCGTTCCAAAATCTCCTCTGGTGATGAAGCTCTTTGTGCAAGCATCATTCTAACCGGTTTTCCAACGGTAACCTTAAAGTTTCGGAGGGCTTCAAGCCCCTCGGTTGCAACCACCTTAGCTACAAGTCCTAAATCCGACGTGATGTTATACGCCCTTTCAAGAACAGGCCTATTCTCTCTTGAGCCAGTAAACGCCACGGCTAGTGCATCAAGAATGGTGTAGTCTGCTATGCCGAGACGGAGCGCACCTACAACTATCCTTACAATGTATTTGTCCTCCTTAGGTGTGCCATCAAGTAATAACTTGGAAAGGTGCTTTAGCTTAGCTTCCACAGAACCTTCTCCACTCTCCCTCGCTATTCTATCCAGCGTCTCGTAAACCGTCTCAATAGTTAATGGCTGATAAAAAAGAGATGCCTGCCTCTTCTTTTTCATAAATGCCTCAGCGACCAGTCCTAAATCACCTACCTCCTTAAGGGCATTCTCCACGTCCTTAAGGGAAACACCGGCAACCATAGCAATGCTCCTCATAGCCAGCTTTTCAGATACTCCCAACTCTATCGGAACAAATAACGGGTAGAGCCTACCTGTGGTTAGATAAACCACCTTGTCAATTATCTCTCTCGGAGTTTCTGAGAAAAGATCAACAAGAAGTTCTATCATTTCTAGCCGCTTCGTCGTAGCCTCTATCTTCTCATAGAAATCTGCTATCTTCGAAAACAGCATGCCGAAGGCCCCCCTTTTATTGAAAATTGTTTTTATTGCTTCATTAAATACATTACCTAGACTTCACCTAAAAAAGGATTAGTAATATATGATTTCGACTAAAATTCAAAGGAAAGGAACTTTAGCATCTGGAAGAGCTAATGTTAGCTGGTTGGAGGTTAATGATTTTGAAGATGTTTGAAGTCCGCGTCTTAGATCTTGAGTTTGAGAGCCAAACTATTGTCATGAATGAAAGTGACGCTGAAGAACTTCACGTTGGTCTTGGAAGCCGTGTTAAAGTTACTGTTGATGGACGCGAAGCGATAGCTAACACGTCATTTTCCAGCTTTTTGGTGGCGCGAGGCGAGATAGGTGTCTGCAGAAGCTTAGTTAAGCTCTTAGGAGTATCAGGTGGAGAACAAGCAACTCTAGAAGTAATGACTCCCCCTCTCGCTTTAGAGTACGTAAGAAAGAAAATGAAAGGTGAGGAGCTGAGCTATAACGAGATCTTTGCAATAATCCAAAGCATAGCTAAGGAGGAGTTAAGTTCTGCTGAAATTACAGCATTCGTCTTGGCACAGTATTTTAAGGGAATGAGCGACAGAGAAATAGAAGCCTTAACTATTTCTATGGCTGAAAGTGGGGAAAAGTTGCGTTTTAAAGAAAAAACCTATGATAAGCACTCTGTTGGCGGCGTTCCTGGCAACAAGGTGAGCCTTCTAATAGTACCCATAATAGCAGCCTCAGGTCTCCTTATTCCCAAGACCAGTAGTAAAGCTATTACGAGCCCGAGTGGAACTGCAGACACTATGGAAGTTTTAGCACCAGTAACCTTTACTATTGATGAATTTAGGGAAATCGTTGAACGCGTTGGGGGGGCCATAGTTTGGGGTGGCGGGTTAAACATAGCACCGGTTGACGACATTATAATCAGGGTGGAGCACCCCCTGATGATTGATCCACTTCCCCAGATGATAGCTAGCATTTTGGCTAAAAAGCTCGCTGTAGGCGTGAACAACATGGTTTTGGATATACCGATCGGAAGAGGATGCAAAGCGCAAAGCAAGGAGGATGCAGAAAAACTGGCGGCGAAATTCCTAAAAATAGGCGGAAAGCTAGGCATTAACATTCAGTGCGGTATTACATATGGAGGGCAGCCGGTGGGATACACTGTTGGCCCAACTTTAGAGGCGAAGGAGGCATTGGAGGCGTTAATGGGCAGAGGACCGATGAGTTTAGTTGAGAAGGCTACAGCACTAGCGGGAATTCTTCTCGAGATGGGTGAAAGGGCTGAAATTGGTCAGGGTCATGTCGTCGCTAAAGATATTCTAAGAAATGGTAAGGCGCTTCTAAAGATGAGAGAGATAATAGAAGCTCAGGGAGGAGATCCACATGTTAAGCCGGACGACCTCCCTGTCGGGGAGCACGTCGCAACGATTAAAGCTGAGAACGACGGTTACGTCGTAGACGTTGATAATGAAGCCGTGAAATTGATAGCTAGAGCGGCCGGTGCTCCAACTGATAAGGGCGCCGGAATAATTTTAAGGTTTAAGAGGGGCTACAAAGTGTCTAAAGGCGATGTACTTATGGAAATTCACTCGGAAAACGAGCGTAGGCTTTCTAAAGCCGTCGAGTTGGCTTTATCTCTCATTCCAGTTCGGGTTGAAGGCATGCTTCTAGGCAGAGTGTTAAGAGATAATGCGCTATGAATTTTTTACTTAAGTGCTTATTTCTTTAAACTTATCTTTAAACTTAAGATTCGTCGTTAGATTCAGGATAAAAAAGAGAAACATTTAATTTATGGTAAGTTAAATTTTTAACAAAAGAATCATGTCAAGTTTGAGTCAATCGAAAAAGAGGTGTTTTGTTAAATGGAAATAGACTCGCTTGACATTGAAATCTTGAAGATCCTTCAGAACGACTCAAGAGTACCTTTCACCCAGATTGCAAAACAGCTTCAAGTGCCTGATACAACAGTACACTTTAGGGTTCGTAAGCTTGTTGAGCGGGGTATTATACGCAAGTTTACTGTGGCAGTGTCAGCTGAAAAGCTCGGTTATAATGCCTTGGCATTTATTAGAATACTCGTAGGCGGACACATAGTTAGGGATCTCACTCTCAAAAGAACAAGAGAGATTGCCGAGAGCTTGGTGAAAAACGATTTTATACGGCTGATCGGTGTGGGGGATGAGGGGAACGAACTTTACTTAGTAGCTATTGCAAGATCAGAGGAAGAGCTCGAAAGCATAATCTCTGGTTTTAGAAGGAGCCCTGACGTTCAGGAAGTCAGCGTGTGGCGCCTGAACGAGCTTCTCAAAGGAGAAGAAATAATAGGATTAATAACCCAAGAGAAATAGGGGGGAGCCGATGATGATTGAAAAAATTAAAACAGGTATTCCTGGTCTTGATGAAATAACTAATGGAGGCTTCATTAAGGGAACTAACGTTCTAGTAACTGGCGGGACAGGAACAGGGAAAACTATTTTTTGCACTCAGTCTCTTTATTATGGAGCTAGAGATTACGATGAACCCGGTGTTTTTGTGACACTTGAGGAAAGGCCAGATGACATAAGACGGGAAGCAATGCAGTTCGGCTGGGATTTGAAGAAATTGGAGGAGGATGGAAAACTAATCATAATAGATGCTGCTTCCAGTAAAGCAGGAGTACCTACATCAGAGCCCTATGCTTTGAGAAGAGGTTTTGACATAAGCACCTTGGCACAGGAGATCTACAAAGCTACAAAGGAAATAAATGCTGAACGTGTAGTAATAGACTCCCTCTCGAGTCTCGGTATAAGATTCGAGTCACTAACGGCCATTAGAACAGCCATATTCAAGATAGCATCACTGCTAAACGACTTGAACACGACGAGCCTCTTAACCTCTGAGATAACTTCTAGAAATGAGTTGTCAAGGTTTGGCGTGGAGGAATTCATAGCTCAAGGAATAATAGTTCTTTACTTGAACGAGGAACGGGGTGAGCTAAAGAGATCCTTAGTGGTTAGGAAGATGAGGTTCACGAAGCATTCCTTGAAAGTTGTACCATTCGAGATTAGTGATAAAGGAATAGTAATACTGCCTAGTAGCGGAATATAATTTAATTTCAAGCATCAACTTGGAACCCTGAGCAGGAACATGACGTCTTCATCTACTTCTAAAACTTTTTTGGCATATTTTCTGAAGGGAGAATCCGAAATAGCTTTTTTAGATAGAGTGGATGCTATACCCCAACCGTTAGAGTGGCACACCCTAATGATTTCCCTGAACAACCTTGCCTCGTCAACATTCTGAAGAAGTGTTATTGCGAAAAACTTGTCACAAGTGCTACTTCTTAGTGGAAGGTGGTGCACGTCGGCTAATAGAATGTCAAGGTCACTGTATTTTTTCCTCGCTTCTAAGAGCATTCTATAAGAAAAGTCTACGCCTAAACATGCACACCCCATATTTCTAATTTTTTTCAGGAAGTCTCCCGTTCCACAGCCCAAATCAACTACGACGTCCCGTCTCTCCACTGGTAACTCTAATAATGCAACAGAGTGTTTTAGGCTTTGCTGAACACCGTAACGCTTATCATACATCCATGCTGTCTCATTATAAAACCGGGCCTTTCTCTTCAAATTAAACATATGATAAGAGGATGCGAGCTAAAATAAAAGGGTGATCCTTTTGCATAAATACAAGTTACTTCTTAATCCGTCTTTAGACGAGACTGTCCACGTGGTCAACGAGGCTCTGAAGAAGGGTTTTTTATCGCTACTTGTTGGGTTATGCAGGGTTAACTATAAGGGTCGGGCAAGTTCGGTTCTAGGCTGGGGGGAAAGGTTGGTGATAATCAAGAGAGATGGCAGCGTCCTCGTTCATAGAACATGGGATTTTCAACCAGTGAACTGGCAGCCTCCCGGCTCTGTTTTGCAAGCGTCAACTCGAGGAAGAAATTTGACCATTAGGAGCGTTAGGCTTAAGCCCAGGGAATCTTTGGAAATCGAGTTCGAAAAAGTGTTCAGCGTTCTTGTTATGGACTTGGTTGATGAGGCGGAGTTTACCATGTATGCAAGCGAGAAGGATATGCAAAAAGCGGTCATGGCTAACCCCGAATTAGTCGAGGAAGGTCTAAGACCATTAGTAAAGGAGAAAGAGGTTGAACATGGATTTATAGACGTCTACGCCGTGGATAGAGAAGGAAACATTGTGATTATCGAGCTTAAAAGAAGAATTGCCACTAGCGATGATGCACTCCAGCTTTCAAGCTACGTTGAAGAAGTTAAAAAGCGTAGTGGTGGACGTGGTGTGAGAGGCATTTTAGTAGCCCCATCAGCTTCTAAGAAAGCTCTATTTCTTCTAGAGAAGCATGGGCTGGAGTTCAGGACGCTTAACCCCCAAAAATGCGCCGAGCTCGTTGAGTCCTCCTCGAAAAGGATTACTGATTTCTTTTAACATAAAGAGACTGCCCATGCGAGTCTATGGCGATAACCAAGGGGCCAAAGGATTCAACTTCAAGTATCCATAAAGCCTCCGGCATCCCTAAATCCATCCACTCAACTCCAAGAATCCTCTTAATTTTTGAGGCCGCCAGAATGCCGGCTCCGCCAGGGAAAGCCGCATAAACTGCTCCGTAACGTTTCATAGCGTCAATGGTTGCATCTCCCATGCCTCCCTTGCCGATGATCATTCTAACCCCGAGACAGGCAATAATAATAGATTCAAAATCATCCATTCTTGAGCTCGTAGTGGGACCTGCAGAGATGACCTCTATCCTTTCATTATGCTGTTTAACTATTGGTCCACAATGATATATGACACCACCCCTCAAATCTACCGGGATAGGCTTCCCAGACCGAATATGCTCCACCATTCTCTTATGGGCGGCGTCTCTAGCTGTAGTTATAACGCCTGAGAGAAACACTATGTCCCCAACTTGTAGCGACCTGATCTCCTCCTCGGATAAAGGCGTCCTCAGAATCCTACTAAAACTTTCTTTTCCGGCTCTCATTCAAAACACCATTCCCCTTTAGGAGAGACTCTGATCCTCGCTCTCCTTACGACGTAGCAGTTAAACAGGACAGCTACTGGGTATGATGCAGGGTGGCGGTGTGCGTTTTCAATGTTTACTCCTATTGTCGTACTCCTTCCTCCGAGTCCCATGGGGCCTATTCCTGTCTTGTTAACATCCTCAAGGATCTCATTCTCCAACCGTGCCACTCTTGGATTACTGTTCCTTTTTGTTAATGGGCGCATGAGCGCCATCATAGCTAGCTTCATGGCGATGTATGCTCCTCCACCTATGCCGATGCCTAAAATTACTGGAGGACACGGCCCTCCTCCAGCCGCTAGTACGGCCTTTAGGATGCACGCCTTAACCCCGTTTATTCCTTCACTTACTGGAAGAAACGTCAGCATACTCGCATTGTCGGCTCCTCCGCCTTTATGAAAAACCGTTACTTCAATGTAGTCGTCGTTGCTTGGTTCAAACTCGATCCATGGAACGTTGATGCCAACGTTATTCCCGCTGTTCTTGTTGGTTATAGGATCGACGGCATTAGGCCTCAGGGGGACCTCACGTGTTGCCTTAATAGTAGCGCTCAGTATAACTTTTTTGATTCGTTTAGCGTCAGCGGGTTGTGGTAAACGTACATGAAAATAAGGTATACCAGTGTCTTGGCAGATTGGTATCTTTCTCTCCTCTGCTAACCTTATGTTCTCGATCATAGCTTCAAGTTGCATTTTAGCCACTTCGTTTTGTTCTCGTCTCAGCGCTTCATTTAAAGCAGACTTAACGTCGGGTGGCACTGTAGAAACCGCCTTTCTGATCAGTTCGATTATCCCTTTTTCCAGTTTTTTCTCGTTCAATTCATGTCACCACAACATTGTCCATTCTTGAAGGTGTTAGTGAACCTTAAAAGAGTATTTGAAGTATTGATCTCATGAAGTATCTTAAGTGGAGGGCTCTTCTTGAGCCTAGAAGAAAAAGTAGATCTAGTGATTGAGAAAACGGGTGTTTCGAGAAAGGAGCTGCAACACCTCATAGAGAAGAAAAAGAGGGAGATGGGCGGCTTAATTAGTGATGAAGGAGCTCTGCACCTTGTTGCAAGAGACCTTGGAATAAACCTTTCAGAGATAGACGACTATAAACCCGTCAGAGTATACGTGAAGGATTTAAGACCGGAAATGCGGAGCGTTACTATGACGGGGAGGGTAAACAGAATTTACCCTGTAAGAGAGTTTGAAAAAAGAGGGGTTAAAAGCAAAGTTGCCAGCATGATTGTGAGCGACTTGACAGGAGATGTTCGGGTGGTGATGTGGGGGAACCATGCTGACCTTGTGGAAGAGGGAAAGATAAGAGAAGGCATGATAATACGCATCGTTAAGGGATATATAAGGGAGGGGTTAAGGGGGGAACTGGAGGTTCATTTAGGTAAGGGGGGAAGCTTGGAGATTGAACCAGATGATGTAGATGACAAGGAATATCCGGTAATTGAAAGAAAGCTAGTTAAGCTTAGCGATCTCATGCCTGAAATGCAGGATGTTGATGTGGAAGCAGTCGTACAGAAAATTTACCCGACAACAGTTTTCAGTAGGGAGTTTGGGGAAGGAAAGAGAAAATCAGTGATATTATCAGATGAAACAGGGAGTGTGAGGGCGGTTTTCTGGGATGAGAGCGCTGAGCTTTTAGAGAACGCTAAGGAGGGCGACAAGTTAAGAATAGAAGGTGGCTACACAAAGTTAGGCCTTCAAGGCGACGTAGAACTTCACGCGGGAAAACTTGTACGAATAACCATTAATCCAAGTAAAGAACACGAAAAAAGAATAGCAAAACTGAACGCTTTGGAGCCAGGAATGCCGGCTGTGAACGTAGAGGGCAAAGTTACCGTTTCCTCCAACGTCAAAGAGTTTACTAGGAGCGATGGGACAACAGGCGTTGTAGCGTCTCTTTACATCATGGATGAAACGAGAAGCGTCAGAGTTGTCGCATGGGATGAACAAGCCGAGAACATTATCGATGCAGAACCAGGCGATATATTAAGAATTAAGGGGGGATACACTAGAGCAGGAATGAATGGCGAGGTAGAAGTTCATGTGGGGCGTTTCTCAAAAGTCGAGCTTATCTCTCTCGAAGAAGAAATTGGTCAGGCAATTTCAAGGGGCACTCCTCCACGTAAATTTCTCTTCCAACTAGAAGACGACGACTTTGTCGAAGTCAGAGGAACTTTAAGGCGCCTCCTGCGTAAGAAAGCGGTTTATGAAGTGTGTCCCACTTGTGGCAGAAGACTGGAAGATAATGGATTTTGCGTTATGTGTGGAGAAGTTGAACCAATATTGCTCCTTACAGTTAACGCGCTGATTGACGACGGAACTGCAGTTGCAAAGGCCTTATTCAGAGGAAAAGAAGCTGAAAAACTTCTAAACATAACGGCAAGAGAAGCATATGAAGTTGCGAAGAGAGAAGGGGACGAGGCTGCTCCACTAAAAATGAAAGCATACGATCTGGAAGGGAAAGAGCTAGTTTTAACTGCTAAAGCAGACTTTAACCCCGTGGCAGGAAAAATCACACTTAAAGTTTACTCATTCAAGGAGGCGAACCCGAAAGATGAAGCCGAAAAACTCCTTTCAAGCACCGAATCACTTAAACAATGAAGAGTCAGCCGAAACAGAAACAACATGTCCATCCTGCGGTGGAAAAGCAAGGATAACTCAGACATGCATCAACGTACCCTTCTTCCACGATATATTATTGGTAACCATTAAATGTGAAAAATGTAATTTAAGGTCAAGTGATGTGATAAATATGAATTTTGGTAAACCTGTACGGTTCACGTTTCAAGTGAAAAATCTGCAAGACCTCACAGCCAAAGTTATTAAATCAACATCAAGCACTATAAGAATTCCGGAGCTCGGCGCATCCATAGAGCCCGGTCCAGCATCCCAACCATTTATAACTAACGTGGAAGGTGTCCTATACCGCTTTTTGGATGTTGCAAAAACACTCAAGAACTGGTCTACTACTCCCCAGCAAGCACAGAAATGCCAGCAAGCAATAGAAAACATTCAAATGGCAATAGAAGGACGAATAACTTTCACCATAATTCTCGAGGACCCGTTCGGAAACGGAATGATAATCCATCAGGATCAAGAGAAAGTTATGATTGAGGAGCTATCAGAAGAGGAAGCAAAAAACCTAAAAACAGGACCATACATTGTACTAAAACCAGGAAAACGCAGGAAGTACCACAAGACTAAACGCTACCAGCATAACCAGAAAGCGCCCGAGTTAGCCAATTCCCTGCACCACTCAAATACAACGCTAAAGCAACAATAACCACTATGGAAACCGCAACAGTAACCACCATAAAGGGGCTAACCTTCACACCAACGCTTTCATCCTCAAAAAACCTTATAAGACCTGCACTTGTTGCAGGAAGAGGAGCTTCATCACCACGCTTCTTCTTGGACAAAGACCAGCCCCCCTAACAAATCACTTAGCAAGCAACAATACTTCCCTCCATCCTTTTATACATTTCCTTCTCCTCCTAAATCTATACCTTCACTGCATGTTTTTGCCTTCCAAGCTTTTCCTCCAGACAATTTTTCTCCCAGAAGATACATGGGCTATCATTATCTGAAAATCGCCGAACCAAAAAGAAAACGCCATGTACAAATCGCCGCATCTTAATCTTAAAACTGAAGCAACCGACTATGCGACAGGGTATTGAACAAGAAAACTTTTTAAACCGTAATGCGTTAGCAGTCACAATAGTCTCCAGTAAACCCCTAAGTAAATGAGTGGTGGCCGTTAATGGGCAAGAGAATACTGGTTCAGAGAAGAGGAAAAGGCACTCCTACGTTTAGGGCGCCAACCCATAAACGTATGGGCGAAGTAAAATATAGGCTTACAAGTGGCGATGTCGTTGTCCGTGGAAAGGTAATCGCATTACTTCATGAGTCGGGTCGAGGAGCCCCAGTTGCTAAGGTAAAGTTTGAAGATGGCCTAGAACAGATTATGCTTCCCCCAGAAGGAATTGCAGTAGGCCAAGAGGTAGAGATTGGCACTGGTGCTTCACTAAGGGCCGGAAACGTTCTGCCCCTCGGAAAAATACCCGAGGGAACTCCCATTTACAATATAGAGAGCCTCCCCGGAGATGGAGGAAAATTTGTGCGTTCCTCTGGAACATACGCCACCATCCTCTCCCACACTCCGGATAAGACAATAGTCCTCCTCCCATCGAAGAAGGTTAGGGCCTTTGACCCTAACTGCAGAGCAACAATCGGTGTAGTTGCGGGTGGAGGACGTATAGAGAAACCCTTCGTTAAGGCTGGAAAGAAGTACTACTTGGCTAAGGCAAAAGGACGGGTGTGGCCCAAAGTTAGAGGCGTAGCCATGAACCCCGTTTCTCATCCACACGGTGGAGGAAGTCATCAGCACCCGGGAAAGCCCTCCACGGTATCCAGAAACGCTCCTCCCGGAGCAAAGGTAGGCTTGATAGCTGCGAGAAGCTCCGGACGAAAAAAAGGAAAGAAAAGGTAAAGGAGGACGTTACCTTTTTCGTAATATCATTCTATAAAGCATCATCCTTATAATGATTCAACTGTTCGAGGGAGAAACATATGGGACATCGAAAATATCATGCTCCAAAAAGAGGGAGTCTAGCTTATTTACCTAAAGGTAGGGCGAGCAGGCCAGTTGCTCGCGTCAGGAGCTGGCCCTCATACTCGGGATCAGTCACATTACTGGGTATACCCGGTTATAAAGCAGGAATGACTCATGCCATAATAGTGGATAACAGGAAAACCAGTCCATACTATGGAAAAGAGTTGGCTCTTCCAGTAACCGTCCTAGATATCCCTCCAATCGTGGTTTTCGCCGTTAGAGCCTATGAGCATACCCCCTACGGTTTGAGAACGCTGAATGAGGTCTGGTCACCAAACTTGTCGAATGACTTAGCTAGAAAAATCTCATGCAGGAAACTTTTCGAATACAGTGTTGAAGAAAGGCTGGAAAAGTTCAGGAAGAACCTCGAGCGTTTACTAGATCACATTGACCGCATCTATGAAGTACGCGTTTTAGCTCATACTCAACCCAGATTAGCGTCCGTTCCGAAGAAGAAGCCAGAAGTTCTGGAAATAAAAATTGGAGGTGGCAGTGGGCCTAAAGATCTTCTTCTCTACGCTTCCCGCTTCTTAGGAGATGAACTTTATGGATACGCCGTGGAGAGACTTGAAGGAGACGTATCCAAACTAGGTCAGGCAAATAGCACCGTTAGTGTTAGGGACATATTCAAAGAAGGCGATTACGTCGACATTCTCGCCGTAACAAAAGGGAAGGGATTCCAAGGACCGGTCAAACGTTGGGGAATACGAATCCTGCAACATAAATCTAGGAAGACTAAAAGAGGTGTTGGGGCTTTAGGTGCTTGGCATCCTAATCGTGTACCATACACGACGCCGCGTGCTGGACAAATGGGATACCATCAAAGGACTGAATACAACAAGTACCTCCTAAAAATAGGAAATGTTAATAACGAAGGCGAGGACATAAATCCGAAGGGTGGATTCATAAATTACGGCTTAGTGAAAGGCGACTACGTGTTGCTCGCCGGAAGCATACCTGGGCCAGCTAAACGCCTAGTCTTCATGCGTTACCCTATGCGGCCATCGCCAAAAATGTTTAGCGAGGTGCCGACGATTTCCTACATAAGCACAGAATCTAAGCAGGGTGTGTGAACCATGGATGCGGGCAAAGTGACGCTTTACAATATCAAGGGCGAAGCCGTCGGAAAGGTTCCCTTACCAAGGGTTTTCCTCACGCCTATTAGGCCGGATCTTATAAAGCGTGCAGTCCTTTCCATTCTCAGTGCTAAACGCCAATCCTATGGTGTCGACCCTATGGCAGGAAAGAGGACGACGGCGGGGTCTTGGGGTACCGGCTATGGAATGGCCAGAGTTCCAAGAGTTAAAGGTCATCGCTACCCGGCTGCGGGAAGAGGCGCATTTGTCCCTATGGCCGTAGGCGGCAGGAGAGCTCACCCTCCGAAATCCGGAAAGATCTTTCTTGAAAGAGTAAACAGAAAAGAGAAGAAGCTTGCCACTTGTTCAGCCATAGCAGCAACAGCGAAGCTGGAACTTATAAAGAACAGGGGCCACTGCGTCGACGGCGTACTTGAAGTGCCCCTAGTAGTTACAGATGATATTCAAAAATTGAAAAGTGCTAAGGATTTCAAAGAAGTGCTAACTGCTCTTGGATTATGGGATGACGTTCTGCGTGCCAAGCGGCGCATGGGCAAGGTACGCGCTGGAAAAGGGAAAATAAGGGGACGAAGGAGAAAGAGTGCACGTAGCGTCCTCGTAATAGTCGAGAAAGATGATGGGATATCCAAAGCTGCCAGAAACTACCCGGGAGTCGAGGTAGTCCTCGTTAGGAACCTCAACGCTGAATTACTGGCTCCTGGAGGGCACCCGGGAAGGCTAACCCTCTGGTCCGAGTCCGCTCTAAAATCTCTAGACAAGATTTTTCCCATCAGGGAAGGCATTCTACTAGCTCAAACATAACCATAAAGAATCTTTTTAATTCTAGATGCTCTTGGTTTCTCATTTTCCGTTACCTGTCCTCATCGTTAGTGGCGGAAAGCTTCGAAGGTATAGTCGACAGAGGAAAGAAACAAAACCCCCATTTCTTCATATGTCATTGTTACATGTAATTTTTAGGTGAAACAACCATATTTCCTTCGTTCAAGTTCTTCAAGTTCGTCCTGCGACCCTTCATATTAACTCTTATATAACTCTTAAAAAAGAAGGAATTAACAGGAGACGGGGAAATTGCGAAGGATAAGCATCGGTATAATTGGATGTGGCCTTATGGGTATACATCACGTGGTTGCACTTAAGAGCTTACGTGAAGCCGGTATTCTAGACGTGGACTTTAGGGCGGTAAGCGACGTTGATGAACCGAAGATGATGCGTTTTGCTCAGGCTTATCGTTTCGCTAAATCTTATCCTGATGGTTTCAAGATGATGGATGATGGAGATGTTGAAGTTGTTTTTGTATGTACGCCAACAAGATATCATAAAGAATATGTTTCAGGGGCGTTGGATGCTGGCAAGTCTGTTTTCTGCGAGACTCCCTTAGCAGTTAGCTTAACCGATGCAAAAGAAATGTTGGATTTAGCAGAGCGTAGGCGAGCCAAGGCTCAAATTGGGCTTGTCCTTCGATTTCATCCAACTCTAAACTACATTGCAGACATCATTTCTTCAGGAAGGCTAGGGGAAGTGATAAGTGTCGTCTTAAAGAGTGACCAAGTTTTCCCTGTTGGCGGCTTCTATGTTAGTGATTGGAGAAGTGATCCTTCAATTTCTGGAGGCGGCGTTCTTCTTGAATATTCCATACATGACATGGATATTCTAAGGTGGCTTCTAGGCGTGCCAACGCATGTCTACGCAACGTGCACCCGTTACACG
The DNA here is from genome assembly GCA_019057675.1 of Candidatus Jordarchaeum sp. LHC_1308. GTDB lineage: Archaea > Asgardarchaeota > Jordiarchaeia > Jordiarchaeales > Freyrarchaeaceae > DTBI01. Next base: position 20,758 of record JAHLWX010000002.1, read on the forward strand.
GAGAGAAACTTGGAGAGATTAGTGAGCATGACGCTGGAGTTTAAGTGTGGTGCTTTAGCGTCACTAGTCGCTGTTTGGCACAAAGTACCTTTGCGTTTATCGGAAAGGAACTTGACAGTCTACTGCGAGGAAGGATATATCCAATTGAACCTCAGCACGATGGGTGAGGCAGCATATTTACAGTCTAAGGGGGAAGCTGAACAATTGAATTTGGATGCGATATTTGTTGGCTTCCTAAAGCGTATCGGACTGAAAGCATCCCCTCTTGTAGTTAGGTATGGAACAGGAGAAAATTTCTATCTAGAAGATTATGCTTTTTTGCGGGCCGTGACGGAAGACGAAAGGGTTTACCCCAACTTCCAGCATGGGGTTGAAGCACAAGAACTTGTGGAAGTAGCTTACATCTCAAGCAATAAAAAGATTAAAGTAAGCCTTCCATTAAAAGAAAATAAGCTTAGATAGACTCCGCGCCTCTAAAAAATTGCTTGATCTATTGGCCCATGGGTTTATACCCTCTTACTAGTAGCGCCTTGTTTGCAGCATTAATTATGGCTTGAACGGACGCCATAACTATATCTCCGTCTGTTGCTCTCGCCATGTATACTGCTCCATCCTTGTCCCTCAATTTTACCGTAACAAAGCCTAATGCATCTGTTCCACCTGTTATTGCTTCTAGGTTATACTCTTCCAAGCTCATCTCTTGAAACTCCTTAACTGCACTTTGAAGGGCATTACAGGCTGCGTCCACGGGTCCTACGCCTATTGCTGATGCGATCTTTTCCTTGTCGCCGACCCTAATCCTCACTGTAGCTGTTGGTGTTATACCTTTACCTGTTACGACGGTGAGCTCCTCAAGCCTCAATACTCTCTCCTTCTCCGCCACTCTGCCTACTATGTCCTCAACTATCGCCATTAGATCCGCATCCGTGACTGTTTTGCCTTTATCGCCAATTTCCTTTACACGCACCATTATTTCCTTCAATTGATCTTCAGTCACGGATATACCCATATTTTCCAGTTTTGCCCTAAGCGAGTGTCCTCCTGTGTGCTTACCTATGACTATTGCTTCTTCGACTATGCTTGTCCTCTTACGTCCTATAAGTTCGGGGGTTAATGGCTCGTAGGTGTGCGGGTTCTCGAGAACGGCATGCGCATGGATTCCGCTTTCATGCTTAAAGGTGTTAGTTCCTATTATAGGCTTATTTGGCTGAAGCCTAACGCCCGTCAGTCGCTCAATCAGCTTTGCCGTCTCATAGATATATGTTGTTTTAATGTTTGTTGTTACGCCGTAGAGGGCGAAAAGAGACATAACCACTTCTTCCAGTGAAGCGTTGCCAGCTCTTTCCCCGATGCCGTTCACCGTAACATGAACTTGCTGTGCTCCCCTCTCAACAGCTGCTAGAGCGTTTGCCGTTGCCAATCCAAAGTCATTATGCGTATGCACCGATATAGTGACTCCAGGCTTAACAGCTTTCTTAATTTCTTCAACTATATGTGCATACGCGCTAGGGGTGGTCGCTCCAACAGTGTCGGGAATGTTTATCACGTCAGCTCCAGCTTCAACGACGCTACTGTAGACTTTCTTCAAAAATCCCAAATCGCTCCTAGTAGCGTCTTCCGCTGAGAACTCAACCTTCACGCCGTGGCTCTTTGTATACTCTACCGCCTCAATAGCTCTTCTCAAAACCTCGTCAGCCGTCATTTTGAGCTTATACTTCATGTGTAACTCAGATGTAGCAATAAAAACATGCACTCTATCCACGTCGCAGTCAAGTGCAGCATCTATGTCTTCGCGGGTGGTACGGGCCAAAGCACATATTTCAGGTCCCAGCCTCATACCTGCTATTTCCTTGATGGCTTTATTCTCTCCCTCAGAGACTACTGGCATACCTGCCTCTATAACGTCGACGCCGAGCTTGGCCAGTTGCTCAGCTACCATCTTTTTCTCTTCAAAGGTCAAAGCAACGCCGGGCATCTGTTCGCCATCACGTAGAGTTGTGTCGAAAACATAGACTCGCTCGGGTAAGCTGGCATGCTTCAACGCGAATTTTATGTATGGACTAACGAAGAACTCCATCCCTCTGCAAATTCATCAACCTCCACTCATCTTCCAGAAATTCCTCAGAGAATTTTAATGCACCATGCTTTTAAACATTGGGGGACTTCCCAGAATAAATGAGTAAATAAAAATGAAGTAGTCGTCGAGTTTAGGGAGTTTCATTTACGTATTTATTGATTTCATTTACGTATTTATTGATGTACTCTGTTAGCTTCCAGCAGTGGTTTGGCGATATTGGTTGTCCTGCGCCGCAACGAGAAATTTGCGTGCATGTAAAGCAAGGGCATCCTCCCAATGTATCCCATCTTACTTCGACTTTCTCTCTCGTATTAGCGAAAAGCCTATAGGTCCATCTACCCTTATACAGTTCTTTCATTCTCCGCACAACTCCTTTTTTCTCAAGTTTCATAGCTATTCTCGAACCTTCTCTGCTATTTACCCCCAATTTCCTCCATAAATCACTCTGAAGGAGTCCTCTTTCGCCTGCCTCCAATATGATTTGATAGGCTCTTTCTTCCATCTGGGACCCCTCGGGTCAACATGGACTCGTTCCCCTAAAAAACTTTTAGGGTTTTAAGCACAAACCTACAGTTCTTCATTCTCGTATAACCTCATCGAATTATCGCTCTATGTACGTTTTATCCAATTGACTAAAGGCGGTCTCCAAGCATCATATGGCTTTAGAACGTAGCCAGCATTAAGACGCCATTTACATTGGACATTGGCACTTGTGGAGCCGGGTTGTTACGAGTCCATCCTTATTTATCTTCTCGAAGAAGCTTGTATCATGATTTTGCATGATTCTTCAGCCTTAATTCCATGTTTATTTTTTATCTCCTTTTTCGTTGTCTCTCCCTAACGAAGGCTCCTGCAGCGTAGAATATTCAATACACGCCGTCGGCACCAAAGCCGACTACAAAAACGTCTTTTAGTCCTGCTATTTAGGGCTGTATTCAAAGCAAGCTCCTGATTTCTTACCCCTACCCCATCATCTTCACTTATAATTACCGTTGCTTCCCCATCAATCACGATTAAAGCAGTCTTTTAAGTGACTCTTGGTTTAATGCGATGCTTTTAATGATTCCAGCCGCTAAGTAGCCGGCTTCTTCACTTCCCCCATCCATGCGTGTAGTCAAGATGAACAAGTGTAGCCCTCTCCGTTAAGCCTCATTGGTCACCGTATTGACGCTCCCTATTGTTGGTAAAAGAAAGTTCTGAACCCTCCTTCTGAAAACTGGGTCGCTGGGCTTCAGCCTCTTCTCAACTATTCCCACTGTTCCCCCCCATGTTGAGCCTAGTCTTAATACTATTCACATTTCTCCCATTTCATATCTCTTCAAGAAATTTATAGCATCTGGAAAAGTTGTTGGATCCTGCGCTGTTGGTTCTGAAGCCACATTCTCTAACCTGTCACCTACAACGTCAGATACTGTCAGGCTTACAACGCGAGCAGGAAGCCAGTCCTACAGCAGTTCGCCTTTAACCTTTGAAAGATGCCTTCTCGTAACGCTAATCCCTATGTTCACCCTTCTCTTTAGAGGGCAGACGCTGCCCCCCATGGATATCTTAGATTTTCACATCTATCAGCTGGGAAGGGTAAGCATTGTTGAGCCACACCTGAAATCAAACATATAACAAAGTTGTTTCCCGCCTTCTTAACTAGCCTAACAACTACTTCTTCCCCCTGATATATCCCCCCGTTTGGATTGGGGGCGCGTTGTCTCGAAAGGCTGAATACGCTTGGTGCTAAACATGCCAAAATCACCCCTTCTATGTGCAGACAGCACCATCCATTAATTCCCCTAAGGAGATTTCCTTTAAGGCTTCCACCAATGACGCCGCTCACTTCACGGCTCATACAACATATATTTTCTCAACGTTTCACAAAGGCATATGATCGCCACATACTGCTAAGCCTCAATCATAAAGTTTCACAGCACTCTTAACGGCATTTCTCGACTCAGAAACCCTTATGGCAAGCTCCACTAAGTCTAGGAGCAAACCTTCGCTTATCTTTCACCCTCTCTAAGAGCTCTTCGCGGCCCTTCACGATTAGCCCCTTTTGCCATCTTATTTTTCCCTCTTAAAGTATTAACGAGATCTCCTCAAGCGCCCTCAGAACTCGTCTCCCCCTCTGCGTCAACCTGAAGTACTTCCTTCTCCCCCTGTAGTATTCCTCAATGAGCCCTCTCTCCTGAAGTTCTCCTAAGTGTTGATAAACCGCTTGAATAGAGAGTTGCTTGCCGATAAACTTCCAAATCTCATAACCATATGACTCACCGATCTCTAAGAACCTCAAGATTTCGAACTTTGTCTTGAAGCCCCCTCTAGACTTTACCCCCCTCCTTCCTCCATCCGCCAATGCATCTATAACATAAGGGTCTTTCAAACCACTCGCTGTGATAAGGCAGACCGCGACTTCTGAAGGGTCAACGAGTCCCTCCTCCCTCATTTTTCTGAGGCAGGCAACTGATGCGGCGCTTGCCGGCTCAGAAAATACTCCCTCAGCTTTAGCTAAGAGCTTCTCAGCTTCTATTATTTCCCTATCAGTAACTGTGACGACAACCCCGCCACTTTCCTCAACGGCCTGAGCTGCCAGCCGGCCGTAAGCTGGCATCAGAGAAACGAGGGGGGACGCCGCCGTTGCGGTTTTCTCAACTCTTCTAACCCTGACCTTTCCTCCTTCACTGATTAAAGTGGCGCACCCATCTGGCTGAACCAGAACCATTCGAGGGGGGTGATCCGTCACGCCGAGGGCCAAACACTCCTTGATTCCCTTCCAGATAGAGTAGGCCGTATTCCCTGTCCCTGTAGGGACGATCACTAGGTCAACATTCCTGCAATCCTCTAAAACTTCATGAGAAATGGTCTTCTGAGCTTCAACGGATAAAGGGTTGAGCTCCGGTGTGGCTTGGTAATATCCGTCAGCAATCCTCTCCGCCTCAGCTATAGCATCATCTATAACGTTTCCATTTCTTACTATGAGACCCCCATAAATGTACATCTGAGCCAGTTTACTCGCGTTAACGTTCCTCGGAATTATGATCATACACTCGATTTTTGCCCTAGCACAATAAGCAGCAGCTGAGGCGCCAAAGTTCCCATATGAAGCACAAATCAACTTCTTTGCACCGGAATCAAGGGCATTAGAGACAATTAGGGAAGCAGCCCTATCCCTGTAGGAGTTTGTAGGGTTAGCTGTTTCATCTTTAAGTAAAACCCTTCCTCCCCCCATAGTCTCAGCAAGCTCCTTCGCCTCCCTAAGCGGGGTACCCCCCTCCCCCATGCTTATAATATTCTCATCGCTAATCGGAGGAAAAATGGGGCGATACTTCCACATGCCCCGCCTGTTACTGTAAGGCGATTTAATCATCCAGTATTCATAAACATAATCAAGTATCCCCCCACACCTGTCACATCTTGCTACGGGCGGAAACGGATTCTTCTCTCTTCCGCACGACGTGCACCATAGAACGACGCTCAAGCTCATCCTCCCTTACACACAACTTTATTAGGGTTCGAATTTAACATAAAAGTTGCTTCAGCGCCGGGTGATCACACGTGAAAAATGCTTTAACGAGACGCTTTTCACGCTTGCTCTTCCAATTAGAAGAACAAGACGTTCAGATTGTTATGCTTAAACCCACGCCGAAGATTGATTTGGGGGAAGACGAAGCCATAGGTCCATTTAATGAAGGCGAGATAGTCACACTCCCAGCTTGGCAAGCACTTCACTTAGTTAAGGCTGGGTTAGCTAAGCTCAAGAACGATGAACCCGTCAATCTAGCTGAGCTTTACAGTTGTCTTTGGAAAGAGGAGCGCCAGACAGCACTACAGCCTCTCCCAGAAAACTTTCTCCTCCGTCTAAGGTTCTTCATCGAGACTTTCCCTGAGGATGAAAAGAAGAAATTAGCTTCCGCATTCAGGGATCTCGTATGTCGAAGGCTGGAGAAAGTCGCTAAAGTCGCTGTTAGGGCGAGGCAGAATGTGAAGGCAACTGAAAATATGCTCCCCGAGGAAAAAGTGCTTTACTCCGAGCTCGCATCAAACATAAACGAGTGGCTAAAGGTGTTGCATAAGTTTTTAAACATAGAATAATCCTTCCCACTTAGAGAAAGGTGCTCATCATGCAGTTAAATCCCCAAGCTAGGTTTGAAGCTTTCCTGAGGGAATATCGTTCAGCTTCGGGAGCTCCCATATATAGAGAGAAAATAAAGCAGTTAACTGTGAGCGAATCAAGAAGCCTTATAGTCGACTTCAATCACCTCATCGCATTTGACCCGGAGCTAGCCCGAATGGCCCTCGAACACCCCGACCGCTACCTTACAGCTGCAAATCAAGCATTTAAAGAAATTCTAAAAGAAATGGATTCGGAATACTTAGACAAAGTTGAGAGAGTTTATGTTAGACTCTCAAGCTTCCCTGAAGAATATCGCGTCCCATTAAGAAAACTGAGAGCAGAACACATAGGGAAACTAATAGTAGTTAATGGAATTCTAGTAAGAGCGACTGAGGTAAAACCTCGCCTTGTTGAAGCCATCTTCAAGTGCCGCAGGTGCGGAGAGCAAATGTCAATTCTTCAGGAGGAAAGAGTACTCATAACCCCCGTGGAATGTGCAAATCCTAACTGCAGGCGTAAAGGTCCATTCGACCTAATAGTTGAAGATTCAACCTTCATCGATTGGCAAAAAATAAGGATGCAGGAGAAGCCAGAGGATCTCCCACCAGGCCAGCTGCCGAGGAGTATAGACGCTATACTAACAGACGATATAGTTGATATAGCCCGTCCTGGGGATAGAATTACGCTGATCGGGGTTCTCAGACCAGTTCCTGAAAGTCTCGTAGGTAAGCGGTCAAAGCTCGTAACCTTCAATACCGTACTGGAGGTCAACAACATAGAGGTTGTTGGTGCTGAAGCGGAAAAGCTTGAAATAAGCGAGGAAGACGAACAAAAAATAAATCAACTATCCCAAGACCCATATGTTACGCAAAAGGTTATCCGCTCGATAGCCCCGAGCATATATGGATACGAGCAAATCAAAGAGGCAATAGCTCTCCTCCTCTTCGGAGGCGTACCCAAAGAGATGCCTGATGGGCACAGGATCCGCGGAGACATAAACGTGCTTCTCCTAGGAGACCCGGGAGTGGGAAAATCACAAATACTACAATACGTGGCTAGGATAGCCCCCAGAGGACTCTACACTTCAGGAAGAGGCGCCACAGCTGCCGGCTTAACTGCAGCGGTGATGAAAGATCCCGACAGCGGAACGATGCTTCTTGAAGCCGGAGCCCTCGTCTTGGCAGACCAAGGCGTTGCATGTATAGACGAGATGGACAAAATGCGCGAGCAAGATCGCGTCGCCCTGCACGAGGCCATGGAAAGCGGCATGTTATCAATAGCCAAAGGCGGGATAGTGGCGACTCTTAATGCCAGAACATCAATCCTTGCTGCAGCCAACCCGGCTCTAGGACGCTACAACCCATATAGGCCTCCCTCAGAAAACTTCAGCTTACCGCCAACTATACTTTCAAGGTTCGACCTTATCTTCGTAATGATAGACAAGCCTGCTAGGGAACATGACGAAAAAATGGCTGACCACATACTTCACCTCCATCGTGAATACTCCAGCGAGGAGCCACCGCCGATACCTCCAGACCTACTGAGAAAGTATATTGCATATGCTAGAAAAAACGTTAAGCCACGCCTCTTGCCTGACGCCGTGGAAAAGTTGCGTGGTTTCTACCTTGAAATGAGGAGTAAAGGAGAGCAGCCAGACGCCCCGGTTCCCATCACGGCGAGGCAGCTTGAAGCACTAGTAAGGTTAGCAGAGGCTAGGGCGAAAATGGCTCTGAGAAGCGAAGTCACAGCCGAGGACGCTGAGGCAGTAATAAGATTGATGAAAGCATCCTTACAACAAATTGGAAGAGATACTGAGTCAGGCCTCTTTGACATTGATACTATCTATCTCGGTAGCCCGAAGAGCCAGCGCGACAAAATGCAGGCCGTTCTTGACATAATTAGTGGTTTAGAAGCAGAGCTAGGCGGACCAGTACCTGTTGAACGAATAATAAGTGAAGCAACCGCGGAGAACATAGACAGGAAATTCGTGGAGAAAGCGCTAAATAAATTCCTCAGTGATGGCTTACTTTTCGAGCCAAAGCCAGGATATGTTAAACATACATGAAAAGCGTCCAAAACTAAAAATTAACTTCATTTATTCCAATATCAAATTAGCTTTCCTTCTTTTTTGCAGCAGAGAAACTTTAATTAGAGTCTCGTTTTCTACTTCTTTTTTTTGGAGGGTGAGCTTAGTTGAGTTCACCTGTTAGCATTAATTTTGAGGCTAGGCTTAGAAAAATTAGGGGAAAGATGGAAGAAGAAGGCATTGATTTGATCGTCGGCACACGCCTTCGGACGCTAGGCTATGTTACTGGCGCCTTTATTCCTTGGAGGAGTGCTGTGATAATACCATTACAAGGTGAGCCTGAAATCTTCACAATACTCTTGGATGTCGAAAGGGTGAAGGATGACAGCTGGATCAAAAATGTCAGGGGATGGGGTCCGGCTGAGGGAATGTATTTAGAACCGCTGATCGCCGACTCGATTAAAAATCTCGGGTATGATAAAGGTAGGATAGGCATAGAATACGGACAAGAATGGATTCTCGCTTCAGGACATATTCTTGCCTCCGAGTATGACAACTTGAGAAAGTTGTTGCCTGACGCTGAGTTCAAGAATGCTACGCCGTTGATCGACAATCTGACCCTCTACAAGGAACCAGAGGAAATTAAGCTACTCAGAAGAGCGTCAGAAATAACTGATGTCGGCCAGCAGGCAGTCAAGGATTCTTTAGAAGTCGGAATGACGGAAACCGAGGTCGCCGGAATAGCAGAATACGCTATGCGAAGCGGGTAGCGACTGGGCTTGGACGCTGACCGGAGGACAAGAGATCGCATCAGGATACAGGACGGCCTATGCTTGGGGAGGATGCACCCCTGCGTCGGACAAAATAATTCAGCCAGGAGACAACGTGCTTGTCGACCTTCACGCCATGTACCGCCTTTACTACGGAGACTTATCTCACAACTACATCATGGGACGCCCCTCAGAGGAACAGAAAAAGCTCTCCGATGCATTCGTCGAAATCTCGTACACTTTAATAGATGAAATGCAGCCGGGAGCAAAAATAGGGGAGATTGCAAGGAAAGCGCTCAGAGTTGCGGAGAAGCACGGATATGGCAGTAATGTTCTCTTTGGCTTCGGCCACGGGATAGGTGGCGTGGGCAATGAGTCGTACCCCCTCATACTAGACATGCAGCCTTGGAGCGATATGGAACTTGAGCCAAACATGGTTGAAATAGCAGCAGTAGTTCTGAACAAGCCTGGTGTTGGAGGAATGAGGCTGGAAGCGCCAGTCTGGATAAGGGAAAACGGAAACGAAGTTCTCCCTAAAACACCAATAGAGCCAGATGTGATCGAAATATAAAAAATCTTTTTTACTTTTAATGCCTTGACGTTTCATGCTTTTTCAGAAAAAATAAAATTGGGGAGACTCTTATTTTTCTTTTAGGGCTCTGATGAAGAAAGTTCGGACTCTGAATTAATTGATGAGCTCACGCAGGCCTTGAGGAGCCCTAATTTATGCTACGTCTAAGGAGGTCTTTTGTTCTCCTGCCGTCTCTTGGGTGATCACGATTAGTATTCTAGTTCCTTGATTTTCTTGAGAACCCGTGGTTTTATTTTTGCCTTGTTCAGCGTTGTCTCTTCTTCAAATGGTACTTCTTCCTCTTCTTCGGAGGCTTCTCTTTGCTCTTTTTTGATTGATAGTCCGCATATTAAGTCCTTCTGTAGCTGTCCCTTGACGCATATGGCGTATTTGCATGATGGTCCTTGGCATGGGTCCTCAGCCCATTGGCACCATATGAGCTTTCTGTTTCCTGACTGCATTATTCTCATACTTTTGTTGGCGCACCTGAAAAGCTTGCAAAAGGGAGTGCACCGTTTCGCGCTCGACAAATTCATTAGCCCCAAAACAGAGCTTTCAAAGAACTCAGAAAACTAATTAGTAAATAAAATTTACGATCAATTCACCCGTCTTTTTCGCCTTCCCATCTTTTGTAGAGGTTATGTGGCAATCTTAAAGCATCGAGTATCTTTCCAACGATGAAGTCTACCAAGTCGTTCACTGTTTTTGGCGAGTGGTAGAACGCCGGCATAGCAGGCAGTATAACTGCTCCTGCAGTCTTAACCAGCATCATGTTTTTTATGTGAATAAGATTTAGGGGGGTCTCCCGGGGGACAAGTATCAGGGGCCTGCCTTCGGAGAGGGCGCAGTCAGCAGCCCTTCTTATCAACGTGTCCGCTTGGCCTGCGGCTATCGCCGCTAGGGTCGCCATGGAGCACGGGACAATAACTACGGCGTCTACCTGGTACGAGCCACTAGCTATTGGCGCTGCTAAGTCATTGTTCTCAAACACTTGCGTGGCTAACTCATAAAACTTCTCCACCTCGACTTTAAGCTCGAATCTTATTACCTTCTTGGCGGCACTCGAAACCACTAGAATAGATTCCTCCCTTCTCTTCCTCAACTCTTCCAGAAGCCTGTATGCGTATATAGCTCCACTTGCCCCTGTAACCCCGACAACAATCCTCACAGGAATTCCTCCTCGGGTTCATTAATCTCCCAGATTGGCCTGAAAAGCTTCACAGTAACTTCCTCGCCCTGCTCTATGAAACTTCGGTTCGCCTTTATTTCTATGTAGCCATGAGTCGATGTAAGAGTCGTTATCGCCTCTGACCCTGTAGGAGTAGGGTACGCTATCAGCTCATTTTCCTCCTTCCTAAGCCTTACCGGCTTAAATTCGAGCCTTCCCTCCTCAGAAAAGATCCTAACTCCCGCTCTTGCCTTAACTTCCATACCCTCACGAGGGGGAAGATAGGACCATTTCCTTATGTAAGGGTCAACTATAACGTAGTAGGTTAAAAGGGCGGAAGTAGGATGTCCGGGGAGCATGAAGATAGGCTTACCTTTGTGAGACGCCACGGCTGTAGGCTTACCTGGCTTCATGGCCAGTCCATGAACCATGAAGTCAAGAGCTTCCAGCTCACGTAGGGCAGAGGGGACGGCGTCTCCTGGACCTTTGGATGTTCCACCAGAGAACACCACTAAGTCGCACGTCGTGAGTGCACTCCTTAAAACCTTTATAATCGCTTCCCTGTTATCTCTAACAATCCCCATGTAGAATGGTTCTCCTCCTGATGCTCTAACAGCGTTAATCAACGTGACGGAGTTCACATCATATATCTTCCCCGGCCTCAGTTCCTCTCCAAGCTTAACAAGCTCATCGCCTGTGCTTGCGACGGCAACTTTCAGCTTCCCATAAACCCGCACCTTTTCTACACCTGTAGCAGCTATTGCACCAACATCTTGCGGTGACAGCACCCTTCCTTCTTTAACGACTAGCTCCCCCCTCCTTATGTCCTTTCCTTCCTCAACTATGTTTTCCCCAGGAGTTACAGCCCTATATACCTTTATGTGGCCTTCACCTTCGACTGTGTGCTCCACCATGACGACGGCGTCCGCCCCGTCAGGCATTAGGGCCCCGGTAGCTACCCTCACGCACGTCCCCTCACTTACTTGAGGAGCTTGCTCATCACCTGCCTTAACTTCGCCTACCACCTTTAAGGTGACGGGCTCCTCCTCTCCGGCGCCGAACGTATCCCTTGCAACTACCGCGTATCCATCCCTAGCCGCCCTCCTGAAGTGAGGTACGTTCACCGGGGATCTAAAGTCCTCTGCCAAAACTCTCCCCAACGCTTCCCAAACACTGACCTCCACTTTGGGAGGAGTCACGTTGAGCTTATCCAATTTCGAGAAAAGGTCCTTTAAAGAAGTCACCGAGTAAAAAATTTCCCTCACCGGGACCCTCCTAGAAAACATGCAGGAAAAGCTTAACTTTCACTTTTTCTCCTTCATCAAATCCCTCAACATCCTCAGGAATTTCAACCACCCCGTCAGCCCTCGTCATACTGCTCAGTATGCCTGAACCAGCAACCCTCAATGGAATTGCTATAAGTCCACTTCCACTTTCTTCAATCTTAACTCTAAGAAAGTCCCGTCTACCGAGCGTGGATGGTACACGCCTAACTAAAACAGCCTCGACGACTGGCCTTGGATCAATCTTACCTGCTCCAAGCATTTTTCTTATCGAGGGAGCCACAAGGCTTTCAAAGGCTATCATAGCCGCTACAGGAAATCCCGGAAGACAGAAAACGGGTTTCCGACCTATAAGGAACACCGCGGTTGGCCCTCCAGGCCTTATGGTTAAGCCATGCGCCACATTTTTACCTCCAAACTCGGCCACTGTCTCGGGCATATAATCATATTTTCCTACTGATGTTCCTCCCGAGAAAACCGCCATGTCGAAGGTTAAGGCCTTATTTATAGTAAGCCTTAACGCATCACGCTCATCAGGCACCACTCCTAGGTATACTGGCTCACCGCCATAAGTCTTAGTTAATGCTGCTAACATGTACTCGTTTGACGCGACAACCTGACCTACATCTGGCTCTTCATTTATATCAACAAGCTCGCTTCCAGTTGAGGCTATGGCGACTCTTGGTTTTGCCGCAACACTCACCTTTTTAACTCCACACTGAAGCAGTAAACCTATTTCCTGAGGACGGATAACTTCACCATCGGCAATCACCACGTCCCCCGCCTTGACATCCTCTCCTCTACGCGAAACATTCTGGAATGGAGCCACCGGCTTGTAAACATGAACGTACCCCTCGCTAACCGACGCGTACTCTAACATTACAACGGCGTCTGCCCCGCGAGGCATGGGCGCCCCAGTAGATATCTGAGCGGCTTCCCCCCTTCTAACTTCAACATCAGAAACCCTTCCAACCGTGCATTCTCCGACAAGTTTCAGTCTCGCAGGCTTCTCCTGGCTACAGTTAAAGGTATCCGCGGCGACCACGGCATAGCCATCCATCGCAGCCCTGTCAAAGTGGGGGACGTCGCGTTCAGCTACTATATTCCCATGAACGATACGTCCTAAAGCCGAAATAGTTGGAATTCTTTCAGGCGGCATCCTGGGAAGAGCTGAGAGAACTTCTCCAAGAACCTCCTCAAGCGTTCTTCTTTCATCGAACCCTTTCATTCTTACCGATTTCATTGTTTAACCTCTCCCTTGACGTGAAACGTTAAGTGCACGGCTTCTGGAAGAATTAGCTTGGTTAGCGCGATGTGAACTGCATTCGGTGATCCGGGAAGACAAAAAATAGGTGTCCCCCTATACACTCCTGCGTCAGCCCGCGTAAGCATGGCTGCAGAACCGATCTCCTTGTAGCTTTCAAGCCTTAGAAGCTCGCCGAATCCCGGAATCCTCTTTTCAAAAAGCTGGCCTAGCGCTTCTAGGGTAACATCCCTCTCTGAAAGCCCTGTCCCCCCCGAGGTTACGACCAAGTCTGCCCCCTCATCAACAGCATGCCTAACCGCCTCAACAATCATCTCAGCATCGTCGGGAACAATTTTCCTCAGAATAAACCTGTGACCAGCTTCTTCAACCAGCCTCTTGAACATAGGCGTCGTCTCATCACTGCTCTCTTTCCCCTCTTTTTCCTCCCTATAGCGCGTGTCGCTTACCACTATGAGAGCAAAGTTTAATGGCTTGGTGAATTTCCTATGCTTGTAATGCGTCGGCTCAGGCCTCACATACCCTCCTCCTTCAGTTTACTTGTAACCCGAACTTCCTCTATCACTGTTTCAGGGTACTGCCCACGTTCATCTTTTTCGTACTGTTTGCACATGTCCCAAATTACGAGCAGGGCTATAGAGACCGCCGTTAATGCCTCCATTTCGACCCCCGTCTTTCCCATAGACCTGACCGTTGCTTTAACCTCAACAAAAAAGTCGCCAGCCTCCACGTTCACATCCACGCTGGTTATCGGTATCGGGTGGCAGAGTGGTATAAGTTCCGGCGTCCTCTTAGCCGCCAGAATCCCCGCTATTTGAGCCGCTGCCACCACGTCTCCCTTATCGATCATCCCCTCCCTTATTCTCCTTAAGGTGTCCGGCTTAAGCCTTATTCTCCCTCTTGCCTCGGCAGTCCTTAAAACATCCTTCTTTTCCCCTATGTCCACCATTTTCGCCTTCAAGCATAGACACCTCAGCTAATGAGACATGAAAAGTTAGATTTAAACCATTTCATGCCCTGTTAAGACTAAGGACTTCTCTGGCGGGTGCTACTGTTGTTCGTTTTCCAGTTTGTAGGTCTAGGCAGGCGCGCAGGCAAGACATCCACCATAGTGCAGCTAGTGAAGCTTTTCAGTAAGAAAGGGATAAGAGTTGGAGTGGTTAAGCATGGCCATAGCTATGACCCAGCCTTCGATTTGAGAAGCGGGGAGGATGCTAAGGACACTGTAAGATTCGTCGAGGCAGGATCCGCGGTCGCAGTGGTGGTGACAGATGAGTTGACCGTGACCATCACAAACATCGAGAGCCTTGAAAGAGTTGTAGAAAATCTTTCAAACCAAGTAGACATAGCATTTCTGGAGGGATTTAAGGAAACGAAGTGTTACCCTCGGGTTATCGTGGCGGAGGCGACTAGTGATATCTCCCAGCTCCTAACCAGCACCACCATAGCAGTTACAGGGAAAGCGGCTGTGATGTGTTATGAGGAGCTTAAGCATCTTTATCCTTCACTTAACATTGCTAGGAGTGCTGAAGAGCTGGCTGAAACCCTTTACTCTTTCATGATTGAAAGTATTACGGAGAAAATTGGAGGTAAGAGTTGCGGTGTCTGTGGCCACCTCAACTGTGAAGAGTTTATTAAAGCCTTAAGAACCGGGAAAGCTAGGCCAACAGCTTGCCCCCAGGTTTCCCCTAGAGTCTCGGTATACTTAGATGGGAAGCCTTTATCGTTAAATCCCTTCGTTCAATCTATAATCGAAAAAACTTTGCGTGGTATGCTGAGTTCTCTTAAAGGCGTTGGAAAACACAGGAGAACGGAGATCTTCATATCCTCTCCTCCGGAGGAATAACGACAAACTTTGGGAACTGCGTTGAGAAGCAACATACTCTTAGCTAGCTAAGGGAGGAGGTTACCTATTTAGGAGGGGTGCTTCTGCGGTACGCTGTTAAGCTCGCCTACGTTGGCTCAAACTATTTTGGATTTCAGCGTCAGCCGTCGAAGCTCACCGTGGAGAGCGTCCTGCTAGAGGCGATGCGTAGAGCTGGAGTACTCTACAACCCTAAGGAAGCCAGATACTCTTCCGCTGGGAGAACCGACAGAGGCGTTCACGCTCTAAGTCAGGTTGTGGCGTTCAACTTGGACGCCCCCCTCTCCCTCCCAAGAATTAACGCCTTTCTCCCGAGGGATGTACGGTGCTGGGCTTATGCCCTTGTTAATGATGATTTCAATCCGCGAAAAGATGCGATACTGAGAACGTACAAATATTATGTTGTTTGGAGAGGGGAAGAGCTAGACCGCATGAGGGAAGCCGCATCATTACTTGTCGGGACACACGACTTCAGAAATTTCTGCAAGCCTCGCAGTGGTGAGTCGACCATTAGGACATTAAGCCAAGTTGACATCGAAGCACAAGGCGAAATATTGTGCTTTACTTTCTCGGCCAAGAGCTTTCTTTGGGGTATGGTGAGAAAAATTGTTTCCGCCTTACTCATGGTTGGGACTGGATTAAAGGACGTCGACTTCGTCTCTTCGCTTCTTAATCCTGAGTTTAATCCAAGGGAAGGAATTAGGCCGGCTGATCCAAGGGGACTTGTACTTTACGACATAAAGTATCCCTTTAGATTTAAAGTATGCGAGAAAAGTAGAAGGTCTTTCCTAAACTATTTAACTGAAGAGCTTCACGCTACTATTACTCTTTCATCGGTTTACCATGCATTGATAGATAGTATAACGGTTAACTCAAAATTTTCTTGACTTTCTCAGCGACTTCCTTAGAGATAAGCCCTCCAACAACCTCTGGCTCGATGTCAAACAATTTAACCAGATTTGCCCCCGCCTCCGGGTTAGCCTCGATGATGAATTTAATGTAAGGAAGATACGACGTAAACGCCTCTCTAGAGGAGACATGACACTTCTTACCTATTTTGCTGGCTATGCTTCCTATAGCGTTTCTTCTAGCTTTAGCAGCACTCATCATTTTCACCCAGCTTGGAAACTGGTACTTTGGTACGCCTCCTCCGCTCGTTTTTCTTGAAAGTGAAACTCCTGCGGACATCAAAGTGAAAACATACGAGAGCAACCCCCAATGTTGTCTCTTCCTTATTCTTCCAAGAAACACGTCCGCCCTAGAGAGAGCGTTATAGGCGTCTGCTAGCTCCTTAGGATATTGCATGTGTTGCCATGCGTTTTCACATATCCATTGCATAAGCAACTCGTAATCCACGTCGGATGAAGATGCCGCCATAACTATTTTTTGCGCGTCCTTACCGTAAAATATGGCTTTAAGTATATCAAACACGTTCCTTTCTTGGTCCCTTAATGAAAGAATACGCAAGTCATCCATAGTTATACGCTCTCTTCCCTCAGCCACCATCTGAAGATCATTTATGGCAGCTCTCAAGTCTCCTCTAGCGTTTTCAGCTATTCCTCTGAGGGCTGCGGGATCGGCTTGCACCCCTTCCCTTTCACATATCCTAGCCAGAATACTGGATATAACGTTCGACCTTATCCTATTGAACCTCACAAGTTCACAGTACTCTCTTACGGAGGCAAGCTTAGGATCCCAAGGATCATTGGCAACTAAGATAACTGGGTGAACAGTATTTTTCAGGATCTCCACAAGCCCACTTATACCGCCTTTATCCTCGCTCCCGCTTATCCCGTCAACCTCATCAACTAGAATAACCCTCTTTCTCCCCATTATGAGAGAAGAAAGAGAGGATGCTGTA
This sequence comes from Candidatus Jordarchaeum sp. LHC_1308, assembly GCA_019057675.1. Classification (GTDB taxonomy): domain Archaea; phylum Asgardarchaeota; class Jordiarchaeia; order Jordiarchaeales; family Freyrarchaeaceae; genus DTBI01. The sequence continues at coordinate 37,744 of JAHLWX010000002.1, forward strand.
CCCACCGTCTTCCGAATTTCATCTAAGCTTCTCTTGTCACTTGCGTTAACCTCCACCAGGTCATATTCCAGCTCTTTAGCCGCAGCGTAGACTGAAGCAGTCTTACCCACACCGGCAGGACCCCAGAGAAGGAGCGCCCTAGGCTTTTGATCTGGACGCCAATTCGAAATAAACTCGGCAACTCTCTCCGCAGCCTTCCTGTTCTCGACTATCTCACTCACCTTTCTTGGGGCATATTTCTCCGCCCAAAGCATCCTAGACAATTTTTTCACCCACCGATCTGCGAACCTACGTAAGCGAATTTTGCAAGAAGAGCGCTGAGCTGAATCTCCTCGTCAGCCCCCTCACTCATCCTGAAATCTATTTCTCCAACAATGTCCGCTAGCTGAGCCTTCCACCCCTCAGGAATATCAAGGTTAAAAAGCTCCCTATGTATCTGTCTGACGACGTCTATTCCTGAGAGCCCATATGTTACTAAAAGATCATGGAGCATTTTCCTTGCCTTTACAAAGTCTCCCTTAAGCGCTAGCCCGATCATCTCGCGTACCTCCTCCGGCCTCGCCTTGCCGGTAACCATGAAGACAGAGTCTGCTGTGATGGGACCGCCTATTGCTGCAGCCGCTTGAAGCGTGTTTACTGCACGCCGTAAGTCTCCCTCGCTCACGTAAAGGATCGCCTCTATACCACTGTCATCTAGCTCTACACTCTCTCTCCCAGCTATGTAGAGAAGGCGTTTTGCCACGTCCTCCCTACTTAGAGGAGAAAACCTGAAGAGTGCGCATCTTGACTGGATTGGCTCGATTATTTTGCTGGAATAGTTGACTATAAGAATGAACCTACACGTCCTAGTGAAGCGTTCCATCGTTCTCCTCAGAGCTTGCTGTGCCTCTTGGGTAAGTGCATCAGCTTCATCCAGCACTAGGATCTTAAATGGTACTTCGCCAAGCGGCATAGTCCTAGCAAAGTCCTTAACGACGCCTCTGATCACATCGATGCCCCTAGCATCGCTTGCATTGAGTTCTAAAAAGTTTCCTTGAAAATATTCCCCGAAAAGGTCATGGGCTAAGCAAAGAGCCGCCGTGGTTTTGCCAGTTCCCGGCGGCCCTGAAAAAAGGCAGTGCGGCATATCCTTTTTCTCAACGAACGTCCGAAGCCTAGAGACGATTTCTGCTTGATTCACAATATCGTTTAGAGTTCTAGGCCTATACTTTTCAGTCCACATTAATGTTTCCTCGCTCGCCAAGCGCCTACCCCCCAATCGCTAAGCAAACATACCCCGCCATCCCCAATTTAAATTATTTACAAGAAGAAAAATGTTTTCACATAAAAAATCCGTCGATCCTTGTTTTGTCCCCGTATGATGACACCTCTTCATTACTTTGAAGAAATCTAATTATGCTCTCCGCCTCCTCAAGCCGCCCTTTGATTCCTCCGTCTGTTTTCGACTCGCAAAGCAGAATGACCTTTCCAAGGTAGTTTTGTTCCCGCAAAACCGACAGGAAAAACGTCCAAGGGACTCCTCCCATCATGAGAGGAGCATGCTTTTTCTCCCCCCTTTTCGTGGCAACCACTCCTGAAATATGGATCGGCACTCTGTGTCCTTTCATCTGTATGTGGTCGTCCAGAAGCTCCAAGCGCCTTAATATGCCCTCCTTCATGGTTATAAGTCCACCACGGGCATAGTCGTGGGCTATGTCCCAACATATAAGACACCCGACTTCCCCTGCAACTCTTACTATTGTCTCGAAGCCAGCAAAACTCCCCTTCTTACCCGCGACTTCTGGGGCAGGCATAGTCACATATCCCTGCTCTTCCCTTACCTTCATAATCTCTTTCAGGAAGTCCTTCACATTACTTTCAGCGTCTTTTCTTGTCGGGCCACAGTGAAAAGTCAAATGGTTTGCCAGTAATACTTTACCGAGCTTAAAATTCATGGTGAAGTGGGCTTTAGCCAGCCTCCTAGTTTTAGAACTAGACGATGAAATAACAAGCGTGTATGGTGCATGAATCCCAATAGTCGTCCCCTCAAAGATCACTTTAGCCTCCTCGGCCTGAGCTAAGGAAGGATACATCAAACCTTGGCTTTTAGAGTTAACATAAAGCCTACACTTTGAAAAAGAAAGCTCAATAGCATTCAGCCCCCTCCCTCTCAAACCACTAGCAACTTTTTCCAATGTCTCCCTATCAGTAAACCTTGTGAAGGGAAAACCAGCAAATCCAGCCGCAACATTCAACACCCAAAACGCCTCCACATAAATAAAGACACCAATTACAGATAAAAATCGTCTTGCGAGCGGAAAAAATTGATGGGGAAACTTTTTAACCTTCGCCATCTATAATAATTTACGGGTGGTGGTGTAGGCGGGCGGCTAGGGGTCGCCTGATGGGGAAGCATTGCTTCCCTTGACCGCAAACCCTCTTATGGCGGGCCGAAAGCCGGCGTGAGGCGTTCGTCAACCGTCACATCCCCTTCACGTTAAGGCGATGAAAACTCGTCCCAGAGGGCTAGCGGCGTCCGTCCGTCCTCCGTAGGGAGGACATGTTCGGTCTCTACTAGGGGAAACTGGCCAGGCCCGGGAGAGCTTGTCACGGCCCCGATGGAGCAACCTAACCCTAGACGCGTGGCGCTTCTGGGGAAGCGGGTTTGAGACCAAATGTGAAGGGTGTGGCGGGAGAGGTCGTCGATCGCCGGGACCACCACCCGCTTTTTACAATTTATTTATAACTTCTTCTAGCAACTGGCAGACCTTACACTTTTCGCCTGAGGCTGGTTGCCCGCATTTGACGCAAGTTGCGATTTTTATCTCTTCTTCTGAGATCAAATTAACGAGCTTTTCATGAACCCTGACAATGTCGTACTTGGTTCCTGGCCTTCGCGTTTCCATCATGTTAATAAATGCTCTTACATCATCTCTGTAGGCCTCCGTGTGGTAAGGACATGGTGTTTCATGGTAGTTTATCCGGTTAAAGTAAGCGTAAAGAACTATTTCCTCTTCTGGAATCTCCCTTAAAGGCTTCACTCGTGGAACAAATCCCTCCACATTTTTCCGGGTCGGCCTGTTTCTCAAGAATCGAATCAAATCTCCCTTAAGGATGTTCATGAGTATAGTTTGCGCTTCGTCATCTAGGTTATGCGCCGTTGCCACAACGTCCGCACCAGCTTCAACAGCTAGAGTGTTTATGGCTCTCCTTCTTAGGACGCCGCAGTATGTGCATGCACCAAGTCTCCTCTCGCCTAAAGTATTACTCGCGACGCGGATTATCTCGTCTAGCGTCATCCCAAACAGTTCCTTAAATGAATTCTTTAACCAAGGAACTTGAAGACGCCTAACAGTTTCTTTCACTATTCCTAGAGACTCATTCCTGTATCCTTCTATTCCTTCGTCCACGGTTATTGCTATGAGCTCACTTTTCGGGAATCGCTTCTCGAGCTTGGCGAGAACGTGGAGAAGGACTGTGCTGTCCTTTCCCCCTGAGACAGCAACAGCTATTCTGCTGTCGGGCTGAAGCATTTTGTAGCGTGAGATTGTTCTCCTAATTTTGTTCTCAACCGACTCCGTAAAACAACTTCTGCAAAGCATTTCCCCAGAATAAGGTCGGTAGACCGCTGCCTCACGTCCACACCGCATACACTTGCTTCTCATTTTACATCATTCCCGGAAAGCAGTCTACGCTTAGAGAGGAGTAAAACCTGATACCAGGATGGGGACTATGAAGTTTAGAGCGAGAAAACACACAGTTATGGTTCTCGCTACGTTTAAAATGAGCTTTCTTGTTGAAATTTCTTTTCCGAGTACCGGCGTTTTCTTTTTCTCAGCCACGAGAACGTTCACTATTTCTTGGAATATCTTATCTCCGTCGAATGCGGGAATAGGCATCATATTCACTATGGAAACGCTAAATGAAACTATAAACACCCATTGAAGTACCATGTATAAGTGGTTTGGAAACATGTATCCCAGCCACCAAGAACTTGGATAAGGTAAGTAGAATGGTTGCGGATACAGGATCCCTATGTATCCCTTATAAGGAGCTCTGGGATTCATTCCTGCGATAACCGTCACTTCCCCCATGCTCGTCGTAAGTCTAAGCGTGTCGAAGGGCTTAACATTAAGGAGGTATAAATCTAAAATCGTCGGTGACCATATTGGAGTTCCATTTATGGCGAATAGCACCGTCGAGGGGGCAAGCTCCCCATAAGCAAAGGACTGTGAATCGACATTCGTTACAACGACGCCGACGGAGGGACCATACCCGGGTGAGATCACCGCTTGGAAGTTAGCTATGAGCAAGAGGACTAGCAAGGCTGTGGCTATGTTCGTAGCGGAGCCGGAGCTCAGTATCCTGAGCTTGGATCGGGTGCGCTTTTTCTTCATGGCCTCGTCGTCTATTTCAACGAAGCCCCCTGGCAGAAGTAGAAGTAAAAGAACCCCTGACGACTTTATGGGTATTTCTTCTGCCCTAGCCGCTATACCATGAGCCATTTCGTGAAATACAAGCGTTACGACTACTCCCACCAAGGCATAAATGAAACTGAACCAAGTAATTGTTACTCCCGGTATTAGAGGAACTATAGGTGATGACTGCTGAGGATGGAAGAATGCGTTCATCAAATTCAATGATAACAAGTATATCCCATAACCTAAAGCAGAGTAACTTAAGGGGATGGAGACATCTCCCAATATGTGCCACGCTCGGGGGAACTTAAGCGCAGTATTCGAAAGGAAATTATTCAGCTTCGTGGTCTTCCAGATAAGGAAGAAAGGAAGGACGTCTAAGCCGTACCTTTTAAGGTTAAAAATTTTATCCATGATCATTAATCCGCCCCAAAACATAAGTAGCGTTGCTAAAACAAGCTGCCACTCCGTGGGCATGCACTTACCTCCTAGTTGCTTAAACTAAACGTGCTCCTTTTTTGAAGCTTCCTGTTCTGGGAACCTTTCTAGGAATTCTTTTTAGATAATCTTTAATTGTTCTTTAAGATAAAGATCTAATTAGCTAAATTTCTTCTCGAGGTGCTTTTTTGTCAAACGAGAGAAAGTTTGAAATAGACGTTGAAGTGATAAAGACTCCGGCAGGTAATGTTCCAACAGCTAAGACAGTTGAGAGAATAATTGAAGGAATGAACGTTTTAAGTGAGGATTTGAGTTCTGTCTCTTCTTCATTATCTGAATCCCTAAAGCATATTACTACTGAGTTGAAAAGTATTAAAAAAATGATGTCAAAAACTACCGTTTCCTCTGAGGCAACCATGGAGGCCGTTAAGAGGCTGGAGAAGAAAATCAACCAGTTCTCTAAGGAAGAAGCTGAAAGGTGGAGGCGCCTCCAGCAAGTCCTCACACTAATAACGGAAGTCCTTAAAGTCATTCACAACGAGGTGAACGAGAAAAGCATCAGGACAACATCAAAAATAGACAAGCTACTATCCCTGCTAGCTCCCACTACACCTGCAAAAACAGTTCCAGCAAAGCTGGATAAACCAGCAAAGCCCCTCAAAAAGGTTACCTAACCACTTTTCCCGCCGAACAAATCCTCGTTAAGCCTCACCTCATCTCCATTCAACCTTACTATTCCCATCCTTTCCATTCTAGCCAAAACAAGTTTCACTTGTCCCTCAGAAACCCCCATCGTCTTAGACAAGTCTGTTACCTTGCATCGACCTATGCTTTTCAAAATGAAATACGGCTTATAATTGATGTCGCCTTCTATTAGCTTCTCAAGCGAGCTTAAAAGCTCCTCCAGCCTCTTTCTCTCCTCCTCTAAACTGGAAACTTTCTTTCTCAAATATTCAACTTCCCCTCCAAGCTCTCCTATTCTTTCTTCCTTAGCAAGTATCTCTCCCTTTAACCTTGAGATTTCGGCTTGAAGCATTTCCTCACTAAGCCTCTTATCCTCCTCAAGACGCCTAAGCTTAAGCTTTTCCTCCTCAAGCATCATCTCCAACTTCTTTTTCTCACGGGAAGCCTCCTCCATGGAATCCAATACCTTCTCAAGCCGTTTAACTTCTCCCTCACGCTCTCTCCTAGCCGCATCAAACCTTGTTCTCCACTCTTCAACCTCTCTCTCAAGCTCCTCTATGCGCGCCTTCTGCCTCTTAATCTCCTCCCCCTGTTTTTCCAACTTAGCCTCCAAGATTCTTAGGGCCTCCATCCTTCCCTCAGGCTCCCCCAAAGAAATTTCCCTCCAATAATCACTTGAAAGAGAAGATCAGGTTGTCATGAGCTCTTCATCGTTTCCTCGGACTGGGACGGCGCCATCATCTCTACACTCAAATGGACGAATGGGAGAATTTATAATTATCGTTTTTAGCGGAAAGCTATGCCTTGAACCTTTCAGCTATTTCTCTGGCTTTCTTCAAGCTTCCTGTAACTTTTTTTACGTCAGTTAGGACGGGCGTGCCAGATACCTCTGAAATCATGCTTACCCCTGCATGTACTATGTCAACGGTTTTATGTGTACAGCGTAGTATGCCGAAACCTGACTGTTTATTGTACTCGATGAATCTCAGGTTCATGAGGCTAACCCCAACTTCACCGAAAAGTTTGAGCAGTGTGCTCCATAGACTTCGAGCTACATCTTCGTATTCGAGCTCTTGTTCGCTTATAACTTGGAAGATGATGTACCGTGCTCTGTCACTTAGCTTTGCTCCGACCAAATATACGTCACTCCTCTCTAGGCTTCTTCTCTAACTCCTTCGTAGCCTCTCCATTCTAATATAATTGAAGGATAGAAGGAGATTGCTCTTACTGCTGCTTCTCTAGGAATTCCAAGGAGACGCGCTACAGCTATGAGGCTTCTAGGAGAACGCAGTTCATATTCTGTCTTAGGCTCTCTGGTTATGAAAAAAACGGCTCCTTTTTCCAGCAAAACTGTGACAGCTTTTCTGAGCGTTGAGAATGCTTGTACACGTTTTGCTCCTTCCTTTTCGAAGAGGGGGGATAGCGAGAGCTCGACAGCTGTCCTTCCCTCATAGGAAAGTTTGACAAGAGAATTATCTAAGTACTTGTAATGTTCGAGGGATGGAAAGTAAATGATGTCCACATCAGGATTTCGGGCAGCCCACGTGGCCACCTCCCTGTTCATGCATGGAACAGCCACCAGATCCGCTTTTTTCCTTTCTTCGCTTAGTCTTTTCTTTATCTGAGATAAATTTTCCCCTTCAAGATCCCTTCTCGAGAATACTTCAATCCCTTCGGCTTTTTCTCCCCCGTTTGTTGCGAAAAGAACGCTAAATCCCAACTTGCTCGCGAGCTCAAGGAACCTTTGCTTGGAGGACACTGAGCTGAAGTGCACGTGTGTTTCAGCGAATCTCAGTCTACTATTAGGTTGTGCCTCCTGCATATTTCACGTATCTCCTCAAGCTCTCTTCTAGAGAACTTAACCTTGACTTTGACAACGTCCTCATAATCGCTTAAATACACTTCCCCCAGATACGCCTTCTGCTTGTCGAAACGAAGGTAAATGTTTCCATGTCCATTATGTCTTAGAGCTAACTGCTTCTCTAGCCTTTTCTTATCTTCCTCATTCATCAACGAGGCCAGCCGGTCAATAACTTCTTCAGCCTCCCCCCTCCCGGATACCTTCACTCTATAGATTACCACTTCATTACCATAGTGTCCCCTAATTTTTTCCTCTTTGATTTCTCCCCTATTGTTTGAAAGAAAAAGTAGCGCTTTCAAGACCTTTTCAGAGTCCTCCGTTGAGTGAACAAAAACTTCAAACTCCACGCTGGATAAGTCTTTACTATCCAATCTTCACACCAATTTTTTAATCGTAGTACTTCTCACGGCTCGGTCTAACCTTCTCGGCGCCCTTCCCCTTCTTCCTTAGGGCTCTCGCTCTTTTGCCGCTACTCGTAAGTCCTCTGAATACTCTGCTACGGTGTGCTTTGCTACAGATCCAGTTTATTTTCAGGTCGGACTTTATGGCTGGATGGTGTGGGTCGACCAAGATGACTTCAAACCACTTCCACCTGCCGTCCTCCCCGACATAATACGAGTTAAGAACCTCCATGTTTGGATACTTGCGGGCAACTCTTTCCTCGGCAATCCATTGAATGTTTTTTCCAGGTGTTTTTTTAGTTACGCCTAGTCCCTTTGGCTTCCTGCCACTCCTAGGCCTAGGCTTCCTCAATCCTCCCTTACGAACTCGAACCCTAACTACGATAAAGCCCTGTTTAGCCCTGTAACCAAGCCTCCTCGCCCTATCCGGCCTAGTAGGTCTTTCCACTCTTACGATAACTGGCTGCTTACGCCAGAGTATCAATCTTTCATGTAAAAATGATTTTATATCGCCTTTCTTACCCACTATCTCTCTCCAGCTCTCTGAAATGTAACTGTACATTGACTTCACCATGTTTACGTCCACTCCTCAGAACCACTTTCGACTAAAAGTCTACTTCCCCCCATAACACAATCTCCTTTTATAGTTTACCGTTACTGAAGGGCACAATACTCTAAAAGGGAGAGTACTAGGCAGCCTAAAACTAATGAATATGGCTGTGCTGAGTGAAGTAAGTGATTTCAAGTCCGGGTCAAATACTGAAAGCATTTCTCTTTTGTTGACTGAAGTAGTATCTAAATTCAGGATAGCGTCTATTCTCTAGGACTAATAGGGGAAAGAGTTCCTGAAGCCTGAAGACGGCTAGCAATAAAGGTGAAATGCGTCAAAAGGGACATGAGCATCTTAAAGCAAGTTGCAATCATGGGAACAGAGAAAACCAGTAAGAATCGCCTTTAGTCATTCTGAACTGGACAAAAGATGGGAAATGCCATCGTGAACGACTTCATTCTTTTTAGATTCAAGCTGCATCGTGGAAGCTTGAAGAACTCCAGCATACTAGAGAAAACACCCGGTAAGTTAATACTTTTATATTCTTCACAGGAATCGAATCTCTGGCAGGGAGTGCAGTTTTTCATACGTCATAGGGGAAACATAAACTACGTCTAAAGGAAGTTGAAAACAAAACATATATGGTGTTAAGGTCGTTAACGCAACAAACACCTATTTTTCATCGTTCTTCCCTCAGGCTGCTTATTTTTTCCTCTATTTCTTTCATTTCTCTTAGCTTGGCGTTCAGCGCATCTTTTTCTTCAACCCCTCCAAGTCCCATGTCGATCAACATCTGCAAGCTTGAAATTTCTCCTTTAAGTTTAGCTCGTCTTGCCTCAAGCCGTGCTATCTCCTTCATTTTTTCAACATCCTTAGTTGAAGGGAAGACAGGCTCCTCCTCCCTCGTAACCTCCTCGCTTCTCTTGACAATTGCCTCCTCCACGCTTGCAGATACATTGGTCTGCTCTCGAATTTCGGTGCTTCTCTCTTGGACTTTAACTTCCTTATCCTCCTCCACCCATTCTTTTCCTGCTACTTTCCTCCCCTCTTCAATTTTGTCTTCTCGCCTCTCGAGAAGGGAAGTGAACCGCTCCTCCAGGCTTATGAGACTTTCATTCAGCATTCTTAATTGATCACGGAGCATAAGTACTTCCTTCATTATGCTCAACTTAAAATCTGCCACTTCCTTTTCCATTCTTATAACTACATCCTCGACCTTTTCCATCCGCTCTAATACTGGCTTCAAGGTTCCGTAAACATCTTTAGCATTCTCCGTGAGAGAATCGACTTTTGCCATATGCTCTAATACTGGCTTCAGGGCTTCCCTGAATGCCGCCACAATTTTTTCGATGTTCCTGCTAATCAATAACTCTCCAAGCCCACTTATAATGGCGTCCACATCCACCGCAGTCCCCTTACCTGAATCTGCCGGGTTCACTTTAACCCCTCCAATGCCCCCTTCTCAACTGCAAAATCAGCTTCAAATAACCTGTTATGAAATCCCTGTTATTAAACTGTTTCTGCCTATAACTTTTTCATATCTTTTTGTGTTTTAATGTCTAACTTAAACGACCATCTAGTAATTATTTCAGTAATTTCCCGAGGAGAATTGATAATTTGCCATTTACCAACGCATATCTTTCCATTTTGGGCTCTACTTCTTTGAGAGAAAAATAATTATTAGACCAAAATGATAATAGTATAAATTGCATTTGTTCTCGAGTAGAATTAAACTAGAATGGTGGTTGAATGACGGCTTCACAGCAAGCGCCGCTTCAAAGCGAAGAAGCCGCCTCTAAAACTCAAAAGTTAATCGAGTTGCTCGCGCCAGTTAAGGAACATGTGATACGTAATATTCTGGCAAGGTTTCCCATGCGTGGATTAGAGCAAATACTTCGTGAGACATTTGACAGTGCAGTTACCGAAAACATAGAATTATTCTCCAGTTTCATTAATTCCACCCCCCCGGAAGGAGGCAGAGATCCAAGCAAGCATCAGTCGCAGAAGGAGCAAGAGGGAGGACAGTTAAAGGCGGCAATGCTGGAAGCCAAAGAGCTTCTAAAGAATCCTCCTTCAGAGAGTGAGGAAAAAGGAGAGCCGCTTAAAGAGGATCTTTCACGTTTAAAGAGAGAGATTGATCGCTTAGTTCTCGAACTGAAGATTAAAGATAAGAAGCTTAGAGAGCAGGAAAAGCTTCTGGAAAAGTTGCGCGTGATTGCCGAAAACGGGCTGATACCCGTTTTCGAAAATACTTCGTCATCCAATATTGAAGTTCGTTCCTTCTGGAAACGTCTAGGTGAATTCTTAGAAAAAGATCCGAAATTCAAAATCTTGCGTCTCCTTGTGGGCGTGAAGGAAGCTAATGTAGACAGCATCTACAAGTCTGTCGGAACGCACAGGGAATTGGTGGCAAAGTGTCTTGAGGAGATGAAAAATGCGAACTTGATAAAAGTTACAGGAGAAAGCATAAGCCTGAACTTATAAAATTACCGCCGTTTTCCAACTTTAAGTTTGTTAAGCGGTATTCTGTAAGCTCCCTCTCTGTCTGACACTATAGGCGGGGCACCCTTGAAAAGTGCTTCAATATCTATTTCAAACACTCCTCTACGCAGAATTCTCACGGTTTCCAACTTATCTTCTTCACTTCGCGTCATAGGAAGCAGATTCTTCTCTTCCTCCTTTTTCTCCTCTTTTACTTCGCGCATAAGTTTGAAGACGTTAGAGCCGCACGCCGGGCAGTTCAGTTCATTATGACCTTGAGGCATCCTTTTGCCACATACCACACAGACATTATAGAAACTCACTTCGTACACCCCACCGTGTATGCCAGAGATATGAAGTCTCCTTCCCTCGTTACCTCTACGATGTCGGATGGTGCCACAACAGTTATTTTGCCCCCCTTCTTCTCTCCGTTAAATGTGATTACTTCTATTCCATTAAACTCCTTGAAGTCAATCTCCAACATGGTTTCCTTTATGAGTTCAACTTGCTCCTCAGGCTTTAGCCTCTCCTCCAAAATCAATATTCTTTTTCCCTTCACTCTTTCAATGATCATTCTAACTTTATCGTTGGGACTTAATCTCCTAGTAGCCTTCTCGGAGATTATATCTATTTTCAAGATGGCACCCTCCTAGCAGGACTCTGCTATCACCTTATAAAGCTCCTCCATGTTGTCTCCTTTAAGAGCGGATACGCATACAACCTTGTAACCCGGGAAGGACTCCTTTATAAGCTCAGGTCGCGCCTCTGGAAGGTCTATCTTGTTCGCGACGAGAATCGTCGGTATCCTTTTAGCCTTCAAATTTCCCAATATTACGAGGTTAACTTGGTCGAAAGGAACCTTCGTTGCATCAAAAACAGTTAAAGCTAAATCTATGTTATCAAGCCACTGTATGGCCTCTATGACGCCACGTGTAGCCTCTTTAGCTCTCTCCACAGCCTCCTCTTCGCTTAACCCGTGCCTCATGAAATCCCTGTAATCCACTTTGCTAGCTATTCCCGGCATGTCGACCAAGTCAACGTTAACTCCCTTACCGTTAAACCTTATGTTGACCTGTCTCACAATGGTTGCCTTCCTCGTCTCGTGGGGTATAGGCGATACGGTGCCAACTTCAACACCTGAAAAGTCCAAGGATATCCTGTTCGCAAGAGTGGTCTTGCCAGCATTAGGCGGCCCGTAAATTCCTAAAATCAAGCTCTGCTTTTTCTTAAACATCTTCGAAATTTTGTCGAGCAACTCTACTCCCTCTCATAACCCTTAACTAGAGCGCTCTCATAGCCGGAAACCTTCCAGGTTATTAATTGAGCAAAAATGGTTTTAAGCGTGAATAATACAATGAAAACATTAAAACACGCTTCAGGTAGCCGCAATGGAGGTATCTGTTTGTTAAGGAAAAAGGTGATACGTCTGACATTCGTTTTTCTAGTCGCGTTATCCTTTACTGTTGGCTTAACTCCAACAGGATTAGCTTCCCTACTGGGAGCCAACATGACAAAAATATACTTCGCTCCGTTAAACCAATCGGTCGAATATCCGCCTCCATGGGATACGTTTTATTACTTCTACTCTGTGATTCTTGGCTACAATGGATATGCGCTAGACCTTAATGTGATCCTAATAGTAGATGTAAGGAAGGGATCCCCTTACGGGGAACTGGCTGGTGATCATAGTTTTGCGTATGACATGGCACTGTTTATGCAGCCCGGAAGCCTGAAGCTTCTGAACCTCTCCTTATCCGTTCCAGCATCCGAAATCGAGGCTGCGGCTAATGGTAGCCCCCTTTGGATGACTATAACCACTGTGGCATGGTTCACCACTTGGTTCATGGGAAATATCCAAATTATAACGCCAACTGTTATTAGAACCCTTATACCTCTACATGTACTACTCACGAAGTGAGGCGACAACCTTGAAGAAGCAACTTGATAGACCTGCTGTGAGAGCCCTTCTTATGTCCTCCTTAACGTTTCTCTCGACAGCCGTGGCGCCAGCCCTAGGAAAGAGTCTTGCACAGCGGTTCAACCTATTCATTCAACTTTTGGATCCGCTCGTCATAGGATTAATAGGAGCAGTCGTGAGTGTCATGGTTTTCCTAGACAACTTCTTCCGCCGTTCAAACCCTGTCTTAAGTGGGGTCTTCGGCACGCTCAACAACCTTATTGGATTAATCTATATGTTAGTTTTCGCCGAAATGTTAACTAGCATAAGCATTCCTGTAACCCAGATTTTCTACAGCTCTTTAACGTTCGTAACAATAAACTATCAGCCAATAGTAACTCTCATCATAATAGTATTCGTCGTCAGAATGTTACGTCACTTCTACCAAATACTCTTCCACGAGCAACTAAAGGAAGTAGCTTAGGGTTAATTTTATTTTTTCATTATGCTTTCCCTCTAACTGAAAATAAGACAGCCTTTAGCGTATGGGAGGGTTTTTGAGTTGGTAGAGATCAAGGAAATCCTCCCTGGGCGATTCGAGAGAATAGGAGCCCACTCCCACGTAAAGGGGCTCGGGCTACGGGGGCTCAAGGCTGAGCTGGTTGCCGATGGCATGGTTGGCCAAACCGAGGCGAGGGAAGCGGCGGGCATAGTGGTCAGAATGATAAAGGAGGGAAAAATGGCGGGAAGAGCAGTGCTCTTAGCAGGTCCACCCGGAACGGGTAAAACCGCCATAGCGATTGCTATAGCCAAGGAACTCGGCCCAGACGTCCCCGTCGTGATGATCACAGGATCAGAAATATACTCCGAGGAGGTTAAGAAGACAGAGATCCTAACACAAGTGATGAGGAAGGCGATAGGAGTCAGGATACATGAGATGAAAAAGATATACGAGGGCGTCGTTAAGAACTTGGACGTGACAATGGCCAAGAATCCCTACAACCCGTACCAGCAAATTCCCCAGTCGGCGAAGATAACCATAGCTACGAAAGACGAGTCTAAGACTTTTGAGGTTGGACAAACTATAGCAATGCGCATTATAAATGAAGGCATCAGCGTGGGCGACGTAATAATGATAGACGCGGAGACAGGCAGAGTTACCCGCCTCGGAAAGGCTGAGTCACCTGATGTCAAGCGATATGACATAGAATCTGAGGAACCAGTACCTATACCGACAGGTTCCATATTGAAGGAGAAAGAGTTCATCTACACACTGACACTCCACGACCTTGATGAGATAAACGCTAGGAGAAGCAGCTTCTCCCTTTTCAGCATCTTCGGAGGCGGAAGAGAAGAGAAAGAAATCGACCCAGAGATACGGGAAAGAGTAAACCAGCTAGTGAAGAACATGGTCGAGGAAGGACGAGCAGAGATACTACCAGGTGTCTGCTTCATCGACGAGAGCCACATGCTCGACGTTGAAGCTTACAGTTTCATTGCGAGAGCTATGGAGTCAGACCTAGCACCAATCATAATACTGGCATCGAACAGGGGGTTCACGAAGATAAGAGGAACAGAGTTGGTGTCGCCTCACGGAATTCCCCTAGACCTGCTGGACAGACTTCTCATAATCAATACACGACCATACAAGGAGGAGGAAATCAGGGAAATAATCAAAATAAGGGCGAAAGAAGAAAAGATAGAGATGGAAGGGGAAGCACTAGAATATCTGACCCAAATAGGAGTAAAGACCAGCCTCCGCTATGCAGTGCAACTCCTGACGCCAAGCATGGAGCACGCCAAAGAGAATGGACGCGGGAAAATAACCAAGGAAGACGTGCAAGCGGTAGAGGCGCTCTTCGTGGACGTCAAGCGTTCCGCCAACTACGTGAGAAGCCTCGAAAAAGAATTCATGATCTCAGAGCAATCATGAAAAGTGCGAAAAAGATCGCCAATACAACGCACCCAAACCAAACGGATCTCCTTTTTTTCGGAAACCCTGTTGAGACTACGTATTCCTCGTCCCTCTTAAACCATCCTTCTTAGCTAAGGAAGTACTCGTTTTTACATCTAAAAATCTGCTGGCATGAAAATTTAAACCCCTTTAACCTTGTTTTTAACTAATCGCCTTCTGGTGCAATTGATGACCCAAAATATGCACAGCATGCATGGAATTGTGCGCTAAGAAAAACTTACACCATACAATTCAGTGGATACGTTTCACATGGTCCTCTACGTAATTCGAACTGTAAACCCAAAACTTGGCAAGCGAAGTTTAAAGAGGCCATTCCTAAACCCTGCTTCGTAGCACTATTCATATGTCGAAAGTCGGAAAACAAAAAGGCTAACTGCGTTGCAATCTTTATAAAAATAATCGGTAAATGTGCTTCATTACCTAATTATTCTATCTTATGGTAATGTTTTTCCACCTTTCCCCAAGAAGTTCTTGGAGTAGTAGCCTAATGAAGATGCCGTAGACTAAATTTTTAAGATCAGCTTCAGCTGAGTTATCCTGTCGTCTGGTACCATGACCTGCTTGCTTGGAACAAGCCTTGAGACTATTATTACCGCTCAGTCATGGCCCTCTCTGCCGAAGCCCCGTCCTCCTCTGGGCTAGAAGATGCATTTTCTTATCTGCCTCACGTTTTCCCTCTACTGAGAGCAAAAATGGAAAACGCTAATTTGCGTAACAGAGCACGATATTATGTAGTAGTTTTCGTAAGTTTTTTGACTTGCTTTGTCTCGTTCTGTTTTTGGGTGGTTATAGTGTTTAGGCGGGTTGTTTGGTCTTCTGTTTTTCTTGATCCTAAGCGGGGTTTTGAGCGCGTATATCTACCTGTTGAGGCTAGGTTTGACCCGTTGACTGGTAGGGTGTGCGTTGTTTCGGAACTTCGCTTCAGTCTTCCTATGAAAGCTGACTTTTCAGAGCTAGCCAGAGTTACTGAGGCTTTCTGCCCCTTCTGCCCTGAGAAGGTTGAGGCGGCTACGCCGAGGTTTCCGGAGGAGTTCGTTCCGGGTGGGCGGATAAGAGTTGGTGAGGCTGTTGTAGTACCCAACCTCATGCCATACTCGCAGCATAGCGCGGTAACCGTGATCTCTCGGAAACACTTCCTCACTCTAACAGATTTCACACAGGATCTTCTGGTTAATGCCTTTATGGCTTCGCAAGAGTACCTTGAAAGGGTAGCTCTTTACAATGTGTCACAGAAGCACTTCCTCATAGTCTGGAACTTCATGCCTCCCTCAGGAGGTAGCATAATTCACCCTCACCTTCAACCAGTTAGCTATGATGAACCCATGGGATACTACGCGAAACAGCTTGAGGCGTCAAAGAAGTTTTACGAGGAGCACGGATACAGTTTCTGGCAACACCTCGTGGAAGAAGAAAAACGACTGGGAGAACGATATATCGGAGCAACTGGCTCCGTCCAATGGCTCACAGCTTTCGCCCCGAGAAACTACCTCTTCGAAGTCACCGCCGTATTCCCCGAGAGAACATCTATACTCGAACTAGGACGAAATAACATAAACGACTTCGCCGAAGGACTAATAAAAATCCTAAACTACATGAACGCGCTGAACGTATCCAGCTTCAACCTAACCCTCCAGTCAGGATCACCAGATGAAAAACACTACAGGGTTAACGCGTCAATAATACCCAGATTTACGCTACCACCACTAGGCACATCAGACACAGCCTCCCTCCGAGCATTAAACGACCTTTCAGTATGCTACAAGAAGCCGGAGACCACATGCACAGAGCTCAAACAGTACTTCTAAACCCTTACCAACAACTTACACCAGCCGATATTACGTTAATTACGTTATTTTGGTAAGAGCACGCCTTTTGTTTCTTAGTATAGGCTACTAGGCGCCTGCGATGGACGGAACATAGGCTGAAAAGGCGACTTAATAGCATCGCTTGGGTTCTCATCTTTTTGTCTGGCATTTTTCGTCGATTAATAACTTCATGCGTCGAAGTCTGAAAGTGGATGGATGAGAAGATGGCTCTTCCAGCGAACTAAAGGGGAAAGAGCTGGGGAACAGAGAAGTTAGATTATAGTGACAAAGGCGAGAAGTTCTGAAGATATTTTTCAAGAGAGAGTTAACCTACTAGGTTCTTTGACGGCTTAGACTTCAGGTAAACATCGGCTACTGGGAGGGTTTTCAAGGGGTTCTACGGTGACGAAGTTTCTCGACGCTAACGTCTTCATCTCTTATTATAAGTCAGACGGGATATTAATAAAGGAAGCAGAAAGGATGAAAGAACAAAGCCGAGGAAATAATAAGTCAGGTTAACGCTGGAAAGAATCGTGACCACAGTGGCCCATTCTTCATAAGTTCTTCCCATTAAGAGTCACCATTAACACCTCAATCATTTATGTGCGTTCTATGCTTCCCGAAACAGCCACCATAAAAACATAAAAAACTCAACGAGCATATAACAAGAAAAATTAACAATGAAACTTTTAAAATGGCGGCCCCGAGGGGATTCGAACCCCCGACACCCGGCTTAGGAGGCCGGTACCCTCTCAGAACACATCCTGGCTGGGTTACGGGGCCACAGCTAATAAATCCTAAAAACTTCGTAGTTTTTTAACTCTTTTCCCCCTTCTTGAAAGTTGCGAGAAAGATTTAAGTATAATAGCCGTTTCTATCCAGAACTTGGGCGCGGGCGTAGTCCAGCCTGGTCTAAGACGTCGGCCTGCCACGCCGAGGACCCGGGTTAGGGCATTGTCCCCTCGAACGAATCCCGGCGCCCGCACCAATTTTTTCTTATGCATCATAGTATTTTTTCTTGAGCCTGTTAATGGTAAGCTATGAGTTACATGTTTAGATTTTCTTCCAAAAAAGAAAAGAAAAATTTTTGTTATATTCTCGTTTTTAGCCATTCATCTATGTCTTTGAGAACTTTTTCTTTTTCTAGTTCATTGAGTATTTCGTGGTACATGTTCTTGTAGATTTTCATCGTGAAGTCTTTTTGTTTTACTTTTTCTGCTAGTTCCATGCTCCCTTTTGAGTTTACCAGCTTGTCTTCTCCAGCTACTAATAGCAGCGTTGGGACTTTGAGCTTGTCAGCGTCTTCAAAAATCCTATTCATAGCTTTGACGAACTCCACAATGAACTTAGCCGTAATCGTTTTGAATACTAGTGGGTCGTTGGCGTATGCTTCGCATACCTTTTTGTCATGTGACAGGGTGTAGGGATCTATCTGGCTTGGTATCTCCTGTTTGGGGTTTGTCTTCGCGAGCTCTTCAAGCATCTTCACCGTCCCAGCATCAATGTCACTTGCGAGCCTCAATGCTGGGGAGGAAAGTATCAAGTAGTTGATTTTCTTCGGGTTCCTGAGAGCGTATAGTAGAGCTATCGTTCCCCCCATGCTGTGGCCGAGAAGAATGAGCTTTTTTCCTTCCTCTCTTTTCTTAACTATGTCGATGAAGGTGTCAAGGTCCGTTATGTAATCGTCGAAGCTGTCCACGTATCCTCTATCTCCTTCAGAAAGCCCGTGGCCTCTGTGATCTAGTGCATAGAACGCAATGTTCTCATTGGCGAAGTGCCCCGCCACATGCTTGTACCTTCCCGAGTACTCAGCTAAGCCATGTGCCACTATCATTATTGCTCTAACTTGTTTAGGCCTCCAACACTGGTAATACAGCTTTAATCCGCCTTTTCCCTTAAACTCTCCCTCCTCATGGACAGCCTCCAATTCTTAAACCCTCCCTCTTTCCACAAGGTGCAATAAACTCCCACATCATTGTCGATTTAAAATTTTTGGGTTACACCTCGTAAAACATGCCTTGCTGCTAAAGCATTTTTCTCT
This sequence comes from Candidatus Jordarchaeum sp. LHC_1308, assembly GCA_019057675.1. Taxonomy (GTDB): domain Archaea; phylum Asgardarchaeota; class Jordiarchaeia; order Jordiarchaeales; family Freyrarchaeaceae; genus DTBI01. The sequence goes on from JAHLWX010000002.1 coordinate 56,274, forward strand.
TCCCTTACCCCGTATTTACTTTGGATCCCTTTTAAGACTAGTGGAAAGAGCCGCTTTAAAACACTAAAGAAATGGAATTAATTGGGAGACAATTAAAAAAGATCCGCGATGTCTCGCGTTAAGAGAGCAGAATGATTACGAATGATGGAAACACTTTCAACCACATCGAGAACCTGATAATTCATAAACTTCAGTAGAAGCATCGTAAGGTAACATTTAAAGTACATTAAAGGAATTCGTAATTATGTCTTCTCAGGCTCAACATGGCTCCATCCTGAGGAAGACATCATAACAAGCACCTCGGTCAAATATAAAATACATGGACGAAAACGTAGAAAACCACTTGGAAGAAGTAGCGGCCTTACGTATTTTTCCTCCGAATAACGCTTCTAATTGATTTCGGAAATATTTCAATTAAGTAGCACGGTTTCAAAGGTTACATTATCTTATCCCTCAGAGCAATCAACCTCTGCCTCATGAAGTTTTACACGTGAAGGTGTCCAAGTTAAACTTTGAGTCAACCCATACATTGCACGCGCGTCTACTCTGATTATTTCTTTTCGTGTTTAATCTCATATCCCCCCACTAGTATTTGCCTGTCAAGTTGTTGTTTCTGATCCTTACTCAACCAAATTAAAAGTTTCAGAGAGAAGTGAAGAAATGAAAAGAAAGAAATATATAACATGGTGGTGAAAAATTCTCCTGATGGGGGCGTAGCGCAGCTAGAACAATTCCATGTGGCAAGGTAGCGCGGCTGGCTCCAGAAGCAATGAAATCAAACTGGTGCACTGACCGGAGATGATGACCTTCTGGAGCTCCGAGCTGGAGAGAAATATATCCCAGAAGCACCAGTTGGTTAAAAGGTTAATTGGTCGTGGGTTCATCTCTATAAGGGAGCCTAAAAGTCCCACCGCCCCCATCAACTTCGCTATTTCTGCTCTGTCTTGCGGTATTAGGCTTCGCTCTACCTGGAAGTTTATCCCTGATCATTATGATTTTCTCCGGCTCGGATACTTCATACACGAGTTCCGTGAGATGGTGTTCTTTTCTTTTTGCTTCATGAATGTTGGGATAAATTCTTCCTGCAGCTTCCTCATCTTCGTCGCTTAGGATACATGCAATGATCGCCTTATCAAACTCGTCAAGTTGTGTAGCTTTTCTTTCGACGATCTCAGCAGCTCTCCGGGACAATCGGATCATGCGGATCCAGTTAAGCCGGCGCGTATAGCGGTGCGCTTCCTCTTTTTCGGGAGACCCCTTTGGGTTGCGAAACTCACACTCATTCCACCACGGGATCTTCACGTTAAGCCTTATGGCGTGGTCATAGAGTCCCATGTTTACCAGTTTGTCAACTAGTCGCCCAAAAATTAGAAGGTATGCCCCCGCTCTCTCGTTACCTCCCTCATCAAAGAGCCTTCTGCCCATGGAGACTATTTCTTCATCTATCTCTTTTGCAAGTTGCTCCGCAAGCTTAACTATCATCTCAAATTTTCTCTCCTCATTCATGTCACCCGCTCTGAGCTTTTCAAGGTTCAATGACTTCACCAATTCAACCGCCTCATCAGATAAAAGCCGTTTAAGGCTTTTATCGAAGTCCTCGTTAAACTCGTTTACGTCCATCCTCCACCCCCACGCCCTTCCCCTCAACTAAAACTCAACTCATGTTGTACATATGTTATCTTATGTCACTATTATGTGGATCTGTATGCGATGTTCCCGTTTAACCCCTTTTCCTAAGCAATAACCCAACTTTCGGTCATCCATCACTTATTCATGTTACGTTGCTGAAGTTTTTCACATCCATCCTCAAATTGTCTCTTAAGAGGTTTATATTAAAGCATAACGTTGGCATTGCTTCATATGTTTCTATCAGCGGGATATTTATAGGCAGTACTTTGACACGTGATGGGCTGTTTTATCAGCGTCCCCTCTTAGAGGGTTTATGAAAAAGCTTTTATTTTGCCTGTTAGATTTTCTTTATGTTAAATGTTAGAAAAGGGAGGAGTTAGTGTGCGTTTATGGTTGCTTGATATCCTCGCCTGTCCGGCTGATGGGTGCAAGCATTATCCCTTGAAACTTTTGATTTTCGAGTGGGAGGACGACGATGCAAAACGCATTTTGAGGGCAGGCGAGTCCTACGCTAAGGGGGATATCAGCGATTTAAAGAAGGATTTGAAGGGCAGCATTAAAATTGATAGAAATAAGGGAACAGTGGAGGATGAATTAGCTAGGTCCTCTATGAGTGTAGAAGACTACGCTGTCCTCTTTAAAGAGAAGGTGGATAGCATTTTCAGAAACGTAGTTGCAGACGAGACCGGTGCCTCTACCTCGCTAATAAACGCGATAATCAACTTTAATGTTCCCTCTAAACTTGACGAGGGATTTGAAAACGTGATACATCTTGCCAATTGGCTCGCCTTCAAGGTTAACGTGCAAAGCGGAATTTTGATCTGCGAGAAATGCGGGAGATCCTTCCCCATAATTGAAACAATTCCGAACATGTTGCCCGACGATTTAAGGGACAAAAAAGAGGATAGGGAATTCCTGTTAAAGTGGCGGAAGTATGTTCCAAAAAGAATATTGGAAGCGGAGGGCATCACGTAGCCTCGTTTACCACTAAAATAGCGGGGCGTACTTTGAAACAGTTTCTTTCAGCTCTTTCACGGTTTCCTTGACCACTGCGAATATTCTCTTTCTCTCATAGGTTAACGGGGGCTTCTCCTGATCATACATGGTGTCAATGTGCTTTGGTACGTCGCCGAGTTCGAGCGCCATTTTCGTGTAGAGTTCTCTCCATGATGGTGGCGTATACTCCGGAGGCTTGACTTCCAGTAGTTTGCATACCATTAGAGTCCACGCCTTCGCAGTAGACCCTATTTCATACCCTCCTCCGCCAAAAAGTATTAGTTTCCCATCAGTAGCTTCATGTGCTAAGTAGTGAAGCGTCTCCATTATTTTTTCGTAACAGTCCATTGTGAGCGCCTCGGTTGTCAATGGATCCCCAAAGTGGGTGTCAACACCACATTGTTGCATTATTATGTCAGGTTCATATGACTTCACAAGTGGAGGAACTACTTCGTTGTAAGCGTAAAGGTAAGCCTCAGTAAATGTGAGAGGCGGGAGGGGGACATTTACGCAGTATCCTTTACCTTCACCCTCTCCAACCTCGTCTATGAAGCCTGTCCCAGGATACAGGAATCGTCCATCCTCATGAAAGGAAACTGTCAGAACGCTTGGGTCGGAATAAAAGGTTTCCTGCGTTCCATCTCCGTGGTGGCAGTCTATGTCCACTATCATTATCCTTTTCAAACCATACCTTTTCTGAAGGTACCTCGCAGTTATGGCAACGTCATTAAAAACGCAGAAGCCAGCCCCTCTATCCCTAGCAGCATGGTGCAACCCTCCACCCGGATTAAAAGCATGAATTGCCTCCCCCTCCATTACTAGCTCGGCAGCCCTAAGCGAGCCGCCTACAAGCATAGATGCCGCACTAAACATTCCTCTAAAAGCAGGTGTGTCGCCATAATCTAAGTACCCTACACCTTTCTCGTCCAACCTCTTAACACGTTGCAAATAAGATTCACTATGAACTAACTTCAGCTCCTCCTCACTAGCCATCCTAGCATCGGCAATGTAGAGATCAGAGTGATCTAGGAGACCTATTCCTTTCATAAGCTCCAGCATGAGTATTAGCCTCTGAGGGCGTAACGGATGCTCAGGGCCAAGGAAATATTTAAGATATTCATCCGAGTAGACAAGCGCAACTTTCCCGCCCAACATAGGAGACCTCCATTTCCCATTAAACTCGAACTCTTTCTCCTAAATAAAAACAACGCAAGGGAAACTGAAAGGAAAAAAGTAAGCTAAGCGAACCATTTATTTCTAGGTTTTTAGCTTTCTTAAGAAATTTCAACTAAATTGGAAAATTTAGCGGCTAAATATTTGTAAGAGAGGAAATAAAAAGTAGGAATGTTAAAAGGTATGCTGAGGCACGCTTGTAAATTCGTTTAAGAGCACAGGAAAATGGAGAAATATGCGAGGGGAATGGTCGAATTTGTAGCTTCCCTTTAAAACAAAGGAGTGATCATTAATGGACGACGAGTACATCCTTATTGGTCCAACGAATTACTTTTTGAGTGGTGCTTCCGAGAACTACACGTTTAACTCCTGTTAATCCTCTTGTTCCTATAGCTATAAGGTCAACGTTTTCGTTGTTTGCCTCATCAATTATTTTTTCTGCCGGATCTCCAAAAAGAATCTTCTTCACAACATCCTCTAATCCTTTCTTCTTGGCTTTATCCTCGGCTTCTGTGAGTAATTTTTCAGCTGTCTGCTCGAGGTAACTTTTGACAAGGTCGTATGATGACTCGGAGTACTGCTTTATTACGTCAAGTTCCTCAGTCTTTATAACGTTCAGCAAAATTATCTGAGAATTAAACATCTTAGCGATGCTTATCGCCTTCTCCAGCGCTCTTTCAGAGTATTCCGATCCATCTAAAGCGACAAGTATCTTCTTGTACAATCAAATCACCCTAAAGAAGTAGGCTAGTTCCTTTTTTAAAAATATCTTTTTTAAAGTCCTATTCTAGCCGCCATGTGTTACACTTAACACGGTCACAACATCCCCCTCACTAACCTTTGTATCCAGTCCTTTTAGTACCCTTACGTCTTTCTCGTTGAGCAGTATAATCATCCCCGGGGCCACTGCTTCACCATTAACAACCATGCGGTAAGCCTCCTCATTATTAAGAGCCGATGAAAGAACATCTTTAACAGAGGCTTCGTCCTTCACTTTTACCTTTAGGCTTTTAGTTCCGACTATCCTTGCTAGCCTTAATGGCAGTTCGACCTTAACCTCCATATGCTTCCCCGTCATGGCATTAAGAAGTCCATCCCCCGCCATCAGGGGAGATGCATCTCTTCACAGCCATCTTCGGCTCAGAGTAGGTCAATCTCCTCATCCATCATATTTATGAGAAGTTCAAATCTATAAAGCTAGCGTCATCCGTTTCAGTTGCCCTAGTTATTCAGTTGCCCTACTATTTTTGGCTACAGAGGAAGTAGCGCTTCAACTATAACTTTCTACATCCTTTACGGCCGATGGTCAACTGAGATCAATTTTTGAAGCCGCCTTGACGAGATCCAAATTTCCTTCGCTTTCCTCCTGAGAAATAAATCTCTGAGCTTAGGGACTTCCACCTAACTCACCTCCATTTTTACCGAGCCGCCTGCCATATTTCAGCATCCGTTTCCATCCCTTCTCGTTTGCCTCAATTACGACCTCGGCGTTCGTTCTCCCGCTCCATTGTGAAGTACACTCCCTCCCAGTTATCGCTGAAACCACTCCAACAGACCCTCAACTCCTATCAACCTTCCCCCCTTCACAAAATCTTCTAAGATTCCTAAGAGAGGAACCAATGCATTCCCAATACAATTTTCTCATTTTAAGTTTGGTGTTAGTAGAAGGGTTGTTTCTCAATGAAGTGATCTAAAACATTTAAGTGGAACTTCCTCTGAGAGCGATGACCCTACGCCAAATGCTAGCGACTTCCTCGGAAAATCTAAGGGTACCCAAAAAAGCGAGACTTTCACTACCATAGTAGAAGTAGTTTCTATATCCAAATAACTTGTCAGCATCTTATTATTAACCCACTTTCACAGTATACTGGACACATGCTCTCAGCTGGTTCCTCTTTTAATTTCACCCTGAAATCCACTTTGAAAGCGAGAAAACTTCATCAGCGAACATCATCACATCGCACCTATAACATTTTGTTCCCATGGCAGGATACATCTTACCTTTGAATGAAACCTCGTTCACCTCTTTTTTTTTATAAAAACCCTTCCACTTTTCAGCCAAAGCATATTCCAAGTTTTTGCTCTATTAACGTTAGCTCCCACTCGTTTATGGTAGTTCAACCCAAACTGCTTATCGCCCACAGAAACTCTGTGACACTGTATAGCTTTCTTTCAGAGATATCCAAGCTGGTCCCGGTTTTCAATAGGCTCTCTCGGTGAGCATCCCCGCAAGTTTTCTCCTTGTTCGGCACTCCCTCCTCCTAATATCCACATTTTTCAAACCGGCCTTTGCCAAATGTTCGCCGCAAATTAATCCGGCAGAATCGACCCCTTCCACGACCACCACGTTACCCCCTTTACTATCTCCTAAACCTCTATTTCAGAGAGTGCGTCGAGGGCTATTTCGACAGCATTGTCAAGGCCATTTATCACTTTTCCACCTATACAATCAAAGATGTCTTTTCCTTCGACGGGCTTATCGCTTACAGTCATCACTGCACCACTCTTGATGCCGTAAAACGAGCATACTGCGAACACGGCAGAGGTCTCCATGTCTATTCCAATGCAACCAGCCTTTACCGCTTTCTTCAGGTCTTCCTCCTCTCTAAAGAGGACGTCGGTAGTCCAGATCGAACCCACATGAACCCTCCAACCTTTGCTCAACGCCGAGTTGATAAGGGTGTCTGTCACATCCCGGCTTCCCTCCACGACGTTTTCATTAACATAATGTTTGGAGGTTCCATCCCCGGCAAATGCCCTCTCAGCCACTATGACGTCGCCCAGTTCAACTTCTCTCTTAACGGCGCCAGCGAAGTCGCTCCTAACAACTAAACGGATGCCTGCTTTGTTGAGTGCCTCCAGTACTACGGCGGTCGCCGGAGAACCTAATCCAGTGTATACGACTGAGATGGCGACGTCACCGTAATGCCCATGAAACGTCTCCCCCCTCTTCTCGATTCCCTTGAGAAGCCGTAACGCCCTTCTAGTAGCTATTCTCGTCGCAGTTAATAGGACGCGTCTCTCCACCTTACCTGGTCTGCAGCCGAGAATGGCGTAAACTTCCCTCACATGTTTAGGGGCAGTTCTCAGAAGACTGGCAGCCAGCTTCAAAAACCAACTCCCCCAGCACTTTAGATATGTGATAAAGAAGAAAAGGTTATGTCAGTAAGGCCAGAATGACCTTCACTTCATCGCTGAAGTTTCCTGAGATGAAAATGAACTGGCGAAGTATCCTGCTGGGCTCTGAAGGCTGAGGCACTCTGCCGGTTAAGCCGTGAAGAGCCACGCTTATAGGGTCGAAGAACATTGCTGCAAGCACTGTTATACATGCCGCCGTCATTATGCTGACTAGTAGCATGAGAAGAGTGAATGGTCTCCTAACGAGGCTTCCTTTAAGGTATACTATCAACAATAATGCCATTATGACCGTAAGGGCAAGAGCGTATATGGCATATTGTCCCTCAACTGTGGCTAGAGTGATTATTAAGGTGAACATGATGGACGATGTTGCTATAGCCGTATAGTCCGTCGCCGCTAATTTTTCCTCCTCTCTATGCCACAACTCCAGTAGTACACCTCCCACCATAAGTCCAAAAAACCCCGTATAAACAAGCTGGTGCCCCAGCACCTCGTCAAGGTAGTATGTCGGGACATATATTGCGGAAAGATAGATCAATGCCTCAAGACTAGTAGCCACCCTTGGAACTACGAGAAGCGTGGCTTCGTTCTCAGCCATTATAACCTCAATCTTGTTTGCGGCGAAGTGTAAACCGTAACCGACAAAGAACATCATCAAAGAGAAAAGGAGTAGAAGGTCCAAAGCAGTCCTTTTCCATCCTTCTCTGCAAACTTCCTTAGAGAGAATCCTATAGAACCCATAGAACATGAAGATCATGTAGGGCGCCTGAACGACAAGCTCGAACCACTCGCCAAAACCGCCAAAGTTAGCCACAAAGGAAATTATGAAGAATAACCCTATAAGTGTCAGAGAAAACTTGGCCACGTCATTCATCAGGATCACCTCTATTTAGAACATCTTGATGTTCAAATTAGAGTTTCGCTTCTTAAACATGATAAACTAAATATCCCCGTAGATCTACTCTTTATGCAAGGTGAAATAAAAATGGAGCCAGACGTTCTTAAAGAAACTGTTAAGGAATTAGACCAGTCGGCAAAGCTAATAAGAGACCTCGTATCCGACCTTATAAAGTTAAGGCGTAGCCTCCTAAAGGCGTACTCAGGCCTCAGTAAGCTCGTAGAAGAACCTGAGCTCCTAAAGCCAGCAGCTCCTTTACCATCTCTCTCCACGCCACCTTCGCCTCCGACGCCCATACCTCAACAAGCCGAGATAGCGCCGCCGTCGGCTCTTCATACAACTACACCTCCATTAGTGCAGCCTCAAGCTAAGCCGTCAGTAACCTCCATCACGACGCCTTCCGCGGCACCTCCAACAGTCAAGGAGACTGCTGCTAAAGGGGAGATGAGCAACTTCGTAGTGGCGTTCTCAGAATCGGTAAAGTCTGATCCGCATGTTTCCAACGTCATAAAAAAACTTAGTGAGTTTAGAGAGAAAATCGAGAAAAAATACGTTTATCATCCTATTCTTTCAGAGGTCAAACTGGTTGTTTCGAAATTCCAAGGAATTCCCGAGGACAGCGTGCTGAGCGAGGATGACGTGAATAAGCTTCTGGAGAAGCTTTCTGACTGGGTTTCCCGGCTTTCATAGTTGTCTCGTGACCACTTTGACCTCGGAGAAACTTACCGAAGGAGAAACTAAGTAAGAATATTTTCTTACGTCATCTGCGACCTCATCAACCCGTTTAAGCATCTCGTAGAAGTTATCCGCTATCATGACTCCCTTTGCCGCTCCGAGAACCTCCCCATTTTTGACCACCCAGCATGGATTCGCAACAACACTTATCTCTCCTGAAACCGGATTGCTAGAGTGGGCCCCCTGCACATCCAAAACGATCAATCCGCTATCCATTCCTTCGATGAGCTCTTCGCGGCTGATGTTTCCCTTCTTCACCACGAGGTTTGTCGCAGATATATGTGGCGTTGAGGCATAATCTGCGCGTCCAGCATTACCCGTCGACTCGAAGCCTGCCACACCACCCCAATAACTGTCAAACAAGAACCCCCTCAAAACTCCCTTATCAATTATCTCCTTTCTTTGAGTTGGAACTCCCTCACCGTCAAAGGGAAACGTGTTAAGCCCCTCCTCGAGTGTTCCGTCATCTACGACGTGAAGCATGCTAGATGCCACCAGCTCTCCAAGCTTTCCAGTGTAAGGGGATCTTTCCCTTACCACGTTGTCCCCTGACACGGCATGCAATAAAGTGTAGCCGATCAACGCGTGAAGGGCAGGGTGAAAAAGAATCACCTTACATCGTCCTTGTTCCACATTCGCCTTCCTCAAAGACTCGACGGCTAGTCTTGCAGCCTCTCTTCCAACCTTCTCTGGATTTATTTTTCGTCTTCTTTGGAAGTCGAACTCGCTACACTCAGGCGATACTTCATCACCATCCCTAGCTACTGTTCCGAGAGCGCACCCCATCATAGTTTCCTCGGCTTTCACATTTAGGCCGTGAGTATTCATCAAAGCCACCTCCCCCCACTCGCTCACCACAACCCCCCAGTATGCTGAAATCTTGCTACTGTAGTCTGTCGCAGCATTGAGCATAGTCTTGGCGTCTTCAACAAGCTCCTCCTCGCTTATCTCACAAACCCTCTTATCAAATATCCCTGAAACCGTGGATGGCTTCTTGGGTGCTGGTAGCCCTCTCCATTTTTCGTCAGGCTTACTTGCCTTAGCCGCCTTGACAGCCCTCACTACAACCTCCTCTAACTTACCTCTCTCTAAACTATTCGAGAAGCTGAAGCCGACCGCCCCCTTCACGACGACTCTTAGCCCGACTCCTTGTTCATCTGAGAAGTGGCAGGAGGAGACTTGCCCAAGGTTAACTTCAACTCTCAGCTCTCTGCTGTAATTATAGTATATTTCTGCCTCGTCCGCTCCATGCCTCTCAGCATAGTCAAGAACCCACTCAATTGACTTGGCACCATCATTCAAGCTTCATCCCTCCAACAAGCATCCTACTACACCGTATATGTGGTCCGCCGTCTCCTACGTTTACTGTTTGGCCTTTGCCACACCATCCAACGTTGAGCTTAAAGTCATTTCCGACAGCGTCAACATGCATGAGCGTCTCAAGCGTGTTCCCGCTAATGGAAAGATTCCTAACAGGCCTGCCAACTTCTCCGTCCACTATCTCGTAAGCTTTCTGGACGCCAACCTGAAATGTCCCGTCAAGGTTCGCCTGTCCCCCTCTAAAGCTTTCAAGAAGGTAGCCGAAGGATAAGTCTTCTATCATCTCTTCAAGCGTCCAGTCTCCGGAAGCCATGCAGGTGTTTCTCATTCTCACAAGCGGGGGAACTCTAAAGCCTTCAGCTCTAGCATTTCCCGTAGGTTCAGTGTTAAACCCTTCGCACACCTTAAGGTGATGCTTATTAATCATCTCCTGAATTTTAGCCGCGGTTTCCCTATCATACATTAAACCGACCACGCGCCCCTCTTTCACTATTATGCTTCTTTGTGCACGCACCCCTTCATCATCGTACTTGAAGCTTCCAAAGCCCCCCTCTATTGTTGCATCGTCGAATATGTTTACCAAGGGTGAGGCAACTCTTTCCCCCAACTTGTGAAGAAGTAACCCGCCTGCAAGTGCCGAGTCGGCCTCTGCAAGGTGTCCAAATGCTTCATGAACCAGCACGCCTGTCACGTTTGGCCCCATTACGACGGGAAAAATACCCCCCCTCGGAGTGGCAGCCTCCAGTTGTTCGAGTAAAGCATGCGAGATTTTTTCTGCCAGTTCGCCGGGTGGGTTCTCCCTCCAAACCTTGAATCCCTTAACCGATCCCAGCTCCTCCCTGTAAGCTGCGTAAACGTCCCCTTCCCTCGCAGTGGCCACGGCTCTCCCCCAAACATATAGTACATCCTGAACTATCCTTGTTCCATCACTATTAAAGTACCATTTTCTTCCATAAACATCGCTGTAGTTGAAGTTGAAGCTTTTAATCCTGTCATTAAAAGACAGTATGGCTCTTCCCAACTCTAAGAACATCTCTATCTTTTCATCTACCCCCACGTTGGCAGGGTTCTCGTCGGGCTTCACGTGCACCCTATCCACGGATGTTTTAACTTCTGCCAGCTCCACCTTTTCCTTAACTGCCCGACTTGCCGCAGAAGCCAGTTTCACCGCGCTTCTACAAGCATCCCTCAACCTCTCAAGGCTACTGGTGGACGCAAACCCCCATGCCCCACCCGATATTACACGTACGGAGAATCCACGATCAACTCCCTGCTCCACGATCCTAACGCGTTCATCCTCAATTTCCAATGATGCCTCCATAAGCTCCTCTCCTCTGATCTCAACGTAGCTGGCACCTAAACTGAGCCCATAGTCGACCGTCCTTACCAGTTCGTCCTCCATGAATGTCACCTCTGGATAAGGAATATTAATTAAAAGATAAAGTTGTTTGTTAGAACTTCGATTTTTAGCTTCATGGCTGGGGGTTTAAAGAGTTGTGCGGCGCTATCACGGTGGCAGCCATTCAGTTGAAGAAGGCCAATAGCAAGGAGGAAAATTTTAGAAGTGTTTCTAGACTGATTAATGAGGCTATTAAGAGGGAAAACGTGGATCTTGTATGCCTTCCCGAAAAGTGGAACATTAAAGAGGGCAACCCCCCCGCGGACTCTGAGAGTCCTGACGGCCCCAGCATAAGGTTCCTAGAGTCTGTCGCCGAGGAATACGGAGTCTACGTGCTCGGCGGCTCGCTGTGGGAGAAGTGGGATGGAAAAATATACAACGTTTCTCGCCTTCTAGATAGGTCAGGTAGATGCGTCGGAATACATCAGAAGATCCACCTTTACGGCATGGAGAAACAGTTTTTCGAGCCGGGCAACCGCCTTGAACCATGTGAGACAGAGTTCGGCAAGGTGGGCCTAACCGTGTGTTTTGACCTAGCTTTCCCCGAAGTTGCAAGACTTCTCACACTCAAAGGAGCCGACATTATTTTAAACCCTGCTTTCATACCCTCAGATGGCGTGGAGAACTGGCACGTCTACGTGAAAGCCAGAGCTTTAGAGAACAGGATACCCATCGTCGGAATAAACTCTGTGAGCTTCGAAAGGGGGATCAGCTGGCCTGGAGAAAGCATAATAGTCGGCTTTCATGAGGGACATGAATCCCCAGCTAAATTAAATATCCTCGTCGGAAAAAGAGGAGAAGAAGACGTGCTAATCCAAAAAGTTGATTTGGATTATCCGCGCCGAATTAGGGCGATTCGTTTATCTGAAAAAGCAAAGGTTGTAGATGAGCTTTTTAAGTCACATAGCTCGGAAACCTTTTTTAGTTTAAGGTGTGATGAGCTGAGGCGGAGGCGGAACCATGGGTAAGAAAATGAAGCAGGAGGAAAAAGTTGTCGAAAAGGAAGTGCGCAAGGTAATGGTTGACGAGGCAATACTTGAATCCATAGAAAAAGAAACTCCGAAAATGAAGGTCATAACGCTGAGCGAAATATCCGACAAGTATGGCATAAGAGTTAGTACTGCTAAGTTGATCCTGAAACGCTTGGAGGAAAAGGGACTTATAAAACTAGTATCCTCTGATAGGCGGCTTAAGATCTGGACTGGGACAAAGGCTGAAGCGGCTGCAAGCTAAGGTTTGACCGTGGATAAAGCTTCCTCGAACGCCTTTATCTGCCCCTCGTTTATGTCACACAGAATCACTTTTTTCAGCTTCGTTCCCGAGTCAACATGCCGAAAAAGCGCCCTAACAATTCTCCTAGCAGCCTCATCCTTCGAGACGCCGCCGACCCCTGTTCCCAGAGCAGGTACTGCTATCGACTCAACTCCCAACTCCTCAGCGCATCTAAGCGTAGCCTCCATGGCCATCTCAACCTTCTTAGGCGTAGTAGTCATACCTGGCTCCTCCATAGTTGGTGCATGAATCACGTACTTTGCCCTAAGTCTTCCTGCCGTTGAAGCCACAGCTTGGCCCACAGGCACAAACGGCTCGCCTTTCTCATTTTTCGGCGCCCTCCTTCGCGCATCCTCCTCGATCTCGACACCACCAGCTCTCTTAATGGCTCCTGCCACCCCACCACCCATCCACAAGTGACTGTTAGCAGCGTTAACTATGGCGTCCACCTCAAGCTTAGTTATGTCCCCCAGAAAAGTTTTGATCATTAAACCCCTGTACTCATATTCCACCGCCACCAACCTCACTCACGTCTTCCATCCTTGACTTTTCCTCCTCTACTTATTTTAACCTCTCTGCTTTGGGAAGCTATTAGGAGAAGGAAACTTGTGACAATAAGAAAGGCACCTGCCGCTTCCGGCATTATGAACAATGAGATGGCAATAACCATTACGGATTGCGCTAGGAGTGCGTAGTAGATGTGCCTCCAGGAGGTGGCAACTTGCCACGCTAGAAATAGGTTGAGAGCCGTCAATCCCACGGAAAACGTTGTTTGTGAAGCATAGAGTGCAAGCAGGCTGGAGGTTGAAAGGTAAACTAAGGAAATTAACACTGCCTCATCTGGTGAGCCAAAAGTGGTGGCAAGTAACGCCAGCATTACTTCCATTACCATATTTACACTCGAAAACAGGATGTATGCAATGGAGGAAAAGAAAGCCGCATACACAGATTCAGCGACTAGAATCAACACGATGATGCTCGATGCGTTTTTTCTCTTAATCAATCCTTCTCCCCCATGTCAGCGGGACTTGCTCTCTGTATTTCCCTGTCATCCCCTTTAAAAACATTTACGGACGAAACTATAGGGAGTCCATCGCAGGTTGCCTATTTTATTAGGAAAGTTTAAAAAAGCTAGAAGACTTCTTCTTATTTAAGGGACTTTGGTGTTTTCTTTTTTAGCTTTTAACGGTAAAAGTGAAAGGGAGGGCGTTTCCGATGGCTAACAAACAAAAAGGAAAAAATTCCGAGAAAAAAGGTTCTTCAATGGGAAATATGGTTTTTGTGGGTAAAAAACCAACAATGAGTTATGTTTTAGCATGTGTGATGCAGTTTAGTCAGGGCGCCAACGATGTGAAAATTGTAGCACGTGGCAGAGCGATATCAAAGGCTGTGGACGTTGTGGAGATCGTGAGGCAACGCTTTATGCCGGACTCCGTAAAGCTGGGTGAAATAAAGATTGGAACAGAAATCATAGGCTCAGGTGACGACCAGCGCAACGTCTCAACTATAGAGATCGAATTGAAGAGAACGTAGCTTCCCGGAGGAGATAAGTTGATAGTTGTCGAGAAGGTCAAGCGGGATGATGTAAAGTGTGGCTTATGTGGCGCCCCCCTTACATTCACCCTTATTTGGGAAAACGGAAAGTACACTTGGACGTATGAGTGTGAGAATTGCTCTCTTCGCCGTCAGCCGAAGAAGAACCTAGGGGAGGAAATAAGGGAGGAACTCGTTAATAAACTTGTGAGGTCATGGTGACACTTGAAGTTTGAGTGCCTGAAATGTGGGTCTTGCTGCAGGGACAAAAGGACAATAGTCACATTAACACACAGAGACATAATCAGACTCGCCGAAGCTACAGGGATGAATGAGAAAGAACTCGTGAGAAACATTCTCGTCTTCTATCAATGTGATGAAAGCGCTGAAAGGCTTCTCGCTTTCCCCTCAATAGAAACCTATAGGGGGAAAGCTGTCCTAGGCCTAAGAAAGAGGGAGGATGGCTCGTGCGTTTTCCTAAATAATAATCTTTGCAGCATTTACCCGTCACGTCCTATTACTTGTAGAACCTTCCCCTTCACGTTCTCCATCCAAGACGGGTGGTTAAGGTATGGCGTAGCAACAAGGGCCAAAGATTTATGCTTAGGACTAGGGAAAGGCAGGGAAGTAGATGAGAAAAGTTTAGCCGAAATAGGCTGGAAAGCCGCCGCCGAGATTAAAGAGTACTTTAGAATAACCTCCCTGTGGAAAAGGGCTACTCAGAGTGGCGTCCCAGCAATTCCCGAACTGATAATTAAACTCCTACTCTATAGTAGGAGCGGGGAAAAACTCACGGTAACGCGGTAACCGCGTGAAGAAAGCCACCTGTAAACTTGAGTAAGAAACCGTTAAATACCTATTCAGTCAGTTCTACTCTAATCCTCGTTCCCTGCTTCACTTGGCGGAAGAGCTCGAGTCCCCTAGTTATTCTACCTACTAGGTTCACTTCGGAGTAAGGTTTAATCTTATCATGGAAAATGCAAAGCGAGTCGCCCATCGGCCAGTAAGCTATCTCACCTACTTCAATTTCCTTTTTTGCTTTTTCCGCCCCTCTTTTTATCCCGATCGGAAAGTAAACTTCTTTCCCACGCCAAACGCTTGCATTACTTGTTATCGGAAGAACTCTGAGAATTGCTTCAACAGTCATCGGAGCCTTTAGCCTGTTAAGTTCCCCCTCAGCCTCCCCTACCCCTTCTATAATGAAGCGTATCCTAAATCTGCTTAACTCGCCGGACAGTTTGATCACCCAAACTGAAACTTCTTGCCTCCCTCTTTAAACGGTTTTTCCATCTAGGCAATGAAAAATTAATTAAAAACAAAAAGTGAGAAAATGAGTTTAAGGAGCTCCTGCAAAATTATTTCTTGATCTTCTCAGTTAGCTTCTCGCATGGGACGACTGTAACCTTCCAGCCGGTTGCTTTCTCGATTTCCTCTTTAAGGGGCGCTGCTTCTTCCGGTACGAGGAGCTCTCTGTGGCTAACCTTCTTTTCTACTTCTTCTCTCTGCATATAGGCCTTAACAGCTTCTCCCGTAAGCTTCTTCGTTTCCACGGCTTCCTTGACAGGTAATCCGTCAGCGTCAACCACTAGGATCCACGTGCTTATACCTGCCTCCATAAGCGGTATCTTCACCCTGTAAAAGTCCCTTATGTTGTTCGTTACTAGCACAACCGGTGATCTCTCGTCAGGATCTCCAACATACCTTGTCCCGTCACGTGGCTTATACTTGCTTTTAAGGAAGTCCGGGATTGAACCTGAATCCTTGGGTCCCACGTAGACATCCCATCCACTTGCGTCCTCAAGTTCACCCGCGAACCTCGCTGCTAGACCAGGTATTATAACAGCCCTGTGCTTCACCTTTTCCGCGACTTTGTACTCGCTGAGCGCCTCCGCCATCTTCGCTGCGTTTAGTTGCCCTCCAGCCGCTGAGGACTCTACGCCTATGCCTCCCGTGTCTATTATCACAAGCCAAGAGTCTATCTTGGACTGTTCCAAGTCTGACCTGACAACGAAGGCGGTAGAAGCATAGTTGGTCGTTATCATTACTGGGCTCCACTCGTTGGGGCTACCTATCGCGAAGAGCCCTGCCTCGACTGCCGGGTGTATCCTTGGGTCAGTGTAAATGTTCTGCCTTAATGTTGCCAGCGCGAGGAAACTCCAAATCTCCTTGGAGTTTATTATGAGGAGGTCAGCGTACCTGCAAATGAGCGCCGCCGCCAAGAACGTTTCCTTAAAGGCGGTCTCCAGCTTCTCTCCCTCGGATGCCTCTTCCTTCCCTATCCAGAGAGTCGCCGGCACACCAACCAAGGGCCAGCCAACAGTCTTGTCCTCTTTTTCTATCGCAGCTCTTCTGAGCATTGTGAAGCTGTTTATGGTGTCTGCCAGAACCCCCTCACCCCACGCTGTCCCCGGATCTAACGCAACCTGTATCCCGACACTTGATAATGTGGCTGCAAGAGACTTAAGCGTGTCAAGGTCTCCTGGGGATGCCACCACAACCGGGCACCCCGAGTTCAAGGCAATCTCAGCCACCTCTCTCCAGTTATCCCTAGTTGCAGCGTAGAGCAGTGGCTTCCTGTTCTTCACGACCTCGACTCCGGCCTTAAGACATGCTGGGTCTAATGAACAAAGTATCAAAGGATAATTCGTGTTATCAACCACGAGCTTAACCACCTTAGCGAACTTTGCTGGGTTCCTTGAAACGGACTTAACTGCTATCGCGTCAAGGCGCAGGTGGGCGCCTACTCTGTACACTGTCCATTCGCTTATCATCTTTACGTTCTTGATAAGTTCGTCCTCCGTCATCTCATCGTGAACGCAGACCGCTATAGCGGTCGGGTTAAAGTACGTCAGTTCATGCCTGTACATTACTTCCTCTCCGCCTATTGTTACCTCGTTTCCGTCACCGCCAAACTTCACCGGCCTAACAGGCGGGGTGACAAGCTCCTTAAGATCTTCGAAAGCCTTCTTAAACTTCGGGTCAGTTGCCAGCGGCTTGCAGTCCTTAACCTCTAATTCATGCTCGATCAACTTGTAGGCGAACGCCATGCAGCTCTCCAAGCCACACTCGCCACAGTTCGTCTTAGGAAGGTAATTGTAAATGTCTAAAGGCTTTAGACGTGCCATTCATCATCACCCATTTAAACTCTAGCGGTAACCCAGTTAAGAAGCGGAGGTACCTCCTCTTTCTTGGTCGAGGTAAGGTACTCGATGAACGTCTTGAAGATCTGCACGCTCGCAGGATGCAGCATCATGAAAACGTCGCATCCCACAAGCGACAGGGACAGAGCCGTTATAGCTTCCCATATCGGCCCCCTGAACCTCTGCAACCCCCACTCAGCTCCTTTCTTCTTGTCGCTCATGAAAGCTTCTCTAGCACCCCAAGCATTCGTGGTACCCGAAGAAAGCGGCATCTGCAAGTCCGAGTCGCCTCTCAACGCTGAAAGCCTAATCCTCTCATAAATACTGAAAGAGTACTCGAGCCCATATCCCAGCGAAGCCGTAGTGGCGTCCTGAACAATCCTATTCTTCGGCATTCCCTCTTCCATAATGAGCTTGTTAAGCTTCTTCTGGTTGTTCACGTCCAACTGAGTCCACGACAAAACATTATGCCCATACTTCTTAGCGGCATCAACTATACGTTTCCAGTCGAGGTTAAGCGACGCCGAATTAAGCATTAGTCTTTCGCCCTCGGAGACCGCGGCGGCAGCCTCGAGCACCTCCGGGTCCTTATCAGGGTTCCCGCTTCCACCAATCAGGATCGGTGTGTCAACCGTCTGAAGCACGTCCTCTATAACCTTAGCAGCCTCCCTAGCGGGAGTATCCTTAATGTATGGGTCGGTGCTTATGAGGTGCACAGTGACAAGGTCGGCGCCAAACTCGTTAATCGCTTTCTTAGCCCAGTCTGCCGGGTCTTCCATCACATCCTCGAAGTGCTCCACTATAGGCTTCGGAAGACTGATTGGAATGTCAAAGACGTCAAACGTTACAACAGGCCTGTTAGGGTTCATGAACTCGAACCTGTAAAACGCGGGCACCTTCTCGCCGCCAATTTTAACAACTTTCTTGCGGCTACCCCCTTCAGCTTTCGTGGCCCCAAACTGAACCTCAACTATCTCGCCGGGATACGTCTCCACAGGGGCCTCAAACTTCTGCTCGATGAGAGCAGCAGGAATCCTAGCCCTAGCAGCAGGTGGAAGCGCCGCAGCAAACATCCCCGGTATAACCTTGAAGACCAGCTCTTCTGCTTCTAGCGTAACGTCCTCTAGCTCCAGCTCCTCATAATCCTCCAG
>JAHLWX010000003.1 GCA_019057675.1 Candidatus Jordarchaeum sp. LHC_1308
CTGGCGAACATGGTTAAGGGTATAACTGAAACAATCAGCCTGCCGAGCTTAATTAACCTAGATTACGCAGACGTCCAAAGCGTCCTTAAAAACGGCGGGGTAGCCATGGTCGGGATCGGAGAAGGAGAAGGGGAGAACAGAGTCGAAAGAGCAGTCAAAAGCGCACTAGATTCGCCGCTTCTCGACGTAGACATAACGGGAGCAAGTGGTGCCCTAATACACGTCACTGGTGGACCAGATATGACTTTAACAGAAGCCACAAGAGCAGGAGAGCTAATAACTGAGAAAATGGTCGAGGATGCACTTGTAATATGGGGAGCACGCATTGACCCCAGTCTGATAGGAACAATAAGGATAATTCTAATCCTTACTGGTGTTAGTAGCCCCCAATTATTAGGTCCAGCTGAGTTTGATAGGACGGGGCTGGAAGTCTTAAAGCCGCTTCCACTAGATGGAAGAAACAACTACTTTGAATCGCCATCTATTCTTTCGAGAAAAGAGGAGGACGACGTGGAGGATCTAGGAATCCCGAAACTTTAAATATTTTTATTTCATTGAAAAAATTTAACGTTCATTATAAAAAGTTCCCTAAAATTGAAATTTGCTCCGCAATTTTCTACAATTAAAGGGGTTTATATTAAAGATAAAAAGAGAAAGTTAAGCATAATTAGAAAATTAGAGAATTTGTAATGTCCTATGTTAACGTTAATATATTTAGATTGGTAATGTTTTTTCAATTATTTTTTTGACAGCGATGTATGATGGGGAATCTTCCGGTAGTTCTAAGAGAGGGATTCCTTTCAGGTTGAACTCTGCAAGCCTTTCGTCAAATGGAATACTGCCAGCATATTCTAATCCGAACTCCATCGATTGCTCTCTAAGTATTTCCTCTGTTCCTGGGGATACCTTGTTAATCACTAGGAAAATTTTCTTGAACTCTCTGTGTAAAGCTTTGGCTAAGTCTCTGATTCTTGCTGCGGTTTTCACACCCATTTTTGATGGGTCTGCTATGAGGAACATTACGTCTACATTGGCGCTAGTACGTCTACTGACATGCTCAAGACCTGCTGGCAGATCCATTAGCACTAACGTGTAATTTTTCGTGAGAGTATCCATGATTTTCATTAGCAAATTGTTTACGAGACAGTAACATCCCTCTCGTTCAGGCGCCCCCATTACCAGTAGGTCAAATTTGTCTCCCTCATAAAGAACGTCGAAGACTCTATACTCTAAATATTCAGCTTTTCCGAAGTTGGGGGGAAGCTTATCGATCTTCTCCTTGAGCTCATTTACAACTAAACCTATGTTTTCCGCTACATTAACCCCTAAAACGTCAGGCATATTAGAGTCAGGATCCGCGTCTACAACTAAGATGTCATGGTGGGCGTTTTTCTCTAAAAATGCCTTAAGCATTAAGGCCAAGAAACTCGTTTTTCCCACACCGCCCTTACCGGAAACGCCAATTATTCTTGTTCCAGTTTTCATTTGAAAGCCCCTCTAGTCTTCATCGCTTTTAGGTAAATCATGTTTTCGAAATAAATTTACCTATTTACTTGTAAACCCATCTTAGATTCTTTATACCTCTGATGGCTTCTCCGCTACCCGTAATGTTAATAAGCGTCACTTCCGTATTTCGTGCAAACCATTCTAAAAGAAGCTTAGCGTATTTTAGCTTCTTCTTTTTAAAGGGAGAAGCAGAGACATCGTTTCTGTAGTCCGGTTTTGAGAAACGGCCGACTTTGTTGCCCAAATCGAATCCGGCTAAAAGAATGGTGTGCGACCCCATGGCTTCGGAGATGAAAACCGCCCTGTCGCCGTCAGTAAAACCGAAAAAATTGCGAATACACCCTAGTGGTTTGACTTGTGTCGTTCCGATAACGGGACCTTCAAGAAGACGAACGTTATCCAGTAGGTGAATGTTATCGCCATGCGCATGGACAGCAATAATAGAACCTTTAGAGGAAGCATAAAATATGTCTTCTAACTTGCCGTCTAGGTCAGTAACTATTAGGTCGGGCTTAATACCTTTCTTTAGAAGAGCAGTTGTAGCACCGTCAGCAGCAACGTTTAAGCATGTCTTCTCAAGCCCCACTTTCTTAATTTCTTCCAAGTTTCTTTCTAGCGATGGGCCACAGCCGTAAACTATGGCGCACCTACCCATGAATAAGTTCATCAGCATTTTCAGCGTGTTTTCTACGTCTTTCTCCCTAAGCAGAACATCGAGTTTTTCGGCTGCCTTCCTATCTTCCTCAACTTTAAAGCCAAAATCTCTAACTATTCTAGTATACCACTTCTCCCAGTCTTCGTATGTAACTCTAGGCGTTGCCTTCATCTCCCCTTCATAGCTTTTAACACTTCTTCCAGTTTTGGCATACAACTTCCCGAAGCCAACCTTTGAGCAGACAATGCGCTTGCTGTCATTCCAAAACGCGCACTTTCCATTAAACTGTTTCCATCCAAAATCGACTTAATGAAGCCGGCGAGGAAAGCGTCCTTCGCCCTACTTTCATTCAAAACATCCACGTCTATGCCTTCTATTTCCATAACGTCTTTCTTGGTGTAGAGAACGCAGCCACTTTTTATTCCCTTGAAAACAATTAAGCACTGCACCCCCAATTCGAGAAGGTGTGAAGTGTCGCCCACTTCCTTTGAAAGCGTATTCCAACCTCTTTCACTTAGAAGTAGAAAGTCGGTGTTTCTTAGTATTCCCTCAATGGATTTGTAGCCTCCTTCGAGGTAGAGTGAAGCAGGCTTGTAGAAAACTTTTACCTTACGTGTTTTTGCATAGCTAGCAATTAATTCGCTTATTTCTTTAAACATTTCACAGATGCATACTGCCTTGGCATTTTTTATCATCTCCCAGTTTATCTCTTTTGGGTCTGAAATGGATAGAGCGGTCTTCGCTGTAGCCGTAACGTACGTTTTCCTTTGTCCCCTTTCAAATATGATCATTGTTCTCGGGGTCTGAAGATCCCGGTCAGTTATCAAGTTTAAGGTGTTGATCTCTTCTTTCATAAGCTCGTTAGCTATACGCCGCCCAAACATGTCGCCACCTATTTTTCCTGCTAATCCGACTTTGACGCCAAGCCTCGAAAGAGCTATGGCTACGTTTCCACCTGACCCTCCCAAAGTCTCTCGGACATCATGAAGGAGACAGATCGCGGAAGAAGTAAGAGATTCACCATAAAGAAAATAATCGATTGAAACGGCACCATAAACCATAACTTCAGGATCGAATGTCGTTTTCTGAAGCTTGGTTAATCCTCTGGCAACAGCGACTGAGAAAGCATTTTCAAGCTTTTCGATGTCCATGCCTTTTCTAAGACAGAGCTCCGTTATATTGTTTAAGTAGGATCTGAGTAATTCCTCAAGAACTTTCTCCAAGTCTGTTGATGGAAGGTGTCGTTTGAACATTAAGAGAAGCCAGCGACCAATATCAGTAGGCTTATACCATATTGTGTGTTTTCCCTCCTGAACTCTGTATTCTTCTTCCAAGACTCCCAGCCGAACTAAGTTTTTTAAATGAAAAATGATAGTTTTGTTGGAATGTTTTAACTGTCTTATTATGTCTTTTTGAGCTTGAACCCCGCGGTCTATCTTTTCCAGTATTTCAAGAGTTATAGGAGACCCGAAAACTTCAAGCAGAAAAGTTCTTAGGTCATGGGGATCTGCCGGGAGAAAGAGGAGATAAGGCCAACTTTCACCCATCATTTAGCGGTCTCCTCCAACTTTTCTATGAACATTAGCGGATAGTTGAGTTCAGGAATATACTCCATTCCTGCTGAAACTCTTACATGGCCGTACTTTACTACTAGCCTTACGGATAGATTTTTTCCACAAACCTCCGAGTAACCGAAGCTGTTCAAATCGTCACTCTGAGGCAACTTAATTTTAACCTTTACAGATTCAACATAAGGTTGGCAGGCAACCGCTTCTTCTATCGCCTTTTCTACAACTGAAATGTTGCTTTTTGGCAAAGGCATCCCCGTAAACTGATGATACACCGCGCCCAACTTAATTCCCGCTTCGAAAACTGCCCTATCCCGTTCAGTAATTTCATTTCCGAAGAAACGTTTAACCATATTCTCTAAGTAACCCAAGAGACCCACCTAGATCAGTTCATGTAAGAAAGATAATATTCCCCGGGGAGTAAACATTTTTGTCTAAGAAACCTTTAAAGTTGACGTATGAAGAAATGGTTTCCTAGGAATTAACAGGTGAGGAATTTAGCGATGAGTGATCTTGAAGGATTAGTAAAAAGACTCATTGCAAAAGGATGGACGCAACGCCAAATAATAGAGCAGCTCATTCGAGAAGTTAAGTTTTTTAAGGGCTTAACTGAGGAAGAAGCAGCAAATTTTGCAGAAGCCGTTGTGTCAGAAGTCGAAACAGCTATGAAGGCGTTGCAAAATGAACGTGTAGGGTGGCTTCTTAAGAGCCCTAAAGCTGAAGCATCTATGCATGATTTAGGAGTCGGATGCAGAGGGGAAGGAGATTTTTTTGTTCATAGGCTTCTTTCAGAGGTGGCGGACATTGGCACTTCGCGCCTACTTGGACCGAAAGCTCAAGACGATGCGGGCGCAGTCGAACATAAAGGTAACGTAATAGTTGTGGCAGTCGATGGAACTCATTCTCGTTTAACAGAGTTTCCTTTCATAGCCGGGTTCCACGTGACGCGGGCAGCCATGAGAGACGTTTATGTTAAAGGAGCTAAACCCATCGCCTTGTTTGCTGACCTTCACCTTGCAGATGATGGAGACGTAGGTATACTATTTGACTTTATGAGTGGTGTTAGGGCAGTCTCAGAGCTTTCAGGTGTACCTTTGGTTGCTGGCTCTACTCTTAGAGTTGGAGGAGACATGGTTATTGGAACACGCTTTGTCTCTTGTGTTGGAGCGGTCGGAGTTATAGAGTCAAAGGAGTCTGTTGCAGCCAGGAACAAAATAAAACCAGGAGACGACATAGTGATGACTGAGGGAGCTGGAGGAGGAACTATAGCAACTACGGCAATATACGGTGGAATGCCGGAGGTTGTCCTTGAAACGCTCAACATTCAGTTTATTGAGGCCTGTGAGGCTCTTCTAAAAGAGGGGCTCTTCAATAAAATACATGCTGCAACAGACTGGACAAATGGTGGACTTAGAGGGGACTGTAATGAAATATGCAAAATTGCCAAAGTAGGCATAATGATATATGAAGATAAAGTTAAGGCGCTTTTAAACCGGAAGGT
The DNA here is from genome assembly GCA_019057675.1 of Candidatus Jordarchaeum sp. LHC_1308. Classification (GTDB taxonomy): domain Archaea; phylum Asgardarchaeota; class Jordiarchaeia; order Jordiarchaeales; family Freyrarchaeaceae; genus DTBI01. Next base: position 5,231 of record JAHLWX010000003.1, read on the forward strand.
GCTCGATATGCTTGAAAAGCTCTCAATAGATTACTTGGGAGTATCCATGGATGCACTCTTGATATTCACTCCTCCAAATTACACAGAGGATGTTCGACGTGCTTTAAAGAGGGCGGGAGTTAAGAGCGATGTAATAGGACGAGTCGTAGAGAACCCTAAGACCCCGGTCTTAGTGAGAAATGAGGAAAGAGTTCCCTTTGAAACCTCTTATAGGGAAGCAGCATACACTAAGATAAAGAAACTGATAGGGGAAGAAGCGCCAGTTGAAAAAGAAAGGTTTATGAAGATGGCGGAGAAAGCCGCACAACAATCTATAGGGAAGGCCAACAAAGTTGTGGAGCTTATAAGGGCGAGAGGAAAGGCATGTGATCAGTAAACTTACATGTCTACTACGCCGTCCTCTGTGATGAGGAACACTGTTTCTTGTTCTGGGAGGAAGGGGCTATCGACGACTCTTGCTATCCGCTGATTACCCTTGCCTTTTCTTAAGTAAATTCTGGTTGTGCAGTTATGAGCAACTATGTGACCGCCAACAGGTTGAGTTGGGTCGCCAAAGAATGTGTCCGGTTTAGCCATAACTTGGTTCGTTACTACAACAGCCAAGTTATACAGCTCTGCAAGTCTGAGAAGAGTGTGAAGGTGCTTATTGAGCTTTTGTTGCCTCTCAGCAAGCAAACCACGCCCAACATACTCGGAACGGAAATGTCCAACGATACTGTCAACTATTATAAGCTTAATGTTTTTACCTTCATTGATAAGGTCCTCCACACTCTGGGCAAGGTAAAGCTGATGATCAGAATTATAAGCCCTAGCGTAAGTAACCCCCTGAAGCACTTTCTTTTGGTCTAAACCGAACCTCTTTGCGATCTGAACCAATCTTTCAGGTCTAAATGTCCCCTCCGTGTCTATGTATACTGCCTCCCCATTTAATCCCCCGGACTCCACTGGTAGTTGAACAGTGACTGATAGCTGATGGCAAATTTGTGTTTTCCCGGTGCGGAACTCCCCGAAAAGTTCGGTTATCCCCCTTGTCTCAATTCCGCCACCCAGAAGTTCATCTAGGCTTTTACATCCAGTCATGATTTGGGAGATCTTTTTTCTCTGCTCAAGAAACTCTTCAGCGGAAATGAACCCTATGTTAACGAGTTCTCTAGCCGCTTCGATTATCTTTGCAGCGGTACTTTCACCTATCTCTGCGGCTATCGCTATTTCCTTAGGCGTCGCAACAGCCACAGCTTCCGGCGTTCTATAACCAGCTTCATAAAGCTTCTTAGCAATAGCGGGTCCGACGCCGGGGATCTCTTCCAATGAGTCCAAGGACACTCAAGCCACCTCCCGCTCTAGAAAACATAGAATCTCGATTCTTAAATCTTTAATCGTCTCTCTTATAACAAAGAAGTAATAAAAAGAAAAAACGAAGTAAGCAGAGGAGCTTAGAAAAGCACACTAAAAGGAGGCCGTATTCAGTTGAAGCTGGATGAGCTGGGCTTCAAGGCAGAATGTATATATGAAGTTATTATTACGACGCTTAACGAGAACGGCACGCTTAACGCTGCCCCCATGGGTGTTCTTTTAAAAGGTTCAACTTTTCTACTAGTGAAACCATACATTACTACGAGAACGTATCATAACATGGTTAGAACACGAGAAGCAGTGGTTAATATCACAGATGACATATCTCTTTTTTACATAACGATTTTTGAGAAGGAAAAAGTAAGGGAAATACCGTCCATGAAAGCTAAAAAAGTCTCAGTGCCGATTTTAGCTAATGCGAAAGCATATGTAGAATGCATTGTTGAGGGAGAACCAGTGATAAGCAACGAAAGAGCGGAGATAATAATGAGAGCTGTTGATTGTGGAATTTTAAATCGAAACTTCAGGCCAGTATGTAGAGCTTCTAACCTGATCCTTGAATCATTAATACATTTCACGAGAATAGAAGCTTTAATTAGGAGCGGCGAAGTCGAAAGAGCGCTAAAGTTACTGGAACTCATAGCTTTTTACAGAGACATTATTAAAAGAGTCTGCAACGCTCCAGCATATGGAGCAATGATAGACAAGATACACGAGGAAGCGTGCCGTATTATAAAAATTATGTGATAAACAACTTTAATAATAAGTGGTATCTTTATTTTTTTAACATCTTCGAATGGTTGTTGTTTGTTCTTTTGATAAAGCGGTAAAACGGTATTAAAAAGAACTAGTTCCCAAGGGGAAAATAAAATAAAAAGGAGAGTATACAAGAAATATAATGGGGGGTTAAGTATGGCCCTTGACGAAAAAACAGCAAAAAAACTTGTTCGGATGCTTCAACAAATAGAGGACACCACGAAGCTTGAAGGTGTGGCAGTAGTGACTAGAGACGGAGTAAGAGTTGCGTGTGCGGAGTCTGCAAACGTTGATGTAGATGTTATTTCAACGGCGTCAGCGGCAATAATAAATACAAGTGAAGCAACGGCTATGCAGCTAGGGCATGGAAATCTCTCTGAAATAATTATAAAGGGAGACTCCGGGTACCTACTCATAACGAGAGTTGATGACGAACACATGATGGTTGCATCAAGTAGAGACACAATAAGATTAGGTTTAAATTTGGGAGTTCTTAAACGGTATTCACGCTCAATAGCCGAGCTTTTCGCTCAAGCTAAAGCCAAAGTGACGGCGCCAATAACAGCTCCACTCGTCACAACGATGCCACAACCACTGCAAGCGCCTTCTATGGCTAAAGAAGAGGCTGTCAGCGACAAAGACGCCATTTTTGAAGCACTTAGAGCATTGGGACTTGAGGATGCTGTCACCGAAATCCGATCTCAAAGCAAGAAAGCAGTCGAGAAAGCTGAGAGAATATAGTTTATTAAAGAACGTGATCTAACGCCACTTTATGCGTCACCATTCTTTGATTTTAAAGGAACATTAAAATCTCGCTTAAAAAGCACGCCATAAGGAGAAGTGCGATTAGCTTTATGGATGCCCATAAACGACTTCTATTTGGGTTTAAAAGTGCCCATACGAGAATAAATAAGAATGATAAAAACGTCAATGTAAATTGAATGTTTGACATCATTGCGTTAAACATTGTTGCGCCCCCCATAAGAGCTAGAATTACGCCAAGCAACAAACAACGTTTCTTACCTAAAGAAATCGCTAAAGTTTTCAATCCTGAAGATTTGTCTGCCTCGTAATCTAAAGTGACAGTCAACGTATAGAAGGCGGCGCCCATGAGATTTGAGCCCAAAAATAAATTTAGCGGAAACGACTTACCTATTATGTAAATTATTAGCAACACATGGCCAGAAGAAATTTCTGAAGGATATAACGTATCGTATACAGCTGAGAGCAAGAACGTTGATAAGGAAAACCCTTCAGGAGATTCCAAGTAAATAATGTATCCTGCAATGAAAGGCAAGGTTGCAAGTCCTATGGTGTTCCATACGATGTCTAATGGGGCCTTGCCCTTTAGTCTAGGCTTATAAGAGTACGTCACTGAGAAAATGTGTCCTAACAAAATTATTATTACAAAGAGAAATGAAATCATAAAACCCACTATTATGCTTAAAATGGCGGAAGCAATACTTAAATGAAGCACATCTTTCGGAGAAGCAATGCCTTCAACTATTGGATTATGATAATCTTTCCAGTAAGCATACTTGTCGCTCTCACGAGAATCAACATAGGTATTTACGTTGCAACCAGAAAGAGAGGCAAGAAAAACTGCCAAGTACGACGTTAATGAGTAATGACTAAGCGCAAAGGTAAAAATAACGAACTTTGCCAATTGACGGAAAAACCAAAATATGCTAAGAGAAAGAAGTGCTGGAGAAGCAAATGTGCTCAAAGCGCCAATTAGGAAGTAAGCTAAGGGGATTAGCAAGAACACGGGCCTTATGAGGTTGTAAGCCAGTTTCAGATAACCACTCAAAATCATCCTCCCCGACAAGCACTACCCTTTCCACCAAAGTTTGCCGCAATAAATGGATCATTAGAGATTTAAATTCTTAGATTCATCAAATAACTTGAGTTAAACTTCACCGTAATTTTAAAGGGGATTTTTCGTTTGATTACACGGTTAAAATGAAGGAAAAATTTTGGGGGAAAAGGTTTTTATAGCTAGTTAGTTTTGGATACAGTAAACTTTTAGCTACCCTTAGTTACGAGGGAACGGCATGCCTAAGTTCGGGTACTCGATCTATGGGCTTGACCCGGCATTAACTGCTAGGGCAAGTGGGCGGGACTTAAGGATTTCTCCTAAAGCGGCATGTGAAATATGTAATGCCATAAAGGACATGAAACTTTATGAAGCGAAGAAGTTCTTGGAAGAAGTAATAGATCTCAGAAGACCAATACCATTTAGGCGGTATCATGGAAAGCAGGCACATAAACGTGGACTCCGAGGCTGGCACTCAGGCAGATACCCCGTCAAAGCGGCACGTGCAATAATGAAAATTTTGGATAATGTTGAAACGAACGCCGAGCAAAAGGGATTAGATGTTGACAATCTAAGGATAATACATGCAGCAGCTCATAGGGGGCCGGTCATGAAACGTTACATCCCGCGTGCCTTTGGTCGGGCGACCCCCAAGTTTAGAAGTTTAACTCATGTTGAAATAGTGGTTAAAGAAGAGGCTGCCGAGTAGTGGAGGTTGCCCTATGTCGACAAAAGCACACTTTATCCGTGGCTCTATTCAAAGAGTTGAAATAGACGAGTTCCTCTCAAAGGAGTTAAAAAAGGCAGGTTATGCTGGCGTGGATCTTCAGAAAACAGCTTTAGGAACTAATGTGATCATTTATGCCTCTAAACCCGGATTAGTTATCGGGCGACGGGGAAGGAATATCCAGCAACTTATGGAAATACTCGAAAAAAGGTTCAAGGTGGAGAATCCTCAGATAAGTGTGCAAGAAACGGAGAAACCAGAGCTTAATGCACGTGTGATGGCCAATCGACTTGCAACCGAGCTGGAGCGTGGTGCTAACTACCGTAGGGCAAGCTATTTCATTCTAAGGAGGATAATGAGCGCAGGAGCCCTTGGATGCGAAATCATAATCAGCGGAAAGATAACAAGCCAACGAGCAAAATACCGTAAGTTCAGACAGGGAGTTCTTGTGAAGTGCGGCGAGCCAGCAGATAAATACGTCGAAGAAGCCGTAGCTTACGCATTACTCAAGCCAGGAGTGATGGGTGTTAAAGTTAGAATAATGTTACCCAACACTGTTATGCCTGATGCTGTGGAGGTCAAAAAAGAAAAAATAGAGACAGCGGAAGCTGGAAACGTTGAAGTGGTGGAGGATGAAAAGCGACAGGAGGAGGTAACATGAGCTACAAGATCAAGGAGGTAAGGTCGTGGAGTGATGAGGAGCTGAAAAGAAAACTTGAAGAGTTAAGAGCAGAGCAGTTAAGCCAGCGTACGTTAAAAGTGCTCGGTGGCGCCATAGAGAACCCAGCAAGAATAAGAAACATTAGAAGAGCTATTGCTCGAATTCTTACTATACTAAATGAGAGAAAGAGGAAAGAGAACAGTGAATACGAGGGAAAGAAGCAGGAAAAAGCATGAAATATCAACTGGGAACTTAATCAGGCATGAAGTTATTGGTTTAAGGGTAACGATCGTAGATAGTTTAAACGATAAATTTATAGGATTTTCAGGAACCCTTATCGATGAGTCACGTAACATGTTCAAGTTAAGGTGTGAGGATAACGTTGTCAGGATGATTCCCAAGGAGGTGTGCATTTTCAAGTTTGAGCTTCCTAACGGTGATAGTTTGATGGTTGACGGAAGAATACTGAGTGGACGGGGTGAAGAAAGAATAAAGATGAAGAAGCGGAAGGTTGTATGGCCGCTCATACTTGAAAGACGAATTAGAAATGTAAGATTTCAACCTAAAGTATGCGAGGTGTTACAGTTTGACCCGTAACATAGGTGTGGATGTTAATCCTCCGCGACAAATTTGCGATGACCTGTATTGTCCATTTCACGGAAAGCTTCCAGTTCGTGGTATAATGATCGAGGGAAAAGTGGTAAATGATAAAATGCAAAGAACCGTAACAGTAGAGCGAGAGTATTTAAAATATAATACTAAATATAAGCGCTACGAAAGCAAAAGATCAAAGATTCATGCACATAACCCACCCTGTATAGACGCTAAAATAGGAGATAAAGTTAAGATTATGGAGTGCCGCCCTCTAGGTAAAACAGTATCTTTCGTTGTTATAGAAAAAGTCTCAGGGAAAGATTGACGGAGTTGGTGAAAATTGTCTAAGCGAGGTGTAAAGGTACGTGTTGGAATAAAGCCCAAGGTTTCTCGAGGGCTACCTTCAGGCGCATACGTTACATGCGCCGATAACTCAGGAGCCAAATTAGTCCAGATTATATCGGTAATAGGTTATAAGGGACGACTTAATAGGTTTCCATCTGCAGGCGTTGGAGATATGGTATCGGTAGCAGTCAAAGAAGGAACGCCTGAAATGAGAAGGCAGGTTTTAAGGGCCATTGTCGTTAGGCAGAGAAAGCCGTATAGAAGGAAGAATGGGGAATGGATACAATTTGAAGATAACGCAGTAGTTATAGTGTCTCCTGAAGGCGACCCTAAAGGGTCTGAAGTGCATGGACCAATAGCGCGGGAGGCAGCTGAAAGGTGGCCTAAGTTGGCAGGTATAGCGAGCATAATAGTTTAAATGGTGATAATTATGAATAGAACAACAGTAAGTCCTCGAAAGCAAAGGAAAGCACTGTATAATGCGCCGCTCCATTTGAGACACAAGATGTTTGGCGCAAGACTTGCCCCGGAACTTAGAGAAAAATATGGCATTAAAACTCTTCCTGTCCGCGAAGGGGACGAAGTCCTAATAATGCGGGGAGTATTTAAGGGAACTGAGGGGAAAGTTGTGGAAGTAGACACTAAAAAATACCGGGTTCATGTGGAAAACGTAACTATAGAAAAAGCTGATGGGACGATAACTTATTACCCTATTCATCCCTCTAAGTTGATGATAACCAAGCTCAAACTTGACGATGATGTAAGGAAAAGAATTATAGAGAGAAAGAGGGGACATGTGGAGGAGTAAGTGATGGGCAAGATGGGACAAAGAAGACATATTAAACGAATAGCTGCTCCGAGATATTGGCCTATCCCCAGAAAAACAGTGACATGGGTTGTTAAGTCCAGTCCAGGGCCCCATGCTGTTAAAGAGTCTATTCCATTGCTGATTTTGGTTCGTGACTTGCTGAAAATAGCAAACGATGCACGTGAAGCGAAAAAAATAATAAAGCAAGGACATGTTAAGGTGGATGGAGTAGCGAGGAAGGACTACAAGTTTCCTATCGGATTGATGGATGTTGTGGAGATTCCATTAGTAAACATGTCTTTCAGAGTTCTTCCTTCAAAAAAAGGGTTCACGTTACTTCCAATAGACGGAAGTGAAACAGAATTTAAGCTCTGCCAAATAAGAAACATCATGACGGTCAAAGGAGGAAACATTCAACTGGCGCTTCACGACGGCAGAAATATATTACTTCGAGTGGATAACCCCAAACTTTCCCCTTACGAGTTATATCCTTACAAGACGCGGGACACCGTGAAGATATTACTGGAAAATCAAGAAATAGTCGACCATGTTCCATTCAGAGAGGGAGCATACTCTCTAATTAGTAGCGGAAAGATGAGGGGGGAGCAGGGTGAAATCTTAGAGATAAGAAGACGACTTGGACGCAGGACAAGCACTGCGATAATCCGGAAAGATGATAATTTGATTGAAACGATACTGGACTACGTGTTTCCCATAGGTATAGGGCGATCTTTAATAAAACTTCCTGAGAGCGGAGGGACTTAGAGTGGAGCAGGTGATAGACATAGACGAAAAAAGTATAGAGGAAAAGTGGAAGAATCCAATGTATAGGCCGTTCATAGCAAAGGTTGTGGTAAACATAGGTGTTGGTTCCAGTGGTGAAAAACTTGTAAAAGCCATGAAAGTTTTAGAGTCAATATCTGGTCAGAAGCCTGTCGAGTGCAGAGCAAAGAAAACGATAAGAGATTTCGGGATCCGGAGAAATGAACCTATAGGATGCAAAGTAACACTTAGAGGAGAAGCAGCAATGAGATTCCTAGAAAAAGCGTTAGATGCTGTGGAAAGAACGATAAATCCCGACTCGTTTGACAATCACGGTAACTTGTCATTTGGCATACGTGAACATATAGATATACCGGGAACCAAGTATGACCCTGAACTTGGCGTCTTCGGCATGGATGTATGTATTTCTTTTGAAAGACCAGGATACCGTGTTAGTAGGAGAAGGAGGAGAAAATCGAAAATTCCAAGAAAGCAAAGAGTCACCAAGGAAGAAGCGATGTTGATACTGAAAAAGAAGTTTAACGTAACGTTTGGTGAAAGAAAGAAAATATGGTGAAAGAATTAAGGAGAGGGGATTGTATGTCTAAGAAGTTCGGTAAGGGAAGCCGCGTGTGCCGTAACTGTGGGACGCATAGAGGGCTAATAAGACGCTACGGATTAATGATCTGCCGTAGATGTTTTAGAGAAAAAGCTGAAAGAATGGGCTTTAAAAAGTATAATTAAAAAGTATTAAGGAGGCGGGGCATATGCTACTGGATCCTCTGGCAGACGCATTATCAAACATAATGAACTCTGAGAAGGTTGGCAAAAAAGATGTTATAATCAAAATAGCATCTAAACTAGTCGGCAACGTCTTACACGTTATGCAAAAATACGGGTATATAGGAGAGTTTGAACACATAGATGACGGAAGAGCGGGAAAGTTCAGAGTGCAACTTCTAGGTAGGATAAATAATTGCAACGTTATCAAGCCAAGGTTCCCAGTAAAATTTAAAGATATCGATGAAACAGAGAAAAAATATCTTCCCGGCCAAGGAATAGGAATACTGATCCTAACGACTTCTCAAGGTGTAATGTCACATTATGAGGCAAAAGAAAGAAAAATTGGTGGACGACTTTTAGCCTACGTTTATTAGACACTCTTCATTTGTTTGGGTTTTTAACAAAACAAATGAAAAACAGTGTTACAATATTTTCCATAAAAGTTTTTCTCCGGCGTATTTGCGGTAAACATATATACCATCTTGGAAAACTCTCGGATCTTTCCCCTTAATCTTTGTTGCTTGTCGTATGTTGGCGGCGCTTTGCCCCACAGCCTCAACATCGATACCTGTCAGGATTATATCGTCCTTTTCAATTTTAACGTTAACTCCGGGAAGGACCCATGTTTTTCTAGGACTCTTCTCGCCTAGGAAGTTTTCTATGAGCACTTCTCTCGTTTCCGGTATGAACTTTACACTGATGGGGAAGTGCGCGTATACAATTTTCATCACGTATTTGTAGCTCTGAGTGACCCCTATAATCATATTTTTAATGTGACTTCTCACACTTCCTAGGACAGCTAGTTGTTTTTTCTTAGCATAATAAGATTCCAAAACGATTTTTCTGTCTTCTTTTCTTATTGTTATGCCTCTGGCATGAGAGAAGTCTTTTTCCAGTTTGCCGAGGGGGCCGCTGACACTTACTTTCATCCCATCGATGCTTATTTCTACATTATTTGGTATCTCGATTTCCAATGTTGTACAAACCGATTTAACCATCTGCATCTTCCCCTGAAAGATGAGTCAATGGGGAAGAAAAAAGGAGAGGCTTAAATCTATTTCGCAAACTTTCCTTGGAAAAAGGCTGTCCATTCACCTTTTAATACGTTCACTCCACTCTTCAAGCTTACCCATTATCTCCTCGGCTGTTTTGATGTCTAGCTTTGCCGTTCCACTTGCCCTTAACTGCTTAATTAGCTGTGAAATCTCATAAAATATCGGGCCATGAACTCTCGATTGTAACTGGTCTCTGGCCTCTTCTAGTGCTCGGGCTATATCTTCGGCTGGCCGGCTTCTTTCAAGCGCCTCAACTACCTGTGAAAACGCGGGAGAGACACGCACACCAAAACTTCTAACGGCTATCGTCCCCTCGATAAGATGTTGAGGTTGAACGGGGGATACTCCTTCAACGGTTGCTATTGTTTCTTTAGATTTGCCCGCAAGAAGTCCCTCAACACGCCTCACGCTATTTAGTATTTCATCCATTTTCGTTAATGAGACAGTCAAGCCAGTAGTTGCTTGACGCACTTCATTTAACACGTTTCGGAGCTCGCTTATTGATGCCCTAATTTCGCCAAAAACTCCAAAGACAGCCTTTGAAAAATCATCGAGAACAACTTTAACGGCAGAAATTTCCTCTAAAAGTTTTTCAACAAACTTATCCTTACCTGCCTCCAAGAAGGCACCCTCCAACCAACATAATCCTTTAAGCTCAACATTGACCCAACATGGCTTCAGATGAAAATATTTGTTCATCCAGCCAAAAATACTTTTCTTTATTTCTTTGTGGAATAAAACATCCCGCTATTTATTGTTGGAGAGAGCGGAAGATGGAATTAGGATGTGAAGCGGGAAAGAAAAGTTTAAATTTTAACGGTTTGTTGGTAAATGCCGAAACACTATGTTTGACAATGTTTCTAAAGTAAGTGGTTGCCGCTGATCTATGAATCCTTATTGGTGGGAAAGATCTTGACGGAGAAGAGGCTCTTAGTGCTTAGAAAGAGGTTGAAGGCACAAAAGCCAGACTTTGTTAGATGTGAGAGCTGGAGGTATGCCAGGGTAAAACCAAACTGGAGAAGGCCAAGAGGAATAGATAACAAGATGAGAGAGAAGAAAAAAGGATGGCCCAAGGCGCCTAATGTAGGTTATCGAGCGCCTAGAAAGGTCAGATACCTTCATCCTTCAGGATTTAAAGAGGTTATTGTTTGGAGGGCTGAAGACTTAGAAAGCTTGGATCCCGAGGTTCATGCCATAAGGATTGCAGGCAATGTAGGGGATAAGAAAGCATTTAAGATAATGGAGAAAGCTGAAGAGAAGGGTTTTTGGATTATTAATCCTAGGATAACTAAAGAAGAAGTTGAGGAGGAGCTTGTAGAGGAAGCCGTGGAAGTTGCAGATGTCGAGAAGGCCGAACTAGAGGAGGGAGCGCGTCTTTCAGAGGTTGAATGGATTGATGAGGAGAGCGCCAAGAAGTTAGAGGAGGTCGGCGTACTCACACTTACGGCTCTTGCTGAGGAAGAAGATCTTGGAGAGCTTTCCGAGATAACAGGGATACCTTTAAGCAAGCTTGAGGAGTGGGTTAAGAAAGCTAAAGAAGCCAGTAAGGAGGAGAAGAAATGAACTTGTCGGTTCAGAGAAGGCTTGCCGCCGAGATACTCGATGTCGGTGTGAACAGAGTTTGGTTTGACCCAGAGAGGCTGGAAGAGATTTCGGCGGCAGTTACACGTGAAGATGTGCGTAGCCTGATAAAGCAGGGGGCAATAAAAGCTAGCCCCAAAGTGGGAGTTAGCAGAGCGAGGGCGAGAAAGCTATGCGAGAAAAAGAAAAAAGGGCGACGTAGGGGTCCAGGAAGTAGAAGGGGAAAAGCTACTGCGCGCATGCCTAATAAAGAGAAATGGATGACGAGAATTAGAGCAATAAGAACATTTCTTAAACATTTAAGGGCGAGACGCATAATAACACAGAACATTTATAGAAAGCTTTACAGAATGGCTAAAGGCGGCGCATTTGAAAGTGTCGCATACCTAAAGAACTACATAAGGGAGAAAAGGTTAACGAGAAAGTAAGGGCGAGGAATGATTCTTATGGCAAGAGGGGCACGATATAGATTAGCGTTCAGAAGGCGACGTGAAAGCAGAACAAATTACAGGCGCAGAATGAAGTTAGTTGTTTCTGGCATGATGAGGCTTGTGGTTCATGGAAGTCTCAATAACTTTTCGGTACAACTAATAGATTCAAAGTTTGGCGGAGATAGGACTTTAGTCTCAGCTCATTCAAGAGAATTAATTAAAAAGTATGGTTGGAAGGGGCACTGTGGGAATATACCTACAGCTTACCTTACAGGTTTTCTGCTTGCTTTAAAGGCCAAGAAAACTGGATTTGAACGCGCTATACTTGACATTGGCTTACACCCTCCAGTTAAAGGAAGCCGAGTTTTCGCGGCCCTTAAAGGGGCACTGGATGGCGGAATGGAGATCCCTCACGGGGAGGACGTTTTCCCAAGTGAGGAGAGGATAAGGGGGGAACATATAGCAGAATATGCGAAGCGTCTTTTAGAGGAGAATCCAGAGCTTTACGCTAAACGTTTTTCAGCTCAAATTAAGCGAGGGGTTCGACCAGAAGAATTACCTAAGCATTTTAACAAGGTTAGAGAGATAATACTTAAGGAGTTTGGAGGTTAGACTTTGGAGTCAGATGAACATGAACTAGAGACATGGAAGCCTAGAACCGAGCTGGGAAGGCTCGTTAAAGAGGGGCGTATTACAAGCATAGAGGAAATTTTCGCGCAAGGATTGAAAATAAAGGAACCACAAATCGTTGATTTACTTTTACCAGACCTAGAAGATGAAGTAGTAGAGGTAAGCATTGTTCAGAAGCAAACGGATGCAGGGGAAAGAACGAGGTTTAAGGCATTAGTGGCTGTAGGAAACAAAAGAGGTTACGTCGGATTGGGAACCGCTAAGGCTACGGAAATAGGGCCAGCAATAAGGAAAGCCGTAATAAACGCTAGAATGTCAATGACCCCTATAAGGCTGGCCTGCGGAAGCTGGGAGTGTAGTTGTGGTGTCCCTCACACTCTTCCGTTCAAGGTATATGGAAAATCGGGGAGCGTTGAAGTGACGCTGATACCCGCCCCGCGCGGTCTTGGGCTAGTGACGGCCGACGTTGCAAAAATAGTTTTAAGACTGGCGGGCGTAAAGGACGCATGGTCATTCGCTAGGGGGCACACTAGAAACACGTTAAACCTAGCGTATGCTACCTTCAATGCACTTAAGCAGACTACTAAGATGCTTGCTCCAAACGACTGGAGGCGTTAAGTTGAGCAACAATAATTTACTTGTTATAATAAGAATAAGAGGAAACGTAGGAGTTAGAAAAGAGATACGTGAAACATTGAAAATGCTAAGACTAAATAGGGTTAATCACGCGGTAGTAGTGCCAAACACGCCGAGCTATCAAGGTATGCTTCAAAAAGTTAAGGATTATGTGACTTGGGGGGAAATAAGCAAAGAAACATTAGCTCTTCTTCTCGAAAAAAGAGGACTTCTTGAGGGAAATAAACGCCTAACAAATGATTTTCTCTTAGAAAACCTGAAAATAAAATCTATAGAAGAATTGGCTGAGAAAATATATAACGGAAAAATAAAGTTGAGTGAGGTGCCAAAACTTAAGCCCGTTTTTAGATTACATCCCCCCAGAGGAGGATTTGCAAGGAAAAAAAGGAGACCTTATAGAGATGGAGGAGAACTGGGCTATAGGGGGACGGATATAAATAAGCTAATAAAGAGAATGGCTTAAGCCTCGAGGTGCCATAGTCATGATTAGGAGAAAAAAGCGGTCACGGGAAATGAGGGGAAGCAGAACTCATGGGTATGGCAGAGTAGGGCAGCACCGAGGAAGTGGGCAGCGTGGCGGCAAAGGGAAGGCAGGCGGGCATAAGCATTTCTGGATATGGGTTTTGAAGTATGCACGAGATTACTTCGGAAAGCATGGCTTTAAGAGACATGGAGTATTTAGGGAGTGGATTACTTTGAACTTAAGCGATATTGAGGAGAGCCTAGAGGACTTTAAGTCAGGAGAGGAAGATGGCCTCCCGCTGGTTGACTTAACTAGGATGGGGTACGTGAAAGTTCTCGGCTCCGGTAAATTAACTAAGCCGGTAATAGTGAAGGCGCATGCTTTCAGTGAGATGGCAACCCAAAAAATTGAGGAAGCAGGAGGAAAAATAATAAAGGCCTAAGAGCATTTAGGAGAGGTAAGCGGTAAGACATTAAAAACTATTACATAAGACTGGTGAACTTTATGGCTGGCACTTTCTTGAAGCTCTTCAAACCATTGATTCGTTTTATGCCGGAGGTTAAGCCTCCTGAGAGGAGAGTTAGCTTCAGAGAGAAGTTAATATGGACTGGCGTCATTCTAGTTCTTTATATAATAATGGCGAACCTTCCACTTTATGGTGTCCCACAAGGGCAGGGATACGATTACTTGTATTTTCTCAGAGTTATCCTTGCTTCATCTAGAGGGACGCTAATGGAGCTGGGTATAGGGCCCATAGTTACTGCAGGCCTTGTTATGCAACTGCTCGCAGGCTCAAAACTGATCGATGTTGACTTCTCAAACCCGGAGGACAGGGCGCTCTTTACCGGAGCACAAAAAGCACTCGCGGTTCTGATGACGATGATGGAGGCAGGAGTGTTTATTGCTGCTAGAGCATATGGCGATTTATCAACTTACCAAGCTGCGTTGGTTTTCCTTCAGTTAACTGCTGCAGGAATAGCCCTCATATTAATGGATGAGACGCTCCAGAAAGGCTGGGGGCTTGGAAGCGGGATAAGCCTGTTCATAGCAGCTAACGTAGCTGGGCAGATCATCTGGCTCACTCTAAACCCCAATCCAAGCCCATACGACTATCTCGGAGTAGGCGTGTTGGTGGCATTAGTTCAGGTGATAACGTTTCCCTATTGGCCTATGGCATCAATGTTTCTACAAGTTTTAGGGTCTTATCCTTCGACTCAGCGGTTTAGTGAAGAGGCAATTTCAGCCGCCACACAAGCAGCAACTTACATGTTCTACTATATGGCATTTAATCCTAATACCGCCTTATACTATGTTTTTTTTAGATCCCATGGTCAGCCAAACATTATTGGACTTCTAGGCACACTGATTATTTTCTTGATAGTGATACTTATTCAAAGCGTGAGGGTTGAGATACCTCTCCAGTATGCGCGCTTCAGAGGTTTTAGAGGGAGGTATCCGATAAAGTTTCTTTACGTGTCAGTCATACCAGTCATTTTAGTTCAAGCTATAATTGCAAACCTACTGCTGGTTTCGCAAGTCTTATGGTCCAATGTAGGGTTCGTTTCGCTAGCGCAACTTATACCATTCTTGAAAGAAGCTTGGCCAAATATCGATTTAAACTTGTTAATGCAATTTTCCAGTATTGGATGGAACTTCAACCCGCTTGTTAATATTATAGGACAATTTATTCCTTCCACAACAAATCTAAATCAGTTAACTCCAGCTGGAGGAATAGCGTACTATTTCTCAACGCCCTATGGGTTAGAGAATGTCTTCAGGGATCCGGGGCGGGCATTAATTTACCTTCTCATTTTCTCTTCGCTTTGCGCCGCGCTTTCATACATATGGATAGATGTATCCGGAATGAGCGCAAGGGATGTAGCCAATCAGCTGATAATGGCGGGAATGCAGGTTCCGGGGTTTAGGAGGTCGCCCAAAATAGTGGAAAAAATCCTTGAAAGATACATTCCACCCGTTACGGTGCTTGGCGGATTTGCGGTGGGGCTACTAGCTGCGTTCGCGGATTTTCTTGGAGCTCTGGGAACTGGTACAGGAGTTTTGCTGACTGTAGGAATACTTTATAATTACTACGAGTTAATTGCAAAGGAGCAGTTGGCATCAATCAGTCCCGCATTAAGGGGATTGCTGGGATTAGAGTGAAAAGGAGGAGTTTTAATTGGCGGAAAATGGGGTCGTTGTGGTGGTTACCGGAGTTCCCGGGGTGGGTAAGACCACAGTGATTGACGCTGCTGTTAAAGCGGCAAAAAATGAAGGAATAAACGTCATTTTGATGAATTATGGGACAGTGATGTTTGAAATAGCGAAAGCAAAGGGGCTCGTTGAGAACAGAGATCAAATGAGGAAGCTACCTTCAAATGTTCAGAGAGAGGTTCAGAGGCTTGCAGCGGAAAAAATTGCGGAGGCAGCAAGGGAGGGGATAGTTCTCGTCGATACGCACATGCTAATCAATACACCTGAAGGATTACTTCCAGGCATACCAGTCTGGGTCGCAGAAAACCTCAGACCAAATGTATTTGTGCTGGTTGAAGCAGACCCAGAAGAGATAAGAAACCGGAGGAGAAGGGACGAAACAAGGGAGAGAGACGAGCAGCTTGTGGAGGAAATTCGTTTACATCAAGAAATGTGCAGGGCGGCGGCTGCTTCTTGTGCAATCCTTACGGGCGCCACTATAGCGGTGATACCCAACCATGACGGAAAAGCGCATGAAGCAGCCGAAACGGTCTTTAAGCTATTTAGAGCGATAGCGGCAAAGTTTGGAGAGGTGTCCTAGTTGTGGAATCCCGCTTTTCCGCCAGGTTCAACAATAATAGTGCTTGGAGTGGCGATTTTAGTCACGCTAACTTCGAGCATAGTCAACCGTTTGCTTTTACCTGTAGCTAAAATAAGACGATATTCTCAGGAAATAAGGAAATGGAGAGAGGCAATGCAGAGGGCTCGTGAAACAGGAGATGAAAAGCTCATGTTGAAGGTTAAAAGGAGGCAAAGGCTCATTGAGAGGATGCAGAGAGAACAAGCAAGCCTTCAGTTCAGACCTATGCTCGTCTACCTTATACCGTTTTTAGTCTTATTCTATTATCTGAACAGCTTTTACGGTTTCCCGTTTGGCCCAGTAGTCTCACCAACTATCGTAGCCATACTACCTATCTCAACTACGGATATCCCAGGCTTTCCTTCAGGGACATTTGGAGGGTACGTCAGCCCCTTGCTCACCGACGTTGCAATGACCTATCCAGTATTATCCGCCTTATGGCCTAGGATATATCTCATGCAAGTGATTCCAGGACTTTCAGAGCTCCAAGTGTTTCTGAACATTATTAATTTGGCGTCGGGTTTAAGCTTGATGTTGCCGATCACCCCCGTCATCGATGGCTGGGCACCAATACCAGGATTTGGTTTATGGTTTATCTGGTGGTATTTCATGTCAAGCATCGCTTTTGGAGGTCTTTTCCAGCGCCTCTTTGGGGTATATATTTCAGCAAATGTGAGGTGAGAACATGCCTGAACCAAAGTTAAGGTCTAGGAGTTTTAAAAGAAAAAAAGTTAGAACTCCCGGAGGACGAACAGTAACTCATTACTTGAGAAGCACCTCAAGAAAGTATAAGTGTGCATTGTGTGGTAGTGTGCTTCACGGATGCCCCACGGATAAGTATGAAGAAAAAGAGGCGAAAACTAAGAAGAGGCCTGAAAGGCCCTATGGAGGCTACCTATGTCATCGTTGCTTCAGAAAGGCTCTGAAGAATAAAATAATGCAGGAGGCTGTCTAGAGGCTTTGGTAGTAATTACAATTAGTGGTCTTCATGGAACGGGGAAAACCACACAAGCCAAGTTTCTAGCCAAGCGTTTCGGGCTGAGATATGTTTCAGCGGGAGAGATAATGAGAAAAATGGCCGAAGAAAGAGGAGTAAGCCTCGAGGAGTTTTCAAGGATGGCTGAAGGAGACTCTGCGATCGATAAACAGATTGATGAGAGGATGATTTCAGAGGCTGAGAAGGGAAACGTGGTTTTGGATGGACGATTGACTGCTTGGATGGCGGGGGAAAGAGCGGATATTAGGATTCTATTGACGGCGCCACTAAACATTAGAGTTAAAAGGATAGCTGAAAGAGAGAGCAAGAGTATTGAAGAAGCTTTAAAAGATACGGTGACAAGAGAAGAAAGTGAGAAGAAGAGGTTCATGGATATCTATGGTATAGACGTAGACGACTGCAGTATGTTCGACGTTGTAGTAAACACTAGTTTGTGGGACGAGAAAACCGTGGGAAAAGTACTTGAACTTCTAGTTGAAGCATATTTAGCCTCGTCCTCTGAAGAGAAATGAAGCTTCCGAGGTAACTCGGATGATGGATCGAAGAGAGATGGAGGTGAAGTGAGTGGCGTTAAAGCCTGGGAGCATATGCGTTAAAACAGCTGGAAGAGAAGCAGGAAAAAAGTGTGTTGTAGTTGATGTGCTGGACAAAAACTTCGTCTTAATAACTGGTCCGCCCAGCTTGAGCGGTGTTAAGAGAAGAAAGGCGAACGTTAAACACTTGGAAGCAACGGGAGAATACATCGATATTCCGAGGGGAGCAGATGACGAACTTGTCTTAAAGAAGCTGGAAGAGGCGGGATTAGCCGAAAAACTGAGGGAGAAGGTTAGAATTTAGTCTTCCTCTTTTAAACTTTATTTTTTACATTTTTGATGTCAAAATTATAAATGGTGATTTATGTGCCTAAAAGTATTCCGCCGGAAGGCATGAAAAGAAAGGTGATCATTAAAAGTGAGGATGAAACTAGTGAAGAGTACGGTAAACACCCTAGCGAGAGGAGCGTAAAAGAACTTTTAGAGGGATGCTTCGTGAACATAGATAAGCCAGCAGGCCCAACTAGCCATGAGGTCTCATCTTGGGTAAGGAGGATTTTGGGCTGCTCGAAGACAGGACATGCCGGGACACTAGAACCCCTTCAGTCCCTTGGAGGGGTGGTGAAACCCTAAGGTTACTGGAGTCCTGCCGGTGGCGATAGGTTCTGCCACAAAGATCATACAGGCCCTCCATCTTATAGGAAAAGAATATGTTTGCGTTATGAGGATGCATGGGGACGTCGAAGCTGAAAGAATTCAAAGGGTTTGTAAGGAATTTACTGGGCTGATTTATCAGAGACCACCAATACGCTCTTCGGTGAAACGCAGACTTAGAATAAGACGAATATATTACCTTGACGTGCTCGAAGTGGAAGGGAGAAATGTCTTGCTAAAAGTAGGATGCGAGTCTGGAACTTACATAAGGAAGATCTGCCACGATATAGGGGAAGTGTTAGGCTGCGGAGCTCATATGCGCGAGCTTAGGAGGACTCGAAGTGGACCCTTCACCGAGGAGAACATGGTAACATTGCATGATTTAAAAGACGCATATGTTTTTTGGAAAGAAGAAAGTGATGAGAAGTACCTTAAAAAAGTATTATTACCAGCAGAAGAAGGAGTCCGTCACTTGCCCAAGTTTTTCGTGAGAGACTCGGCTGTCGACGCTATATGTCATGGAGCGGACCTGGCGATTCCCGGAATTGTCAAGTTTGAAGATGGAGTGGAGAAAGGCGACATGGTTGCAATTTTGACTCTAAAGGGGGAACTTGTGGCTCTTGGTGTTGCCATGATGACCGCGGAGGAAGTCATAAAAGAAAAGCGTGGAATAGCTGTTAAAACAGCAAGGGTAATAATGGACAAGGGGACATACCCAAAACTCTGGAAAAGCAAGAAGAGCAACTATTCAATCGAGCAATGAGTATCGTAAATGCCCGAAAAATATAAAATACTACTGAGCTTTCTCATTCCTAAAAGTGGCAGGAGGGTTAACAGAGGTTGAAGTATCCTAAAGTTAGGCGAACCTACTGCCCACGATGTAAAGCACACACGGAGCACACGGTTAGTGTCTATAAAAAAGGTAAAGATAGGACGCTGGCTGCAGGGGCTAGGCGTTATGCGAGGAAAAAGCGGGGTTATGGAAGTCAACCTAAGCTCCTCTACATTTTGTAGAGGAGGGGCAAGCCCGTTCAGAGAGAAATTGCGAAGACCACCAAGAAAGTTAGCTTTAAGCTTAAGTGTAAGGAGTGCGGCCACATAATTCACACTAGGGGTATCCGCCTCAAAAAAGCTGAAGCAGTTTAGATGGAGGGATTTAATTTGCGGAAAGAGCGCGAGATTATTCCTCAGCCAAGAAGCCGCTTTTTAAAGGTTCAGTGTCCCGATTGCGGTGCGGAAAACATAGTTTTCGATAAGGCAAGCACTGTCGTTAAATGCTACCTTTGCGGAACAGTGTTAGCTGAGCCAAGAGGAGGAAAATCTACCCTCCAAGTAAAAAAGGAGAGCATTCAAGTTTTAAGTTAAAAAAAGGAGAGGCTGTAATTTGGTTAAAAGAGGAAAAGAGTTCCCAGCTGAGGGAGACCTCGTGATAGCTACCGTAACAAAGATAGCAAACCATGGAGCTTACGTTACACTAGATGAATATAAAGGAAAAGAGGGATTAGTTCATATTTCCGAGGTTTCCCAAAGCTGGGTTAGAAACATAAGAAACTTTCTTAAAGAAGGTCAAAAAATCGTGGCGAAAGTTTTGAGAACGGATCCACGTAAAGGGTTCATAGATCTTTCCATCCGAAGGGTAACTGAGCAACAAAAGAAGGAGAAAATACAGGAGTGGAAGCGGGCGCAGAAAGCAGAAAACTTACTTGAGCTTGCTGCTAAAAAGCTAGACAAAAATCTTGACGAAGCTTACGAAAAAGTAGGATGGCCCCTAGAAGACAAATATGGAGAGATATATGCAGGGCTTGAGGAAGCCGCTGAAAAAGGTGAAAAACCACTCCTTGAAGCCGGCATCAGTGAGGAATGGAGTAAAGTGGTGGCAGAGCTTGCTAAATTGTATGTTGAAATACCAAAGGTCAGAATAAAAGGTGTCCTTGAGTTGACTTGTCTAAAGCGCAACGGGGTGGAAGTCATCAAGAAGGCGCTGATAGCTACAAGAAACGCTGCGAAAAACGGAGATGTAAATATTGAGATATATACTATGGGAGCGCCACGCTACAAAATAGAAGTAATGGCGAAGGAATATAAGCAAGCTGAAAACGTAATGAAAGAAGCAGTTAACACGGCGCTAACTGTAATCAAGGAGGAGGGAGGGAGCGGAACATTCACACGTGAAAAATAGTGTTACTCTTTCTGCGCAAGCTCTCTCTTTAACCTCCGTCTTAAATCTCCAAAACGATCTTCTATTGAAAACTTTGGAGGATGCGGAACTTTTATCTCGCCTCCACAATAAGGACATGAATCCTGTTTTAACGTGTAGCTTCCACAAGAAACACATTTTCTAAGCAAGAAACCCATTTTAACATCCCCTTTTTAAAGATACTTCCTTTTATGGAGATGCACTCACTTCAATATTGATTTCCCTTGTGAAATCAGGTATAGATGTCACTATTTTTAGAGGGACGATTTCTCCACTTTTGAAGCTCTGACCGCTGGTGAAGAAAATGCTAGCAGTCTCTCCGGGCCTAACGGAGATAGTAGAAATATTGCATAATGTGCCGTTAACGTAGATGGCTGTTACGTTGAAGGAAGTTAATCCAGTATTACGAATTTCCACGGTTCCGCTTCCATTGGTATAAACGCTTGCATTTGTAATTTCCATAGTTGCATTTAGTATCGAGTAATCAATCTCATAGATCTTTACCAAGTGGTTGCTGGATATGAATACTGGTTTAAAGTGCTTCAGGACACTAAAACCGTACTTCCACCCCGGGTACCATCCGGGTGGGTTTTCCACCTCATCATAAGAGACCACAAGTGGGCATTTATTTTGATCCATATAAGTATGGAGAGCATAGTCTAATATTTTTTTAGTATAGTAGGGGTATACGTCCGGCGATGGGTCATGGTAGTAGAGAAGTTTGTAGAGAGTCATATTGAAGAATTTAGGCGTGTAAATAGTACCTGTCAGTGTTGGAATGTAGTACTCGTATTCCCAAGGCGTGTGGAAGACGTCAAAGGATATCCTAGCCATCCATATCCATTTTCCTTCGTCCCCGTGAAGGTTAGCATCATTATGTCCGAAGTATACTAGGACATGCGTAGCGTTAAAGCTGCGGAGTATCTTTAAGCTTTCTGTCTCATTCGTGGCGGTTAGTGCTTGGCCGACAAGGGCTATCTGCGTGGTGTTAAGTGTAGCATTGTCGACTATGGTTGTTTTGTTTCCTCTAACCATGATCCAATACCCGTAATCCCACCAAGAAACCACTATAGCGTCGGCAGGTAATTTGTTCTGCATGAAAATAAACGCTTCTTCCCAGTCAAAGTAGAAGTTTCCGTATCGATCCCTAGGGACAAATTGTGGAGTACCAGAGTAAACAGCTACAGTCATGCCATGAGAGAACGAAAAAAATAACATGAGTCCTGTTATGACTAGGACTGCAACGGCGGATTCTCTTCCCAAGATACGCTTTACAATGACTCGTCTTCTCTTAACAGTTATCCTTCTTTCTCCCAACACTAGTTTTGAAAGCGGATCATATATTGAGGAAAGAGCAAATCCAGAGAGTAAACATGCTACGGGAGTAAACATGGCTATAAGACGAACCATGGATGCAGCCATATAAACAGTAGTTGCGCCTAGAATTATGAGAAGAAGATCTTCATCTCGCCTTCTCTGGAAGGCAAAATACATTCCTGCGGGGAACAGCACGAGTGCTATGTGCAAGTCATAGAAGAACATGCTCCATGATGTTGTAGCATGCTCAGCGACACTAGACACTATAACCTCTTCTTTCCTATAGAACGGGTTAATAACCGAGAAGTACCGTCCACTAATTTGAGTGATTGAATTGATGCTGTGCGATAAAGCTAACAAGAAGAACGGGTTCGTATAGGATGCAACTGTCACTACTGCTAGGATCACGATTGTTAGGATAGAGATGGCCACAGCAGTGTTGCGCCTGTTCTTAATTAGAGCGTGAAGTTTAGGTGCCTTGACAGCAATTGTTTCGTAAAAGGAGACTAAAGTAGGTTTAATGCGGGGATATGCTTCCCACACTATCAGGGCAACTAAGACAAGCATTGCAAGCATACTATTGCTTGAAACCAAGTAATTACTACCGTGGAATGGAACCCTTGTTCCTATGAAAACTCCAATTAAAATCGTAATGCTGTAAGTCATCAATAAGTTTGTTGAATATCTTTTCATTAAAATCAAGAGTATGACAGTAAGTGGGTAAACGTATAGCAAATAAATGGAGGCACCCCAGCTTGCTATAAAACCACCGAGGGCTAAGCCAGCAATAAAGGCTGAGGGAATGGATCCTTTCTTCATAGATCTTATAAAGAAAAGGAGGGAAAGCACAAAGAAAAATAAGCCAACGCATTCGTTGTCGACTAAACCTGCGATCATCCGTTCTATGGCTCCCGGCAGGAAGGAGAACAGGAAAGAAGCAATTAGCCCAGCTTTATTGTCTAACACTTCGCGTCCAAGGAAGAAGACGATGATGCATGATGCTGCCCCCATTACGGCGGGAAGAAAGTAGCATACCATGTGAATGTTGACGTCAAACCCAATAGTTCTCAGCAGGAAGAAGAGAGCAGCAGCCGTGAATGGTACGCCGGGAAGGAAATTTTTGGACATATCTAAGCCGTAGGGATACCACATCATCGGGTTGTACCATCCGAACCATGCGGAGTAGCCATAAATAGTTATGAAGGCGGCGTTGTAGAACTGTATAGTTGAATCGTAATCGGAGATGTATGGAGGGTAAATGAAAAAGGGGTAGAGCCTTAGCAGAAAGGCTAGGAGCGTAATTAGTGAAACGCTTAAGGCAAGAAAAAGGACGCGTCTATCTATTTTAACTTTAATCAAGTATAGAGATGTGCTAAAGAGATACGATAACCGTTTTCCCGCCAGCTAAGCCGCCTCCCCTTATTTTTTACAATCCTTTATTACACTTCTCCTTTAAAAATTATCTCTCCACACCATAATCTTGGGGGCATCTAATAATGGATTGAGCGTTGTCAGCTCATTATGTTTGCAGTTTTTAGAAGATGATAAGGTTTATAAAAGAATTGGGTGTAGTCCCCTTATCATGACTTGAACTGAGAGGCTAAAGGGGATATTAGATGAGTAAGGAGCGTGTGAAGGATACTTGGATCGCTAAGAAGTGGTTTACGGTTCTTGCGCCAACATACTTTGGAAATGTTGAGATAGGTTTGACGCCTGCTGACAGCCCGGAGAAAGCGATAGGCAGAGTAATGGAGACCACTCTTTACGATATTACTGGCGATTTCTCCTTTATCCATATTAAGCTTTACTTTAGGATAATAGATATTTCAGGGGACTTGGCTCAGACGGAGTTTTACGGCCATGAATTCACTAGAGACTATTTGAGGAGTCTTGTAAGGAGGGGTACTAGTAAAGTTGATGGAATATTTGACGTTGTAACTAAGGACGGACGAGCTTTGCGCGTTTATCCGGTAGTTTTCACGATTAATAGGATTAAATCTAGTCAGGAGAAGATTATCAGAAAGATGATGGAAGAGGTCGTGGAGAAGAAAGCGGAGCAGTTAAACTACGGGGATTATGCTCAAGAAATTGTGCTTGGAAAAATTGCTTCCGAGATATACAACTTAGCTAGGAAAATAGTTCCCTTAAGGAAGTGCGAGATTTGGAAAACGAAGCCCATTAAAGTACGGGCAATGGTGGGAGCGCCCCGAGCGGAGGCGCAAACCGCAGTTTAATAAGAAGCTATTTTTTCTGGTGAAGTGGTCTTTCTATGGGCGCAGAAAGAGATTTGTTAAGAATGCGGATGTTGCCTAAGGTAATCCAGCCCTTCAGGCATTTTGAACAAATACTTATACGTTTTTAGATTTTCCCGGTTAGCGTTGTGATGCCCCCTACAATTTTTATGCTTGCAAGTATGTCGTCTAGCGTCGACAGTAGAGTGTTAATGTTGCCATTATATTCAAGAAAAATTGTTAATGTATTCTCGTCTACTTTCATTTCAAGCTTCATGTCTCTAGGTAGAGGAGCATTGTCAGGAGACAATGATCTCAACGTGATGGCGGCGTCAGAGGGAGACAAGAAATCTACTTCAATAATTACTTTAGCAATCATAATAGGTCACTTCTCAATTCTTCCTGCTACCGAGTTCTGCACTTAAGTGTTCAATGAGTTCTTCCTCTCTGCCAGCTGGGATGTATGCCCCGGCAGCTAGGTCATGCCCGCCCGCAACAAAGCTTAACCCCATCTTATTTATAACATACCGCATTAGTTCGCCTAAGTTTACCTCTTTCTTAACTTCTGCCCCTAAGCGGGTGGATACCTTAACTGCTGCTTCCTCTTCCGAGTAAGCAAACCCAACAATAACTTTGTCCTGATAGGGCCTTGATGAGGAAAGAATTGATGTCACTGTTCCAACCATCCTGTCATCAATATAATGTTCTCCATTGAACCAGCAAATGTCACCTTTAACCTTCACTTTGTCTTTTTCAAGCCATTTCAGGTACTCCGCTAGCTTCGCCCGGTACTCGCCAGCAACCTTTATAGCTTCCCCAGAGATCCTTCGGTCTCCCATACATATAGCTAATCCCAAGCCCGTTTTCCTTGTTCGTCCACAAGCGTTAAGAAGAAAAGCGAATTCTCTAGAGTCCCTCATCGGCGTTCCAAGCGGCTCCCTAGTTAGAACATAAACTGTTCCTATGATACTTTGCGCCTCACTAGCACTCATTCCACCTGGTCCAAGCATGTATTTGACAAGTTCCGATACAAGTCTTGACTTTTCATCCTGCGAAAGCTCAGATAATGTTCTCCATCGGTCACCGGATCTTAATGGAATCTTGACTCTCTCCACGAGGAACTTTACGCAGGCGGCATGATCACCGGATAACCCAGGTATGAATGGATCCATCGTGTATTCAAGGGCGACGGGTATAGGTCGCGTCTCCCGCCCGAAAAATATCAGATCCTTGACTTCTTCTATGACACCTGACTCAGTGGCTTCGCTTACTATCTCGGCGTTTAAGCCCGTTAGCCTTCGTCCTTCACCCTTATCTTGACGGTCGCCGAGCCCGCCAACAACAGCTAGGGCTGCAAGATCTCGATTAGCGTCGTCGATCTCTCTAGACACCAAGTAAGCCATTCCAGCACTACTAATTTCAGTTCCTCCATCTAAACCGAAGAAGTGGGGATTAAAATGTAAGAAGTTTTCCTTATTCTCGCTCTCTGGAGGATGATGATCAATGATCACCACATTTTCATTGAAAAATTTGTTTATGAGACTCAGCTGGCCGCTACCTAGATCTGTGAAAATGAATACCCCACTTTTTGAAAGGGACGTTATAACCCGCTCGCTAAGCTGGTGGACTATTCTAGCGTGAAATCTAGCACCAAGTCTTCTAAGCGTCTTCAACACTACACCAGCTGCCGCTAACCCATCAGCATCTAGATGAGAAACCACATGAAAAATGTGGGAATTTGCCTTTTCAAGTATAAAATCAACAATGCTCCGGGCATAACTAATAATTTGATGGGGGGGCAACGCCTTGAAATCACCTTTTTTCATTGCCTTACAAATAAGGCTGCTTTCTCCGGGTCGTACTTCCAGTCTGGTGGCAAAACACGGCGCTCTTTATAGTACTTCACTAATCTATTAATCTTTGACTCTATAAGCTGAAGGCCTCTTCTCGAATGTAAGTCATTCCTATGTTCTTCAAGGTGCCTCCTGATCCTTAGGGCTCGCCGGATCAGGTTTGTAAGATCCTCTGGAAGTGTTGATGTCAGCCCGTGTTCTTTCATTATCTGCGTAACTTTCTTGCCTACTATCGGTTTAACAAGAGGAATGCCATACTGGTCTCTTAGTATTATTCCGATCATAGACGGGGGGTAACCGCTCCTAGCTAGCTCCACAACCTTATCGACTACCCATTCCGGAGTTTTGTCGAACCATTCTGGCGGTTTCTTTACTGGAGGACGCTTAGATGAGGATCTTCCCTTTTTCCTAGAATGCATTCTCGCCATAGTGGAACCCTTCTCTCAGCATTGGGTAAAAGCTAAGGAGTTGGTGAAACTCGATGTTTAAATAATTTTCGAGGATGTTAACCATTCAGCGAGCTTTCTTATGGCTTTCGCTCTATGTGATAACTTGTTCTTTTCATTGACGGAAAGCTCTGCAAAACTTCTACCATCACCATCCTCGGGTATGAATATGGGGTCAAAGCCGAAGCCATATTCCCCTCTAACATTGTACGATATAAAGCCTGAAACTTCACCCTTAAAGACTATTACGTTTTCTCCGTTTGTGAACGCCACAACAGAAACAAATTTGGCTTTCCTATCTTTAACGCCGTCCATAAGTTTCAACACGCCTTTATTGCCTATTTTGCTAAAGACATAAGAAGAATAAGGCCCAGGAAAACCATTAAGTGCCTCTATGAAAAGGCCAGCGTCCTCAACAAAGAAGGGACATCCTGGATGTGCCTCACGCATCAGCCAAGCTAGACTGATCCTAGCGATATCCTCTAGACTTTCTGACTGTATCTCGAGACGTTTCACATCCCACCGTTCAACGCTTAACCCATATTCTGAAAAAACCATTTCAGCCTCTTGAAACTTGTGCCTGTTCCCTGTAGCAAAAAGAACATGTCTCACCTTTCCCAGTAGCGCCCCCTCCTTTCGATTTCCCACATTTTCTCTATAACTTCATTCGCTTCTTCGAAAGTTTCCCTATAACCTTGAAGAACCGCGCTGAACCCTTCTTCAAAGACGTCATAATGACTGCTCTCCATTGCCCGCTTCATCAGGTGAAGGTCAACCCCCAAATCTTCAACGTTCCTCGAAAAGTCTCCAAGCCCAAAATCAATGAAAAAAATTTTCCCACCACTAACGATCATGTTTGAAGTTGTTAGATCTCCGTGCACTATGCCTTCCTTGTGAAGCCGTCCTATTAACTTGCCTACTTCACGCAACAATCCGACTAGTTCTTCACGTGACAATTTTCTTTCCTTTATGAGGTCGCTTAGAGTTTTTCCATCGATATAATCCATAATTATGGAGGTAGATTCCAAATTGATAAGGTAAACTGTGGGTGTTGGAACGCCAGCTTTTTTGGCGCTGTGGAGCAAGCGTGCCTCTCTAACGACCCTCTGTTTTCTCAAGTTGTCATCGAGTTCTTTAATTCTGTATAACTTGGGTTTACGCTCCTTAACGATAACTTTTTTCCCCGAGATGAAGTCAAGGAAAAGATGAGCTTCAGCTCCTTTTTTAATAATCATGATGTCTCACCTTTGACCCATGAAACTTGAACTTCATCAAGACGCCACTTTGGCTTCACGTAACTTTCCTCCATCATTAAGGTTCTTCCACTGATATACTCAAGTATTCCCGCCCAAGCTATCATTGCTCCGTTGTCTCCTGCTAGCTGCGGAGGAACCACGTGAAAAGAAGCACCATGCTCTTCAGCTACCACCCTGATCATTTCTTGCAGTCTTCTGTTCCTGCCAACGCCTCCTGTTAGCAGAACGCTGTCCTTACGCGTATGCGCCAGAGCCCTTTCAGTAACCTCGGCTAACATGGAAAAACATACTTCTTGAACACTGTAACATAAATCTTCAGCTTTGCAACTGCCAATCTTGCCAACTGCAGCAGTGTAAACCCCTGAGTAGGAAAGATCCATTCCCTTGACAACATATGGCAACGAGACAAACACACTCCCTTTATACGCCAACTCTTCAATCTTAGGCCCACCGGGATGCCTTAAGCCCAGCGCCCTAGCGAACATATCTAACATGTTCCCAATGGCTAGATCAAGCGTTTCCCCAAATATACGATACCTACCTTTCTCGTACGCTGCAACTAAAGTGTTTCCTCCTGAAACGTACAACGTTAGGGGATCTTCAACGTTTTCTGTAAGGCGGCCAATTTCAATGTGGGCCAGACAGTGATTAACACCCACTAAGGGAACGTTAAGTGCCAGCGAGAGAGCTCTAGCAGCTGTCGCCACAGTCCTCAAACATGGGCCTTTAGGGGCTTCCTAACCCCGGCCCTCGAGAGAATGCGACTAAGTTAATCTCACTTATTTTAATGCCTGCCTCGTTTATGGCAGAGATAAGCACTTGCCTAACTACATTCGAGTGGTGCTGTGCGGCTTCCCTAGGGTGGATTCCGCCTTCAGCGGGTACATATTCATCTCTGACGTTCGCCAAGATCTCGCCTTCACTACTTACCACACCTACACCCAACGTGTGAGCGGTTCCTTCGATACCCATACATAGTAGGCGGTGGCCGCATAAAGCCGTTCTCACGAATTTCAGTGTAGCGCTGTCAGCTCTCCTCATTCTCCTTGTCCTCATCCTCTTTTTTCTTTTCTTTAGCTTCCCTAACATACTCCGTGTATCCGCACCTTCCGCACGTGTAGCGGCGCCAGTGCTCCGCCATAAAGACGCCTGGTCCACACCTAGGGCAGAACCTTTTGGTACGAACCAGTCGACCATCAACGATCTTGTAATATTTGCTAACACTCATTGTCGACATACCTCCTTTAGTTCCTAAGCTGTACTCTCGCTTTCTTCACTAAGGTTACGCTTAATAATGTGTTTCGGTTCTATCCGAAGCGCTGCGTCTTTGGAGCTGTAAACTCGAGCCGCGCCTCTAGACCAGCCAATACCATACTCCGTCTCCAGCTTCCGTAGGAATACTTGGTCTAGGGAGACGTTGAGCAAGGCAGCGAGCTTGCGCCGAACCTCTACTCTGCTTGGCGTACCTTCACGTTCATGCTTCACTATGAAAACTACTTCTTCCCTGTCAAAGAAAGGATTCTTACTTCGGGAAACGATTTCCACTTCCATCACATGATACCTCCCGCATTTCTTTAACAATGTTCATAACGATTCTTTTCGTATCCTCATCAGCCTCTAGAACAACTAATCCTTGCCCAGGCTGACCATAAATTATTATCGTCCCCTCCGGGGCGAGTATTACAACGGGTATTGTAAGTAAATCTTCTTCCCCTTCAACTTCAACGCATACTTTGCCAGCTTTCGAATATGCGTCCCTGAAGACTTTCCAAGCATCCTTCTTTATCAGTCCCGGAGGATTTTTTAAAGTGAGCTTATCCCAACCGTCTAAGTTAATTTTGAGTCTAACATTTCTAAGAGTCTTTCCATCAACTACAACTATGTCCGGTTCAACACCAACTTCTAGAAGTGTTTTCGTTACAACATCACCGACCGCAACCACCTTCATGCTTCCCTCTTTCCCCTCAAGCATACGCTTAACCTTTATGCTACTTTCAGGATGTTGCCCTTCAACCAGCACTCCGATGGGCGCCTTAAGCCGCTCCCGCAACTCTAAAGGTAACTCCAAATCGCAGTCCGTCACTTGGTTCACCTAACCTTCAACGCGTACCTACCTTTCTTTTTTATATCCAGCTTTCTAGCTATCTGTGATCCTTCAGGGTCAAAAACGATCAGCAACCCTCCATAATCATCCGAGAGGAAAGATGTTTTACACTCAGGACACATTTGATCTCGAACCAGAAGTTTACAGTTGCGGCAGGCTCGCTCCCTCATGTCCCTTTAACCCCCATATACGTTATCCTTTCTTTTCACCATTCTTCTTTTCCGTTTCCTCCTTTATCCACTCCAGCTTCCCTAAGAATGGCTGGCGCATAGTTAACCCTATCTTTCCTCCTCTAGCTCCTCCAACCATAGAAACAGAGACAACTCTTGCCCTCACGATATCATTCTGCATTAGACGCTTCCCCGTCTCTTTTCCCGTTAATATCCCGGCTTTGCTATCATAATCAATAAAGTCATCCATAAGCTGAGAAATGTGTATAAGTCCCTCAATGGGGCCCAGACGTACGAATAAGCCGAAGTCAACGATCGCTGTCACAACCCCTTCAACAATTTCGTTCTGCTCAGGCTTAAATGTGAGGACGCGAAAGGTCGCCTCATAAAAGGCGCCTCCATCACCCGGGATAAGACGCCCAACGCCGACATCCTCCACATCAACGACGCAAAGCACGATTCCAAGCTCAGGATCCATAACTTTCTCATATTCCTGCCTGAGCATTTCAAGAGCAACTTTCTCAACAGGTTCCCCAAATCTGTCGGGGGGAATTCTAAGCACATCCTTAAGAGTGACAAGTTTATACACGCAACACCACCCCCACTACAAACACCAGCCAGCGCCAACAAACATCAAATCAAACGTCAAGATACAAGAAAACAGGCTAGTCAGCCTCACGACTAACACTAATCCCTTTATAAAATTTCCCCATCAAGAATTAAACGATTTTTCTGTCTCAAATAAATTACAGGCACACCAATCTGCCTGAGCCGCTTGCGAAGCACAGCATCATTAGTCGCTACAATGCAACGCTCCTTACTGGCATACTTAAGAATCAAGTCATCCACGCCTTCGCCTTCAACCCCCGGCGGGCAAACTCTAAATCTCCCTTTCTCAACGAATGCTAAAGCCGCCTCGGCCAGCTTCCCCTTCCTTCCACCTTTTTCAGCTAGTCTCCTTAACTCGTCAAGCACACAATCCAAAACTACAACTTCGTAGCGTCTATCGATAACTTGACTAAGCTCCGAAAAAATATCTTTTCCAAGCAGAAATGGAGCAATCAGAAAGTTGCTGTCAACTACAACTTTAACGTACGATTCCCCATCCAATAAGTCTCCACCTTCCTGAAACCATTCGATTCACAGCCACTCTCTGACCGCACTCAGCACACACGGGGCGTCGCAACACTACCTCGACTTCGTCGCTTTTAATCGACGAAACGGTACCAACGGTCACTGCTGACCCAACATTCAGCATCAATGTTTCATTAACACGCACTTTTTCCACCTTAGAGAGCTCCTCGCTTCCCACGACGCGCTCCATTAGGTGAAGTTCAATGCACAAATCGTTACACACAGGTGGAAGTGTTCCAGGAGCACCCACAACATTTCCAATCAAACCATCGGCTTTAGTCAAAGAAGGATCCAGCAGTGTACCAATACCGATTAGTCCACCCGGCAAAGCTTCATTGAGTGGTACATCACCAGCATGCAAACTTACAACATCAGTATAAATAGGCTCAAACCCACCCTTGACGGCGGCACCTGGTCGAATTTCAATCTCATCTCCAACCTTAACTCTACCCTGAACGATCGTACCTCCAATAACGCCTCCAACAAGATCCTCAGGTCTAGTCCCCGGCTTATTCACGTCAAATGACCTTGCCACATACATCCTCATGGGCTTACTTGGGTCTCTGACAGGGTTAGGGATGCGTTCCTCCATAAACTGCAGCAAAACATCCAAGTTAGCGCCAAAAACAGCTGAAACAGGAATAATAGGAGCATCCTCAGCAAAACTACCTCTAATAAATTCTTTGATCTGCCTGAAATTTTCTAACGCCTTCTCTCTAGAGACAAGTTCGACTTTATTCTGAACAATAACAATGTTCTTCACGCCAACGATTTCCAAAGCAGCAAAATGCTCCCGAGTCTGTGGCTGAGGACAGGGTTCATTAGCAGCAATAACAAAGACGCATCCATCCATCAGCGACGCACCCGACAGCATCGTCGCCATCAGCCGCTCATGACCGGGCGAATCCACAAAGCTAATCTTCCTTACAAACTCAGCATCGCTCCCACATTTAGGGCATTTCCATCCCCCAGCCATAGCCAAAGTAAAGTAACAGTCAGGAGGCGGGCACGACGGGCATTTCAAAACAATAGCATCAGCGTAACCCAGTTTGATCGTAATACCACGACGTTGCTCCTCACTATGACGGTCAGCCCAGACGCCAGTCAAAACATGAACAAGCGTTGTTCTCGGCCCCTCCGGCATCAGCCGCAGGGCTTACCGTGATCAACATGGCCCGCTGTGCCAATCGAAACCAAACTCTGCGTTCTCATAGCCTTCTCGTAAGCCTCACCCAACAAAATACCCCCTTTTTCAAATTTTTAGAAACACCATGAAGAACACTTTATTTAAAACTTTCCAGCTAAACTCATACTCCACCATTATGAACCGATTAGAATTTGTTATTTAATTTGAAACGGAAATCCCTTTATGGCCTTACGGAATCTTCCTTTATGGCCTTATAAAGTGGCAACAACTAAAGGAACACTTTGTTCCTCATATGAAAACTTATATATGAACACTCGATAACAAACCATTAATAAATTATGAGTGGCTCATTTGACCACGGTCAGCCGCCGCCCCTTCTTTTCATCAGGATTTTGATGTTAACGACATTTCTGTTAGGGTTTCCTTTTTTATCCTTTAAATTACCGGACAAGAACCTTTAAGGATTCATTGTCTATTCGCCCCAGTTTGGCCTTCAAGGCGCTAGAGAGGGACGGACAAGCTGTCCAATTTGAGGTAACAATGATAGACTATGGTGGATGAAGAATGAGGAGCTGTCGAATAAGATCATCCGAATAAGAAATAAGAAGATAGACATGTAACCGGCTGACTCTACGACATGTTCGACGTAGCTTGAACGCTGGAACCTGTCCGGAAGACGGCGAAAAGAATAAAAAAGGAGCACAATACACATTCTTAGCAAGTGATTGGAGGAGTAAAAATGAGCGAGAAAAAACCACACCTAAACATAGTAGTGATAGGGCACGTTGACCATGGGAAAAGCACGATGATGGGACACCTCTTATACTTGGCAAAGGTGATCGATGAACGTTTAATTAAACAGTACGAAGAAGAAGCAGAAAAAATTGGCAAGGGAAGTTTCAAGTATGCGTGGGTTATGGATAAATTGAAGGAGGAAAGAGAGCGAGGACTCACCATTGACCTTTCATTCTGGAAGTTCGAAACAGAAAAATACTACTTCACAATAATCGATGCACCTGGGCACACGTAGGAAGCATTTTTGAGCTTCCTACGGCTTAAAAGGACTTTATCAAAAATATGATCACAGGTACTAGTCAGGCGGATGCAGCGATTCTAGTGGTTTCTGCTAGGAAAGGCGAGTTTGAGGCTGGTGTTGGTCCAGGTGGCCAGACAAGGGAGCATGCATATTTGGCGTTTACGTTGGGCGTTAACCAGATAGTCGTCGCAATTAATAAGATGGATGATGCCGGCGTTAACTGGAGTAAGGAAAGATATGATGAAGTGAGGAAAGAAGTTGAGGCTTTACTGAAGCAGGTTGGCTACAAGGTTGAAGAGATACCTTTTGTTCCAGTGTCTGCTTGGTATGGCGATAACCTTTTTGAGCGAAGCGACAAGATGCCATGGTATAGTGGGCCGACGCTTGTTGAGGCGTTGAACAGCCTGAAAGTGCCATCCAAGCCCGTGGATAAGCCATTGAGAATTCCAGTACAGGATGTTTACAGCATTACCGGTGTTGGGACGGTTCCGGTCGGCAGGGTGGAGACTGGGGTGTTAAAGGTTGGAGACACTGTAGTCTTTCAGCCAGCTAACGTGAAGGGTGAGGTGAAGTCGATCGAGATGCACCATGAGCCGCTTAGTGAAGCTTATCCAGGGGATAACATCGGGTTTAATGTGCGTGGCGTCTCGAAGAAGGATATTAAGCGTGGAGATGTTGCAGGTCACCCAGATAAGCCGCCCACCGTGGCTGAGAAGTTTGTTGGACAGATAATCGTTATTCAGCATCCTACGGCGATTGCTGCAGGGTATACGCCGGTGGTTCATGCGCACACAGCTCAGGTTGCATGCAGATTTGCAAAGCTCATTGCTAAGCTGGACAGACGAACTGGTCAAGTGGTGGAGGAAAACCCGAGTTACATTAAACGCGGCGACGCGGCACTTGTGGAGTTTGAGCCAGTGAGACCCATGGTGGTGGAGCCTTTCAAGGAGATCCCGCAACTGGGGCGTTTTGCGGTGCGTGACAGCGATTATACTGTTGCGGTCGGTGTTGTCAGGGAGGTTAAACCACGCGCTGCTTAAACCACTTTTTGTTTGTTTCATGTTTTTAATTTTCCCAATTTGTCCAGGAAATGTTTGTATTGCGCGGGGCGTGTCTTAAATTATGAAGTCGGTGTCCTTTAGGATTCCTGAGGAGTATTTGAAGGGGCTTGAGGTTCTTGTTAAGATTGGAGTATTTAGGAGTCGAAGTGAGGCTATACGTACTGCCGTGAAGGAGCTATTACGTAAGGAGGGAGCTTTTGAAGGAGAAGAATTACTAATTGCTAGTGCTGATCAATGGTGAAGAATTTTTATTGAGTTTTCTCTTTTCTAAGGAATAGCAAAAAAGGAGGGGGACGTGAATTGGGTAGAATTTGCGTTTCACTAATGGCAGATACCGTGGAGGAGTTGGAGGGCAAAGTTGAAAGAGCACGCAAAGCGGGGGCAGACTTAGTCGAGTTGCGATTGGACTACTTGAGGGAGAGAGATGTGGATATTAAGGGATTAGTTTCCAGTTTCGGTGGGCCGATTATCTTAACTGTTAGGCGTAAGGAGGAAGGGGGGGTGTTCCCACTGGGAGAGGATGAGAGGGTAATGCTAATTGAGAAATGTATTGAAGCTGAGCCAGACATGGTGGATCTTGAATTATCGATGGGAGTTAGCATCCTTCAGAAGCTCTTATCGCTCTGTAGAGAGAAGGGGGTCTCAGTTATCCTATCATATCATGACTTTGATGGAACACCATCTTGGCAGGATCTTAGGGGAAAGGTGTCAGCCATGTTTCGGTTAGGGTGTGATGTAGCTAAGATTGTTACTGTAGCAGGTGCTATCAGCGATAATCTCCAGCTCTTAGGACTAGCGTCTCTGCACCCTCAGCGTGTGGTGGCTTTCTGTATGGGGAAGATAGGAATTCTGTCTAGGATTCTCTGCACGTTTTTTGGATCACCCTTTACGTACGCATCACTGGACATGCCGCTTGCTCCAGGGCAAATAGACATCGTAACTATGAGAAGGATGCATGAAAATTTGGCTCGTATACTTAATACGGAAGGAGACTAAGTCGTATTGGAGGATGGTTTCGTCACAATTTTATGGACGGTCATTATCTAACATGCCTTATCTTGCAGGGAGTAGGTACGTCGATACGTAACGAAAGACGAAAAGAACGCGAAAAGCAACAATATGTAGTCTCTCTAGATTGAATTAGAAATACAAAGTTCTTAGAGAAGGATGAAAATTCAA
Organism: Candidatus Jordarchaeum sp. LHC_1308; assembly: GCA_019057675.1. Classification (GTDB taxonomy): domain Archaea; phylum Asgardarchaeota; class Jordiarchaeia; order Jordiarchaeales; family Freyrarchaeaceae; genus DTBI01. The sequence goes on from JAHLWX010000003.1 coordinate 40,777, forward strand.
CTTATTGTTGGAAAATAAACCTCTTTAAAGATGCGAGGATGGAAAAAGAAAAATAAAGATCTGCAAGTTCGATAATGAACAACTGAAATTTATTTCCTCCAATAATACTTTCCAATAATACTTATTTGGTGCGATAAGAATATAAAGTATTCATGGGTTGGGTTGATGTGAATTAGGGGGTCTGTAGTTGCCGAGACGACCATCTAAGTGCTATACGAGAATTGATGGGCCACCGTATACGCGGGTTGAGTATATTCATGGAAGCCCACCCTTTAAAATTAGGATTTATGAGATGGGGAACCCTAATCGCAACTATACTTTGAGAGCCGACTTGGTCATTGATGAGACTTGTCAGATCACGGATAACGCTCTTGAAGCATTAAGAGTTGCAACTAGCAGGCATCTTACAGCTAGCTTTGGACGTGATGGTTTTTACTTCAAAATTAGGCCTAAGCCTTTCCACATAATTCGTGAAAGGAGGATGCTTGCGTTCGCCGGAGCGGACCGTTTACAAGATGGCATGAGGAAGGCTTTTGGCAAGCCTTCTGCTAGGGCAGCACGCGTTAAAGAAGGAGATATCATTTGCAGCATCTGGGCTGACGATTCACTAAAGGCTGTGGAGGCTATTAAGAGGGCGCTTTACGTCGGGGCTAGGAAGCTTCCTCGTCCATCTCACATTGAGTTTACTAAAGGAGAAAATCTTCCTTTAAAGTGAGGGCGAATCTCCAGATAAGATTCGCCATTCCTTATCTTTGTGAAGCTTACTGAACTCTGGACCAGTAGCGCCCGCGTATTTTGATAATGGCTTTTTAAGATAGCCGTCTTCTCCTCCAGTTACTTCTCCTCCAGTTACTTCTCCTCCAGTTACTTTGTGAAGAACCAGCTGTGCTATTCTAGCGGCGGGATAGAGGGCTATATCCGCCTCTCCTAGATTTACCAATTCAAGTGTTAAGACGCCGGCGTAGCCTGGACCAACAAGTGTTGCTGTAGCAATAATCAGCCCTAGGCGGCCCCATGAGGAGCGGCCTATTACGTATCCCATGAGGTCTTCAGGAAGCTTGATGTATTCTAACGTGCTTCCAAGGATAAGCTGGTTGGGGCGCAGTATGAGTTTCTCACGGAAGGGAACGTGTATTTTTTCTTGGTACTGCGCTATTTCTTCTTCTATGTTCTGCTGTGCGGGGTCTAGGAGGGAATACTTTGTGCGTTTAGTTATGATGAACTCTGTTCCAAGCCTGAGGTCGACGGAGCCCGCGGAAATTTGACTCTTCGAGATTAGGGGGGTTATCACTAGTTTCTCGTTCCTGTTGGATGTGAAAAGCCTGCGTAGGATTTCCTCCTTTGAAAGGACAGTCATACTTCCGCCTCTAGTAGACTTTTGTGTATTACGCTCAACTCAATTGCTTTTTCTATTAGTGCATTGAACTTTTTCCTAGCTTGATATTTTTCCTCAGGTTTCTGGGCTTTTAGAATTTCATAGATAGCGGGCATAGATTGCAGCCTAACTATCCAACCAGCGTTTATTATCGACGGTATTTCAGCAGGACGTGTGCCCGTGTCATGTAGGTTTACCTCGTTTGGAGGAAGTAACTCCAAGAGTCTCGAGACAAGCTGAGGAACTTCTCTTTCAAATGTTTCATGAGAATAATAAGCATTTGTTTTCCTGAGGTATCCTTCCACTTCGCATATTTGATCCAAATCAGCAAGTGGATGCGCCTTCGCCAGGGGAGGCAAAAGGCCGTCAAGAAGTTTTTCCTCGTAATATCCTTCATCTAAAAGAAGGGAAGCTATGCTTCGTATACGCTCCTCTTCAACGGAGGAGGGCATGTTAAGATTTAGAAGGGTGAATAAGTAGGAGGGGCCAATCATTAATGTTGCTAACCGGTCTGCGGCGAGCACTAGAAGCTGTTTTGAAGCAACTTTAGTAAGGATTCCTTCGAGGGAACCCATCGATTCCATCATGTGGAGAGCTAGTTCGTGTGCTATGAGACAGTGAAAGAGAGGATCATTTTTTAAAAAATAAGGAAGAGTGATGAATATCACTTCTTCTTTAAGCTCTTGACTCCCCGGAGGGAGAAGAGGAGCGACAAGCCTTAGGAGGTCTGAAAGGCGAGTGTGGGAGGAAGTTGAGGACTGGAAGCAAATTATAGGAATAACTCTTCTTCCTACTTTCTCAGCGAGGTATTCCGCTAAATAAACCGCTCCTAGAGGAGTGTAATGGACATTTGACCTCTCTATTTTTTCAATGAGGCCATATATAGCTTGTAAAACACCGTATCCTTTTTCGATTAGGAACATTGCAGAATCAGAAGAAGAAAGGTATTCTAAAGATGACGTTAAGTTTCTGACAAGGGAAATGAGGGATTCAACAGCTTTTCTTTGAGTATATCTAGGAAAAACACCAAGTTCAACGCGCTTTAGCGCCGCTTCCAACTCAAGAAATTGTTCTATAAGGGAAGCCAGCTCCCTCCTTTTCAATAAAAACACCCCACTACCATTTTAATTTAATGAGTTAATTCCACTCTAAAGGATTTTTCTCCTTAGCTTAGCCGAAGCTAAGGGTGCTTGGACATAAACAGAGTCACAGATGTCAAAGCCGCAACTTCTAAAGGGGCAAGTCCACCCATTTTTAGCTTCCGATCATGTAGGGTGTTATCAAAAGTAATTCTTACACTTCAAAGTTGCCTTAATTATTGTTTGATGAAAAATTACTCGTTCTCAAATTTTAGGAGGCATATCGATCACGAAAATACTTTTAACATTACTTCACCAGTATGTGAAGGAGAAATAGACAAAGTTTAAATAGCGGAGTAAAAGATAGAGAAGGTAAAGATTTAAATAGTCCCTGAATGAAAAGACCAAAATTGAAAGTCTCTTTTTTAAAAAAAGAGGAATGGGGAAACAGAGAAAAATGAGTGGTGATTCCAAAGGTAGGGATGAGGGACACCACGCTGACAACGGTGATTCGTCTACCAAAAAGAACAAGAATAACAGGAATTGTAATCACAAAACAAACGGCAACCACAAGCATACCGTGAGAACCCTTGGACCCGTGAGCAATTTAGAAGAACATGTTCCACAGGACTGGTGGAGACGCATTTTTAACTCACTCTACCTGAAAACTGATGGTGATGTCGTTGACGATCAGGAAGTTACACGTTACGAAGTCGACCTGTTCTCTTCAATCTTAAATCTTAAGCCAGAAGACAAAATTCTCGACCTGTGCTGCGGTCAAGGACGACACTCCTTGGAGCTGGCGAGGAGGGGATATAGGTTTGTCGAAGGACTCGACAGGTCGTCTTATTTAATAGATAAAGCTAGAGAAAGGGCAAAAAGAGAAGGCTTAAGTGTCCGCTTCAGGGTTGGCGACGCCAGAAAGCTACCTTACCCTCCAGACACCTTTGACGTAGTGCTGATTCTGGGCAACAGCTTCGGTTATTTTGAGACGGTATACGATGACCTTAAAGTTCTGAAAGAAGTTTTCAGAGTTCTGAAGCCATGGGGTCAAATCCTAATAGACGTGGCCGACGGAGAATACCTCAGAGAACATTTCCAGCCCCGCTCATGGGAATGGATAGATAAGAAGCACTTTGTCGTCCGGGAACGCTCATTATCCGCTGACCGTCAACGTCTAATATCCCGAGAAATAATCACGCATACCGAGAAAGGAGTCATTGCAGATCACTTCTACGCGGAAAGACTTTACACGAAAGAAAGCCTCAAAGACCTCTTGCAGCAGGCTGGTTTAAGTGACGTCACAATACATGGAGACTTAACGACGCACTCCAAGCGCAACCAAGACTTGGGTATGATGGAGAGACGCATAATAGTCACTGCCACAGTCAAAAAAGAATGGACACCAATAAAAAAGAGGGAAAAAGAGGCGCTTCTAACAGTCGCAGTGATTTTGGGCGACCCAACGAAGAACGACCCCCTAAAGCCTGGCGGAGTATTCGACGAAGACGATATGTATACGATCGATGCACTTAAAGATGCGTTAAGGCAACTTAAAAATTATAACTTTATATACTTAAACAACCACGACACTCTACTCCAAGACTTGATTAAACTCAAGCTTAAAATAGACTATGTCTTCAACCTTTGTGATGAAGGATTCTACAATGATCCCAGAAAAGAGCTACATGTCCCAGCATTACTTGAAATGCTCAATATACCCTACACCGGCTCAGGGCCACAGCCCTTAGCCCACTGCTACGACAAATCTCTGATAAGAGGACTGGCAAGAGAAATGGGAATCCCGGTTCCCGAGGCAGTCTTAATCAAACCTGGAGACGAATTCGTCGAAGTACCATTCGGCTTTCCAGCTATAGTAAAACCAAACTTCGGCGACTCTAGCTTCGGAATTACACAAAAATCTGTGGTTAACAACTCTGAAGAACTCCTAAACGCTATAGCGGAAATGCGCAAAAACTTTGGTTACAATAGACCCATACTAGTCGAAGAGTTCCTCACAGGAAAAGATCTAACAGTAGGAATAATAGGGAATGTGCCTGACGCTTACACGGTCTTACCTATAACGGAAGAAGACTACTCCAACTTACCGGAGGGGATGCCTCCAATATGTGGTTATGAAGCCAAGTGGCTCCCTGACTCGCCTTACTGGAACATCAAGACAAAGCCTGCAGACTTGCCACCCGAAACCGAAGCATTCATAGTGAGGGCATGCCTGAGCCTCTTTGAACGACTCGAAATTAGAGACTATTGCAGGTTTGACTGGAGGCTCGATTCAAAAGGAAAACCGAAACTCCTCGAAGTGAACCCTAACCCCGGCTGGTGTTGGGACGGGCACCTTGCTAAAATGGCCCACTTTGCAGGCATGTCTTACGCAGAGATGCTGGAGGCTATCTTGAAAGCTGCAGAGCGAAGATTGGGTATTCAGCCGAAATACGAGAAATACGAAAAAGCATGGGATGAAGCTCAAACAACAACTCAGGCAACATAAAAATAGTCATCATGTATAATCCACTATTCTTACTTTTATTTTTCTCGGTTACTTTTCACACACAAATATTTTAACGTTCAAGTTGCCATATTTGACTGGTCTTTCGTGAGTTATGGGGAGATTTTCTTTTTCCGACAGCGATTTAACAAGTTTGGTGTGTGGAGTGATTATGCATAGTTTTCCATTACTTGTTAGTAGATGACGGGCAACCTTAAAAAGTGAACAGTAAACCGTGGTCACGTTTTTAGGATGACCAACCCTTAATCCAAAAGGAGGATTTGACACTATAAGGTCGAAGCTTCCTTGCTGGTCTTTCATGTACTCCTCGAGCTTTTTCGCTTTAAAATTTATAGTATCATCTACCATGATTATCTTTGCATGTCTCATTGCGCTTTCTATGTATTTCTTTTTAATATCGCTTCCAGTTATCGGCTGTTTCTCGTGATGCTTTATCTTGATGTCTAATTCGCTAAAAACATGCTCGGGATTTAATTCAGGAAAAGGAGGGCGTCTGACAACTTGAAGGGTCTTTTTCCTTAAATATGCCGCTGGAATATTTCTGGCCATGCAAGCGGCTTCGATGCATATCGTCCCTAAACCACACAGAGGGTCTAAAAGATTTTTTGCCCCATTCCAACCGACGAGTTTTAGCATAGATGCAGCTAAGATAGGGCTCAAGGGAGCAGGATGAACGGCCTCGGTTCTGTAACCTCGTCTTTCAAGAGAAATATCCCCCGTCAGGTCGAGGGCAAAGTAGAAGCGGTCATGCAACACGTAGCTTCTGAAGATCACGTCTGGTTCACTTAAGTTAACTCTTTGCCTGTAATTCTTCTCCTTGAGAATGCGTTCTATTACAGCTTGTCCGACAACGCGAGCTACATCTATTGAGGTATACTCATGCGTCCCAACCCTTTTGCTTCTAACAGCGAAAGAGTCGTTAGCAGTTAGAAAATAAGTGAAGTTCGACGAGTATACAGCTTCGTATATCGTTTTTAGGTCTTCTTGTGCGCCGTTAAGGCTGGCTTCCGATAATTTAAGCGTAACTCGTTTAACTAAACGCGCAAGGTAAAGCAACTTTACTGCATCTTCCATCTTATCAATGTTGATAGCGATTCTTCCGGGGCCATCTATCCATGCTTTTTTATGAATTATTTCTTGTGCTTCTTTAGCAGCGAGGTTCTCTATTCCTGCTACTGTAGTTGCAAAAACAGTGAACAAGCTTGATCACTTTTCTGCTTGTGGTTGAACGTAAAGACTATCTTTAATTTTTCTCAATACACCTAGAAGTGTGTAAATCTCTCTTCCGCTAATCCAAGCTCTCGAGATTATATTTTTAAACGCTTTTTCTACCAGTGGGATCTTTTCCTGTCGGTATCCCAGCATCTGGACAATTTCTCTGAAGAACTTAAGAGCTTGCTCTCGCTCTACCCTGCCCGCTGCCCTAGCCTTAATTCTTCTTTTGTTGTCAGTTGACAAGGTTTTGAATAACTCATACAAAATTATCGCCACAGCATGAGATAAGTTAAGGGTCGGGTACGTGTTTGAGGTAGGAATTGTAACGACAATGTCCGCCAGTCTTATTTCTTCGTTCGTCAGCCCAATGCTTTCTCTTCCAAATAAAATGGCTACCCGTCCATTGATACTTTTCATGCTTTCAGCAAGTACTTGAGGAGTGATAGCGGTTCTGAAAACATGGTATTGATCTCCGAGCTTAGCTGTGGTCGCTATGATGCAATCAACGTCAGATAACGCCTCTTCGAGGCTACTTACTATGCGAGCCTTTTCAAGAATATCTTTTCCATGCTTAGCCAGTGCATATGCTTCATCCATCGAGGAAAACTTTGGGTTTACAATGACAAGTTCTCCCATAAAGTTTTTAATCAACCTAGCTGTTGCTCCGACGTTACCGGGGTGTTCTGGCTCAACAAGAACCACTAAAATTTCGCACATTGCTCATTCAACCCCAGTTATGAAATGTATATCTGTATGGTGTCACCGTCCATCAAGATGTGATCTAAGCCTACTTTCTCGCCGTCGTACTTTGCTGAAGGACCGTACACTTTGGCGTAACTGAATTTCTTGAGCAAAGAGGGACGCATATGTTTAACTGCATCACGAACAGTTGCACCTTTCTTTAAGACGATGGGTTTGTCTGATCTTGGTTCTCCAGGTTCCTTGGTGTAAACGCGTATTATATTCAGAGAGGAAAAGAGAGCACTGCCTAGCTCCTTCAACCCCTTACCAGTGAGGGATGAAACCGGGTGTATTTGAAAGCTTGACCCACAATATTCATTCAGTATATTAAAGTTCCTAGCACTTCCTGGGGCGTCTCCCTTGTTGGCGACTATTAGTGCAGGCCTGAAGGAGGCAGATTCATCCATTGCCAATTTCACATCCTCGATGGTTACAGGTTCTTTTATTTGGACTAATGCATTAACTATCCTTTTGGAAGCTAGAAAGTCCAGTAGATCCTTCATGTTGCCTTTAAACAGTGATGATCCTATTATTTGGATTCCGCCCTCACCTGTTTTCTTGATTTGAACCTTTGGACGCTGTTTGTTTAAGTAAATCTTCTGTTTTTCAAGTTCCCTTAATATTACGGAAACTTGGAAAATAGGATCCATGCTCAAATCGATAACTAGGGCGATTACATCGGCGTTTCTGATCAGTGAAAAAATTCTTGGACCATTGGCGCTTTCAGCGCACCCGTCGAAGAGGGGAGGTGCTTCCACGATCTGTAGCATGGCCCCGCCAAAGTTGAGGATTCCAACTTCAGGGGATGTAGTTGTGAATGGATAGGTGCCAACCTTAGCGTCTGCGCCCGTGAGGCGGTTTAGGAGGAGGCTTTTCCCACTGTTTGTTAACCCGACAAGAACCACTTGTCCACTGCCCTCTTTCTTAACGTTGAAGGAGGGGACGCTTCTAGCTTTGTAAGCTT
>JAHLWX010000004.1 GCA_019057675.1 Candidatus Jordarchaeum sp. LHC_1308
CTCCATTTATGTTAGCATGTAAGTGATGGCGGTTAGTAGTGTTCGTGGGCTGGCGAGAAGTTTTTTGAGGGCTACTGCTTCGAAATCCATGTCTCCATAGGATTCTAATATTTCTACTCCGCCTTGCTCACGTATAGCCCTGAAAAGCCCGTCTAAACCCCTATCGCTAATTTTGTCAAGAAATTTTCGTGCAAGTCCCATGTAGAAAAATTCTTTTCCAAGGATTTTCTTCCACAACTGCTGGTACTTTACTAGTCTGCTCACATCATCTCTTAATATAGCATCGGCGACTACTTGCCCCGCTATCTTTGCGCATAGGCCACCCACGACTACGCCGCCACCAGTTGTCTGCTTTACTTGTCCTGCCGCGTCCCCGACGGTGACAACGTGGCTGGCATATGTTCGTCTCACGGGCCCTCCAGTAATTATTGTTCCAGCCGTTCTGCGGATTATCCTTGCACATGAAAACCCCCTCTTCCTCATAAAGGCTTCAAGCCTTTTTCTCGGCTGAGAGATTGCCCCTAGACCTATCCTCGCCCCATCCTTGGTCGGTATGACCCAAGCGAAGAAGCCGGGCGCCAGAGCTCTTTCAAAGTGCAGCTCGACGAAGTCCCTGTCTACATCCACCCCGGTTACCTCATATTGGACTGCGGGCACGCGCCTCCCAGGTCTAGGCAGACCTGCTAGTCTTGCAATTTTACCTCTACATCCTTCAGCGTCGACGACCACTTTTCCACGCGCCTCCCACTCGCCTTTAACTGTCACGGTAGCTTCGCCAGCCTTAACTCTGAGGGAAGTTGCTCTCTCACCTAGGACTATATGTGCACCTGAGTCATGTGCAAGAGATGCCAGCCACTTGTCGAATGCTCTTCTGTCAAGGACGAATGCTTGCGGTGTTCCTCTTCTAACTGTAAAATCGATGCCAGAGGGAGAAAAAAAGCGGGCGCCATAAACCTCATTGAGGACGCACTCTTCAGGCACCCTCAGGCCAAGTTTCTTCAGCCCACTGACGCTTACTAGCCCAGCGCAGTGATCCGGCTCCCCCACAACTTTATGTTCCTCCAGAACTAATACTTCCACACCTTTCCTAGCCGCTTCAAGGGACGCCAGCGACCCAGCCGGGCCGCAGCCTACGACGATAACATCGCTTCTCAAAGGCAACCCCTTCCCATTCTTCTCCTGCAGTCTTTTTAAAGGTGTGGTTGCTGGTTTATGGTGCCTACAGAGGTGTGGCGGAGTTGTTCGAGTACAAGATGGTCATACTAGTTAGAAGCGACCTTAAGATGAGTAAGGGAAAGACAGCGGTTCAAGTGGCTCACGCAGCTGTTTCAGCTGCTGAGGAGGCAAGGCGGATCAAGCCGGAGTGGTGGCAGAGGTGGATGGCCGAAGGGCAGAAGAAGGTTGCGCTAAAAGTCTCATCGCTCGAGGAGCTCGAAGTCTTCGAGAAGAAGGCAAAGGAAAAGGGGTTGCCCTACGCTAAGATACGTGACATGGGGCTGACAGAGGTTCCCCCAGGAACGGTCACAGCCCTCGCCATAGGCCCTGCTCCAAATGAACTGATAGACCCGCTGACGGGTATCCTCCCATTACTTTGATGGTGGGAGCGAAGACATGGAAGATCGCGGAGGATCTTTATTGGACTTGGAATTTGAATTGGGGATGCGCTTTTTCATGACGAAGACGCCTGGTGTGGGTGGTCGTCTCAGGTTTAAGCTGGAAGACTTCGTCGTCGAAGAGGTGACTCCTGAGGGGGAAGTTCTCCAAAGAGGAGTTAACTGGGGTATTCGTGAGGGAGAGGGCGACTACTGCATCTTCATTGTCGAACGTTGCGGGACGTATGACACGTTCGAGATGATAAGGAAAATGGCGAGGGCGCTGAGGGTTAGCAGGAAGCGATTTTCTTATGCTGGAGTCAAAGATAAGAGGGCAATCGTAGTTCAGAGGGTAAGTGCTTGGAGAGTTGACCCTGAAACCATAATGTCCTTGAGAACTAGAGGGATTGTCGTGAGGGGGGCGTGGTGCTCTGCCGAGGAGGTCAAGCTCGGTGACCTTTGGGGAAACTTCTTCAGGGTTAACGTACGCGAGATCCGCCTACCCGTCTCGAGAACTGAGGAAAGAATAACGAGGGTGATTGAGGAGCTGAGGGCTGAAGGAGGGATGCCGAACTTTTATGGGCATCAGCGGTTCGGCATCACGCGACCCGTAACGCACATGGTCGGCTTAAAGCTTCTCAAGGGGGAGTTTAGAGAGGCGGCGATGGAGTTTCTTTCACGCATCTACCCGGAGGAGAGTGAGGAAGCTAAGGAAGCTAGACGTTACTTGGCTGAAACAATGGACTTTAAGGGTGCGCTCAAGCGCTTCCCTAACCACTTGGTTTACGAGCGGGCTATGCTCAATCACTTGATGAAGCTTCCAAACGACTTTGTAGGCGCCTTTAGGAAGTTGCCGAGAGGGCTGATCTTGATGTTTGTTCACGCTGCTCAATCTTACATTTTCAACCTCATTCTGAGTGAAAGGAAGAAGTTTGACCTTCCGCTGAACCGGGTTAATGCAGGAGACTTTGCAGTAACTCTGAGAAACGGGTTGCCCGAATCCGTGATTCTGGTTGACGAGGGTAACGTGGATAGAGTCAATTACCTAATAGAGTGGGGACGGGCGGCATTAGCTCTTCCCATCGTCGGATACGACACTACTCTGCCATCAGGCTCCCTCCAAGAGGAAATAGTTAGACGGGTTCTATCAGAACTTGAAATCCGCTTGGATTCCTTTAAGGTGAAATCGATGCCGGAGCTCGCCGCGAGAGGCAACTTCAGGCAGGCACTGGTAAATCCGCCGACGCTGAAGCTGTTGAGGGTCTCAAAGGATAGAGAAGTAGGCGGGGTCATGGCGTCACTTTATTTCTCCCTCCCTAAGGGAAGCTACGCGACGTGTCTTATGCGTGAAATAATGAAAACCGACCCAACAAAATATTAATACTGGCAAGTCCCAACACCACTTAAACTCCCCCTTTATGGAGGACAAGGGTGATAGAGTTTGCATCACGCCCCGTCTAAGCTTAAGAGAACGCACTACTCGAAGGACGTATCCCCTGAACTTGACGGTAAAGAAGTCGTTGTATGCGGGTGGGTTGAGCGCGTAAGGAACCTCGGCGGTCTCGTGTTCGTGATCCTGAGAGACAGAGAAGGAAGTGTTCAAGTGACATTCTCAAAGAAAAATGGAGAGCTGTACGAGAAAGCTAAAGACTTGGGCAGGGAGTACGTGGTTGCCGTACGAGGAACCGTTAAAGCCATAGAAAACGCCCCGAGGGGGGCTGAAATAATACCCAATGAGCTCATCGTTCTGAACTCCGCAGCCTCCCCTCTCCCACTTGACCCAGCAGGAAAGGTGGACGCTAACTTGGACACTAGGCTTGACAACAGAGTGCTCGACCTCAGGAGACCGAAGGTGAACGCCATATTCAGGCTGAGGCACCACGTCCTCAGGTTCATAAGGAGCTTCCTGCTGGATGAAGGCTTCATGGAGGTGCAGACGCCTAAAATAATCGCTTCGGCCACAGAGGGCGGCGCCGAGCTCTTTCCAATATCGTACTACGAGCGAGAGGCTTTTCTGAGCCAGTCGGCTCAGCTTTACAAGGAGCAACTTTCGAGCGTGTTCGAAAAAGTCTTCGAGATCGGACCATGCTACCGTGCTGAGGAAAGCAGAACAGTCAGGCACCTCAGCGAGGTCTACGTGGTCGACGTCGAGGCGGCGTTCGCCGATGCCGAGGATGTGATGCTCCTCCTAGAACGGTTAATACACAACGTCCTTCTTAGAGTGTCTGAGGAATGTAAAGAAGAGCTGAACATACTCGAAAGGCGCATCGAAGTCCCGAAGCCGCCATTTCCAAGGTACACCTACTCCGAGATAATCGAAGTTTTGAAGAAAAAGGGGATCCCTGTTGCGTGGGGGGAAGACATACCCACTCCCGCTTACCGTGAGCTTGGAGAAACCATCAAGGGGTTCTACTTCATAACGGAGTGGCCAACTAAAGGGAAACCATTCTACATAAAGCCGAGAGAAGATAATCCTGAAGTCTGCGAGGCATTCGACTTGATGCATGAATGGATCGAGCTCGCCTCCGGCGGCACGAGGATACATGAAAAAGATTTGCTCATTAAAAGATTAAAGGAGCAAGACCTGTCCCCATCATCATTCGAGTTCCACTTGAAGACCTTTGACTGGGGGATGCCCCCACATGCTGGCTGGGGGATGGGTCTGGACAGACTCATGATGGTGATCGTGGGAGCGGAGAACATAAGAGAATGCGTGTTCTACCCCAGAGACAGGGATAGATTAATCCCCTAAAGCTCCTTCTCGCCCAGGTCTATTCGAAAACGAACCTCACCCTTTCCCCTGTTAGGTCATAGATAAGCTTTTCCAGCACCTGTGTTGATGCTGGAAGCTTTTTACTCTCAGAATGGCGAACCCTTACCTTTTTCTCGTTACTTCCGTCAGGTAACCAAACCGTGTTCACTCCCAGAAGGCTGGCTGGAGCAATAATGTCCTCTATCGTCTTCTTTAAAGAAGATGACTTCTCTATGACGCGCACTCTCCTGCCTAGTTCGTCGCTTAAACTCTTAATCACGCGACCCTTAGGCCCTACAAGGTTCGGTATGTCGCCCTCTCCCACAACTATTACTATGAGGTTGTCGGACTCAACTGCCCTGACAAACTCTACTTCCTTGAGGCTGGAGAAGTGATCTTCAAGCTCAACGAGACGCTTAGCTATCTTTATGTCAAGATCACTAACTTCTCCCTTCTCAACCTTCTCTTGACATCGGGAACATAAAACCCCGCTCTTCAAACAGAACGTACATATCGGTGTCTTCATCCGGCCAAATCTCCACTCCAGCCTTGCGATTAACAAAGGAGGGACTCCTTAAAAAATTTTCTTCGTTAAACATTTATAGCGATCACTCGGAAATTAACGCATTTGACAAATACTTCCCATTATTTGATTCCTCTATCTCTATAAGCAAAGAGAAGAAAGAGGGAATTAATGAATCATCCAAAAATCATCCAGCTTTTCTTTCTACCTATAATTACTGCTTGAGAAGGTTGACGAGCTCGTCCATCGCTTCTTTCCATTCTTTCGGGTTTAAGTTCGGAAAACTCCAGTCAGCGTTTGGATGATACTCTCTGTCTAAGCTTATAGTTTCAACATCCGAGAAATGCTTTAGAGCTGAGAGAGACTGGCTTTGCGTGTAGTATAACCCGCCAAGGTAGAGCGCCAGCTCCGGCTTCCCCTCACCCTTGAACCCCTTCCAGTTTGGGTCTCTTAGGCGGTTTGATATGTCGGAGAGTCCCATAGAGATCACGTTGGTGAATCCGGCATTTATGAACTCTTTAACTACGTGCGCAGTCGCGACTATGGTCATTCCGGTTTTTCCAATCTCTATAGCGTAATCAATAAGCTTTTTGCCCTCAACTTCCCTAGTTATTTTTGGGCCTACGATTAGAATAGGGTTCTTCTTTCTCTTTATGCGTGCCGCCACAACCTTTGCATTGTTTATGACCTTTGCCGTTCTAGGTCCTTGAACATTAGCCAACTGCCAAGGAGTGGGACCAAGAGACACCTTAACCACCTTCAATCGTACTGATTCAAGGTTCCATTGATGAATTCCGCTTTTAAACTATACGGTTAGGAGTAGCTGGTTGCCTTACCTAACCTGGTTAGGTTCTCCTTACCATTTCCACTTCTATTTCGCTCACGTCTTCTATGCTTGTTATGGCTTTTTCGACTTGAGTAGCCGCCTTCTCTTCCTCTGGAACCAGGACGTTAACCCTTAAGGCACTTAGTCCAAATGCTATCGGAACCTTCTCTGAACTGTGTAACTCAGCCCCATCCGGCAGAGAACCCTTGATTTTCTCCAGCAATTGGTCTAAGGAAACCTCCGTTGAGACAGGGAAAACCTTCACGGTCATCAAAACTTTTCCCATCATCATTTCCTCCATTCATGGTCCTTCAAAATTGCAGACCGGGCACTTGTACGGGTTCCCTAACTGTCTGCACTTGTAGCAACGCCAGATGACTACCTTGCCGCAGTTGGGGCAGGGGAACTTGACGCCTCCCCTATCGGGGTGAATTGGCTTAGAGCAGTTACTACACAAGGGGAACTTTACCTCTGACATGATGATTCCCTTTTCCATTCGTTTTGACACAGTTAATCATATCTCCCTTTTTAACCTTCACGGTCAGCGTAAATAAAAGTAATTTTTATTAACACCCGTTGAGCATTGTGCCCTTAAAAATGGGGTGTTACATTTGGCTAAAGAGGAATTGTTGATGATTCCAGGTCCAACGTTTCTAGCGGAGTCAACACTTAGGGCGATGAGCAGGCAGATGGTATCCCATAGAGGCAAGGAAACAGGTGCGCTCCTAACTTATTGCATCGAGAGGCTGAAGGAGGTCTTCAGGACGGAGAACGACCTCTTCATACTTACGGCATCAGGCACAGGGGCTATGGAGGCCGCGATCGCGAACATAGTGGAGCCAGGAGATAAGATTCTTTGTACGACTTGTGGAAAGTTCAGTGAAAGGTTTAAGAAGATAGCGGAGGTCTTCGGGGCACAGGTCATAGAGGTCTCATCGGAGTGGGGCGATGCAATAGACCCGGAGAAGGTCAAAGTCGCTCTAGATGAAAACGGCGACGTTAAAGCTGTTACTGTAACGCATAACGAGACATCAACAGGCGTCAGAAACCCTGTTGAGGAAATTTCAAGGATAGTTAAGAGCCATGGCACCCTCTTAATCGTGGACGCTATTTCGAGCATGGGAGGCGACCACATTCCAGTTGATGATTGGAAAATCGACTTCTGCTTGGCTGGAAGCCAAAAATGTTTCGCTATCCCTCCTGGTTTCTCCTTCATATCGGTATCCGATGAAGCCTGGGAGGTCATCAAGAGAACTAAGAGGAAAACGTTCTACTTCGACCTAGTCAGCTATAAGAAAAGCTTGGAGAAGACGCCGCCACAAACACCATACACCATCGCCATAACTCTCCTTTACGCCTTAGACGATGCGTTGAACCTTATGTTCGATGAAGGACTAGAGAATGTAATAGCAAGGCATCACCATGTAGCAAAACTCGCGAGAGATGGAATAAAGAACATGGGACTCAAACTCTTCCCGGTAAGAGAAGAAATATGCTCAAACACAGTCACAGCAGTCAAAATACCAAAAGGAATAAATGATCAGGAGTTTCGCCAAAAGGTAAGAGAGCGCGGAGTCGTAATCTCGGGAGGACAAGATAAACTTACAGGAGAAATCTTCAGAATAGGACACATGGGACGCGTCACTGAACGTGAAATCAACATCACACTAAACGCGATTAGACAAGCCCTCTCAGAACTAAAGTTTCCCCTCAATGAAGAGGCTATCTTATAAGAATGGCCTCTGAAACTCAAACCTTCTCCATTTTCGTTAAAGGCATGTTAACTCGGTTGAGGGTTTTTCATCAAATTCCGAAATAGTTGGTTTTTGGGCGCTCCGTTTTTTCAATCCTCAGTCTCTCTGAGGAGGGCTCTGCGTCCTTTGGCTGTTAGGGTAACCCTGTTTCCCATAATTTCGACGAGTCCTTCCTTTTGCATTAGCAGCACTGCGCGTTCAACTTCCCAGTCGTCCGCGTCGAGTCGTGTTGCTAGTTCCTCAACTGTGCCCACGAATTGCAATTCTCTTATCACGTCTCTGAAGGAGAAGTCGGCCTTGCCTCTACCACTTTGAACGAGTCCACATGAGCTACAGACATGAACCCTCTGAGAAGCGTCAAAGAACACTGGACCGCCACATACCTCACACCTTTGCCTTGTGTGCCTCATGGCGCGCTGCCTTTCTCCCGACAACTCAACCACCAAAAAAGGGTAAAGCAGTGACTCCTTTAATTGTTTTATCCTAAGCATTGTTTTTGCCTTTCTCTCATGAACTCCATCACTTCCTCAGCTTTCTTTTTAACATCGCCATCTTTATCATTGGACGCCATTCTGGCTACTACGGGCACGTACTTCTCTAGTAGACGAGGATTGTTAGCGCTCATCCATCCTATTGCCTCTACAGCGCTTCTCCTAACCTCAGCGCTCCCGTCCCCCAAAAGCTCCGCTACTGCTCCAACCACTCCATTGGCTTCGCGTGCAGAAACATCGGGGTTGTTTCCCAAGATCCACCCTATGGTTAGCGTTGCTGTTGCTTTAACTTCGCTCTTTGGCACCTTAAGCCACTTCACCAGTTCAGCTAGCATATATGGTACAGCATCAGGGCTTCCAGCTCCTACGAAACCTAGCGTAGTAACAACTCTCCAGCTGATATTCCCCTTATTGCTAGAAATGCTTTTTAGCGCAATTGATATCAAATCTTTCGCTCTTTCAGGGGAAAACTTACAGATCTCTATTACCGCTTCCAAGGCGCTCCCCCTTATGTTTTCATTCTCCTCTTTAAGAGCTATCAACGCTACCTCCTCAAGAAAACCTTCAACTAGGGCGGCGTCGGCATGAGAAACGGAAGCTAATGCATCTACAGCGCTAAGCCTTACTTCTTCGGAGTCACGCGACCCAGCGATTTTAACCAGTTGCGGAATGTATTTTCTTACCAGCTTTGGGCTTACACCACCCACCCAACCAATCGCCATAGCCGAAGCGTTCCTGGCGACTTCGGATTCAGACTTCAAAATGCTCCCTACTTGGTCCATGAAGGGTGCTACTAATTCAGGGTTGCTCCCTCCAATCCACCCCAACGTCACAACCGCATTCCACGCTAAGTCACTACTCTGAGACTTGATGTTTGAAACGACCTCTGGCAAGTGTTCCCTAACCATCTCGGGCATTTTGTACGACGCTTTCCCAATCACTTCTAAGGCGTTTCCTCTCACGTAGACGCTTGAGTCGGTAAGCGCTATTTTCAAGACAAGTGGAAATACTTCTTTTACAACCCTGTGGAATCGCTCCATTGCTGCGTCGACCACTGCCAGCGATGCCACCTTAACTTCCGGGTCATCTTCCTCCATCAGTTTTTCCAGGATTTCCAGAGCCCTTTCCTCATCGCCACTAAGAAGAAGTTCCCCCAACTCTTCAAACATTTTTTCCTTCAAGGATAAACCTCCAAACTCCATCTTAAGGTTTTTTGATCTGCCTTAATGCTTTCATGTAGACCTCCCCTATCTCCCTTGCAACCGCAGGAATCAAGTAACGATCCATATCGCCTTCCATCACACTTCTCTCCGTGGTCTTGGGTGAAAGCTTCCCCCTCACCCTCAACTCTGAGAAAATCGACTTGACAGTTCTAAGCGCGTCCTTAAATTCAACCTTCTTACCGAGCTCCTTGCTTTTCCGCTCCGTCAGCTCCTCTATTATCTTGAGGGAAAGAAAGTAAAACTTGGCTAGCGCCTCCAATGGCCCCTCAGTTATCGGTTCAACGTACCCATGCTCCGGACACGAGTTACCTTTAACTACTCGGGCACAGTAGGGGCAAATGGTTTTTCCTATTTCTGATCCTACGAATATTTTACTCATGGCCTCCAGCTTCCTCGTGTCCTTCTCACTCCACTCGAGCTCAGTCCTCCCAACTCCAGTCGGCGCCCTTAACGCTATGGTAAGCTTTCTTTCAAGTAAGCCTGTTGGGTCTATTCTCTCGTAGATTTCCTTCCTAGCGATCTCTTTAGCCTCAGCTTCCCTCTCTTTTGCCTCTTGAACAGCCTCTAAGTGCATCCTGCTAAACTCTAAGTACCTCTGTGATAAGTCATAGGCTGCCGAATAACTCACAGGGGGTAAGGCGCCAAAGTTCAGCTTTGCCTCAGCAACCCCTGAGAAAAGCGGGCTTGGGGTGCTCTTAATCTCCTCTAAGGCCTCATTCAAGGATCTATTTGTCTGACGGGCCCAGATGAATCCGCAGATCTTCTCGGCATTTAAGTGAGTGAAAACATCGTGTATTTCCCTCTGCCTACGCAGGAGCACCTCGATAAGCAACTCCTCCTTTACGCACCTAACGTTTTCGTCCTCCTCGTCGTTTATAATCTTGAAGAGCATTTTAAGTCGTTCACCGTCCTTTTTGGCTCTGTTATAAAGTTCTACCACACGTGACGCGTGTCCCATGCACTCAAAGAGTAGTTTACTCATAATTTGCTTGGTTATCTCCTCAAGGGCAACCTCAGCTTCCACCGCTGCCTTTAACATGCCGACGTCGAATAAACCAGTTGCTTCCATTATCTTCTGGAGCGTTTCCTCATTCTCCAGTAACCGTTTAAACTCATCGGGCGGCGGGAGCGACACGTGCTTTTTAACTTCCTCGATTACCGCTTTTTCTAGACCGCCTAGCTTGTCTGGCGGAAGCGCGAACACTTCTAAGTTAACGCCATGAATAGAGTATCCTCTACCTCTGAGCCGCGGAATAACTTCCCGCGTCAACACCTCCCTGATTTTTTCAAGCCTCCTGCACCTTTCCAAGAGAAATGTAAGATCCCGCTTATCTATTCCGAGCTCGCCAAGCTTAACCATAATTTTACTATACGTATCACCGCCCAGAAGAGTCATTTTAAGCGCTTCAAGGTTGACTTCGATTTCCCCCCCTGCACGGTACCCGGTAATGGACGAAAGAGCCCTGTTGAGAAGTAAATCGTCATGTGCCCTGCTCTTCAAGTATGAGAGAACCCTTTCTAGTACTTTGTTGAAAAAATCGCTTAGGCTCGTCTTCCTAGATGAATATTCTATGAGCATCTTAACAAGTTGAATCTTTACCTCATATGCATCGGCATAAAGCTTCAAGTCCCCTTCATTCTTCGGCACATAACTAAGGATGCGTGAAGCCACTTTCTTTGAAAATTGCTTTAAGTTCTTAATGTTTAACTCTTCATTTTCTGTCAACCCAAGTTCCTCTTTAACCTTAAGGTACGTCGATATCTCCACACACTCTTCCTCATGTGGTTTTCTGACTTCCTCCTCAACTTCAAGAGATAACGGCTTTAGCCCGTATGTCATCTTTATAAACTCCGACCTAAACCTATATGAGATGCCCAGTAAGTCCCCCAAGAAATCTATTAGATGCGTTCGGGGAAAGGCGTATATCTCCGCTAGATGCCGGGTGACGACGTTTTCTATTTCCTCATCCTTCTTAGAGAGCTTAGCCTTTAGGGCTGACAGCTCCACATCTACTTTTTTCTCCAGAACACGTGTCTCCGTGTGGAAGTCGTCCCTTAACAGTTCAGACACTTCATCGAATATGTCTTTAAGCTCCCTTTCAGCAGCCCCCTCGGAAGCAGCTTCCTTAGAAGTTGGAGGTATAGTCCGCACTCCAATGTAACCATAGATATAAGTAGCCATCGCAGCCTTAACAAACTCCTGTAGAGTTGCCTGTTCTCCCACTATCCTCGTGAGTTGAGGCCAATTAGACCTTGAAGCTAAGAAGTTGCTTAAAGCCTGCCTGATGGCGAACCCGGGCGCAATCTCTCTTAATACATCCCTTTGTGCCGTAACCTCCAAAAATCTAACCCTCCTTTCCCCCCTCTTCTCCAAGACTAAGAAGATTGTTTCCTATGGTCATCCTGAAGCTTTCATTACTCGGGTAGCTATACATGACAATGTAGTGAAGATTGGCTTTATCATGGCTTGACAATAGAAGCCTTAGTGGTCTTAGAAGCACGTAACTAAAGGACTTAAGGAATATACGCTTAACATAATCCTTAAACTCATTAAGGTCACTTTCCTCCATGGAAATCGACGGGGTGAACGTCAGAACCCTGTCTTGTGCAAATGCGAGCACCTCAGCCTTTAACATGTGGGCGACAAAGAGCACCTCCTCCAATGTGTGAGAATACCTTTCTAGGAACTTCGTGTAGACATTTTTAACCGCCTCTTCCCGTTCTATTTCGGCGCTGGTAACTGCTATTTGGTTTGCTATGTCTTCTAGGTCAGCGTGAAGTTGCTTTAACGCATTCGTGAACCTTTCCTTAGTTCTAATTATTTCGCTTAACTCCTTATCTATCCGTTCAACATCAGAAACCAGCCTCTGAGTTTTAACAGTAATCCCCCTTATCTCCTCCTCTAACCTGCTTTTCCTTTGTAGGGCGACGTCCACTTCGCCTCCCTTTAATGATGGTAACCTTTGCTCAATCTCGTCCAACTCTCTCTTCTTCGCTTCTAATGCTTCCCTTAGATCCTTAAGCGCCGCTACATTAATGCCATAATCCGTTTTCAGATTTTTCTCCATGAGCTCGGCTGAGCTCAGCTGGGATTGCAGCACGTCTATCTGCCTCTCAATGCTCATCCTCCTATCATTGATCTCTGAAAGCTTCTTTACTAATTCGTTCACCCTTTCCTGCTGCATTTCGACTTTTGCTTCAAGAATTTCCTTAGGTTTCTTGGTAGAAATCTCCTCGTCTCTAAGCCTGTCCACGAACTCGACGAACTCGGCGACAAGCCCGTATTCACTTAGCTCTCTCTTAAAGCTTGAAGCGAATGCCTCAAGCCATGTTTTGGCCAAGCTTTTCCACTTCGGAAACTCCTCGACATCCTTCGAGACAAAATCAAAATATTTCTGGGAAAACTCTTCAGGAGAAAAAACTATCTTGCCTTGCTCCAAGAAAGCCTTGAAAACGTCGTGACTAAGAAGATAGTCCGCAAGCCCTGGCACCACCTCGGAAACGTGCTCCTTTATGTCACGGTAAACTTCCTCAATTTTAACTCGTAACTCTGAGGGTACCTCGGAAATGAACCCGTTAAACGTTATTTCCAGCAACTCAACCGTAGAGAACAATACCCCAGCTTCAAGCTGAGAGTCTAAGTCGTCCTTGATTCTGCCTCTAAAAGTTGCTAGGTCCCAGCTGGCAGGTACACTCAAACTTCTATCTTCGACGAAACTCTCTAACTTCTTCCCTATTTTTTCAACGTAAGCCTTTACCATGAGCCTCCGGATCGGATCCAGCACTTGTTTAACGTATTCTTCAAGGATCCCCTTTATGGCTTTCTTTTCAGAAGTCATGAAAACGAAGGCGGATAAGGCCCTTTCAAAGGTTTTTATACCCCTCTCTGCGTGCTCCAAGAAAAACGTAAGTTCCTCTTTAAGACTCCAGCCCCATGCCTCCTCTTCAAGATCTTTTTCAGAAAGGAATTTAGCTAGCGTATCCTTAAATGATGCGGCTAGACCACTACCATCAACAGCATCTAAGTGCTGTCTTAATTTTCGCTTTTCCCCCGAATAAATTATCGCGTTAATATCTTCCTCTATTTTCTTGAATGCTCCTCTTACCTCGTCCACGAAAAGCTTCGCCTCTTCCATTATTTCTTCAATTTTAACAAGATCAGGTTTAACGCGAGACCAAAATACTTCAGCTAGGCGCGTCGTAACCTCCTCTTCAACCTCATTTATCGTGTACTCGTTTATGAGGGAAAGTATCCTCCTACCAATAAGCGTGACGTCGCCTGCAAGCACTTCAAGTGCAGTCTTGGTGAATATCAGACTTTTAAGGAACTCTAAATTGTCAGAGGCGTGCTCCTCAAAGGACATCCTATCTATCCGTGAGTTAAGCATTGGCGGCTTAATGCCGTAATCAATTTCAATACGTCCCTCAATGTTTAAGCCACTCGTTATATTTAAATGCCCCAAAAAGTCTCTGGAATACTTTTCCCTATATTTTTTCTGTGAAGCCTCACTATACACCTTTCTCGTGAATCTTTCCACAAACTTTTGCAGCACTTCTTTCTCTTCTTCTCCACGCAGCCCCGAAGCTTTACATGCGAATGCGACATCTTTCAATTTCTCTACGAGCTCGTTGGCGACGTCGATGAACCTAAAGGCATCAACCAACCCTTTTTCATGCTCCAAAAGAACGATGAAATCCGTTCCATCCTCTCCTCCACCTGTAACCAAAACCATTGCTTCGGGGAGGTTGCCTCTCTCTCTGCTAAGCAGTTCAAACTCCGCGTAGTCCAGCTTAACCCCGCTTTCCTCCAAGAGCAAGTTGTTAAGCATATGTATCGCTTCTGCAACTTCTGATGCAAGCTTCTCAGCATAGCGCCTGCTGAGACCCATAGGACCCACCGAGAAACCAAAGTTCTCCCCATCTATTGAACATCCAAGGACGGAGAAATCAGCAATCCTTAAGGCCTCAATGGTACTCATACTTTTTCGTGACAAGAGACTTCCCTCCAACCAGGAACGACCCTTGCAAGAGAAAGCATTTTTCCTCAAGGAAATATTTTAGTTATACTATATTTTTGATTTTTAATAAAATTTGCCCACAACATTCAAGTCTATCCTTCCTTTATTGAAACTCATACATGTCCCGAAAACATGTCTCGAAACGAACCATCTATCCTCCATTGACTTGTACACTTCATTTCCCTAACTTATCAATCAAGGATTAAGCGAAAACTTTAGTAATGACTTTAATCCTCTTAAGATTACTTTTTAAAAACACTCCTTATCTCCTTCTTTGATGAGGATGATGCGATGGTGGCATCGGCACGTTTCCTGCTGGTCGACGCTACTGGCGCTGGCAGCGGGGTCAGATGGCTCACGAGGGATGTGATAGGAAGTGGAGCGCGTGCTATAGCTGGTGTTCTTGAAAAGATGGGAGCTTTCGTTAGAATAATGGTTCCCGAAGCATTCTTCGAGGCTGGCTCAAGGCTCTCAGAGTTCAACGTTTTAATGTGTGGTGGCATGAGCATGGACGTGCCCGCGATGACAAAAATTGCTAAGATGTGGAAGCGGCATAACGGCGGCATATGCATCGCCGGTGGCCCAGCTTCTCTTGAAGCCGAGAAGCTTCTCCGAGAAGGATATGACTTAGCCTTGGTCGGCGAGGCTGAGGACACCGTGGCGGATCTGTTCGCGAAAGGTTTGTCTGATGGATGTCTTCCAGACGAAGACGAGTTAAGAAGAATACGTGGAGTTAGCTTCATCTCAAAGTCATCGGTATTATTCAGTTCTGGCGTGAGGCGGACGACTGGCCACTGGGCGCCGTCAATTGAACGAATCAGAGACTACCCCCTTTACAAGGTCGCCAGAGTCTACGTATGGTGCGTCAGAGGCTGCTCTAACTTCTACAGAACTAGGATTCCGTTGCCAGACGGGCGAAAGTGCTTAGAGTGCGGACGATGCACTAATGGACCACTAATGGATCGGCTTATATGCCCGGCTAATATACCTCCCGGATGCGGCTACTGTTCCGTTCCTAACGTGTACGGGCCTCCGAGAAGCAGACGGGTGGAAAGCATTCTGAGTGAGGTTGAAGGACTTCTTGAGCAAGGCGTGAAAAGGATATACCTTGGAGCGAGTTGCTTCCTAGACTTTCATAGGGACGAAAAGGCCGGCGGCAGTCCTCTAACTGACCCACGCGAGCCAGAACCGAACTACGACTATATAAGTGAATTACTTTCAAACTTGAAGGACTTGACTAGAAGCAAAGCCTATGTAAGCGTCGAGAACGTTAAACCATGCCTTTTCACGAGGGACGCCGCATCGGTTATCTCAGAATATCTTCCTGGGTCAACGATACATTTTGGGGGAGAAACGGGCGATGCAGATCACGCATTTGCCCTAGGACGTCCCTCAACCCCAAGCGAAACGCTGGCCGCTGTAGGCGCTGCTGTAAGAGAAGGTCTTCGTCCCTACGTCTACTTCATTCACGGACTTCCTGGGCAAACACTTAAGTCAGCCCGTAAAACAGTCAAAATGATACGTAAAGTGGCGGGGCTTGGAGCAGAAAAAATAACCGTTTACAAGTTTAAACCTCTTCCCATGTCGGCTTTCGAAGGATTCAAAGAAGCGCCTTCTGCATCGAGAAGCAAGGCTGGGGGGCTCATTGTTAGAGAAGCGATAAGGGTCAACAAAGCCATGAAGAAAAAGCTGGTTGGCAAGGTGATCGATGTTGTGGTTGCTGAGAAAGGGAAAGAAGGTTTCAAGGGCAGACTTGTAGGCTACCCGCTAAGAGAGGGACCAACCGTAGTTTTTTCAGGCGTCGCGTCAATAGGAGACGTTGTCAAGGTACTGATTACAAATGTGCTGGGAGACAAGCTGGTGGAAGGTTCATCGGCGGTACCTTAATCAGTAGAAAACAGGGCTACACTTGTGGGAAGCTTGCAGAAGAATACAAAAACATTCTTCATGTAAAAATGTGAGCTAAGATCCCTTCCCGGGTAAGATTTAAATCAGGATTGAAAAATGAAGATATTGGCGTTCGGAAGGTGAGGATGTTATGCCTTACATTTGTGGGAAGTGTGGATTAGAGTTGAAGGATGAGGAGCTGAGCGGTATTCAGGGTGTTAGGTGCAGGTGCGGCTCTAGAATCCTTTATAAGGCTAGACCTCCAGTTACCAAAAAAGTCCTAGCTAGATAATCTTCCTTTATCCCGTTAAACCTTAAGTTTTTATTCTTCAAGCGTTTCTTTTCCCAGTCTGATGGTGGTGAGCTCGTTTGGGACGCGTAGAGAAAGATTCTGAGGATAAAAGTTTCTTTGAAAAAATTTGGACTTTAGCTCTTCACAGAGGATTCGTTATCCCGTCAGCGGAGATCTACGGTGGGGTAGCCGGCGTTTATGATTTCGGTCCCTTAGGATCCCTCCTTGTTAAGAAGCTGGTTGACCTTTGGCGGAGATTCTTCATAATTGAGGAGACAAACTTTCCAGTTTACGAAATAAGCGGGGCAACAATTCTCCCCTACGAAGTTCTAGTAGCTTCCGGCCACGTTGATTCGTTCGTCGACCCAATAGTTGTCTGCTTAAAATGCAAGAAAAAGATAAGGGCAGATCACTTGGTCGAGGAAGAATTGGGCGTCCGGGTTGAGGGAGCAACCATAGAGAAGCTCACCCGGATGATACGTGAAAATAGTTTACGTTGCCCTGACTGTGGAGGCGAGCTCTCAGAGGTTTCTCTCTTTAACCTGATGTTTAAGACGGAGATCGGCCCCCTCGGCGGTAAGACTGCTTTCCTAAGACCTGAGACTGCTCAAGTAATCTTCATAGACTTCAAAAGGATCTTTCAGGTTATGAGAGGAAAGTTGCCCTTTGGGATCGCTCAGGTAGGTAGAGCCTATAGGAACGAGATATCGCCTAGGCAAGGTTTGATCCGTCTGCGCGAGTTCACCCAGATGGAGATTGAGGTCTTCATAAATCCAAAGGAAAGCAATAATTACCCCGGGATCGAAGAGGTTGCGAACTCCAAGTTTAGGGTTTTGACGAGGGAGGGGCAGCTTAAGGGAGGAAGAGTTGTTGAAGTAACTGTTAAGGAGGCTATCGAGAAAGGTGTGGTTCCCAACGCTTACATGGCGTATTACCTCTTCAAGGAAACAGAATTCTTCGAGAGGATAGGGATCCCGCGGGATAAGTTCTACTTCAGACACATGATGCCTGAGGAAACCCCATTTTACTCTGGAGGCAATTTCGACCTTGAAGTTGAGTTAAGCATTGGAGTTAAGGAAGTTGTTGGTAACGCCTACAGAACGGACTATGACCTCAAAAGTCACATGAGGCATAGCGGCGAGGATCTTTCGGTTGACGTAGACGGGGAAAAAGTGATTCCAGAGGTCATTGAACCATCCTTCGGTGTTGAGAGAATGGTATACTGCATACTGGAGCACTGCTACAGGGAAGATGATGGAAGAGGGTGGAGCTGGCTCCAGCTCCCGCCGGAGATAGCGCCCGTAACTGCTTTAATTCTCCCTCTGGTGAAAAGAGAGCCCCTAGTGTCCAAGGCCAAGGAGCTTTTCAGAACGATTAGGAAAAGTGGAGTCTTCGTCGAGTACGATGATAGAGGTTCCATAGGTAAAAGATATGCAAGGGCTGATGAAATAGGGGTTCCCGTTTGCGTGACTATAGACTACCAGACGATAGACGATAACACGGTTACCCTGCGTAATAGGGATACGAGAAACCAGGTTCGCGTTAAGGGAGAACTTCTTCAAAAATTGCTTCTCGACCTTTCCGAAGGCAGATTAACTCTCAGCGCTCTAGAAGCACTTCAAAGCTAAATCTTCACGGTATCACCATTATGAGGAGCGTAAGCTTCAATCTTCCTTATCGCTTCCAGTCTCTCGCAGAAATTAATTATCTTTTTCTCTTCTCCATGGATGCAAATAACTCTTTCAAGGTTCTTGAAAGCGCTGAGGAACCGCAATAAGCCAGGATAGTCTGCGTGTGCACTAAAGTCGAAAAACGCAACTTTAGCTTCCACCTTAACTTTTTCCCCATCAAGCTCGAGCTCTCGTACTCCGTCGTAGAGCATGCGTCCTCGCGTTCCGGGAACTTGGTATCCTGTGAGACATATCAGGTTTTTCGGATCGCCACCAAACTTTTTCAAGTAGTAAACTATGGGACCCCCTTCTAGCATGCCAGACGTGCTAATTATTATCATGGGCTTCTTCATTTTCACTAGATCCCTTCTCTCCTCAACGTCAATGAACATCTCAGACTCTAACGGGTTCTGTCTAGTGTAGCGTATCTGCTTCCTGATTGGGTCGCTCAAGTGTTCCCAGTACATGCGATATACAACATTAACCTTACGTATCATGCCATCTATGAAAATGGGCACTTTAGGCACAACTCCGCTTCTTATGTATGCCTCAAGACACAGCATGACCTCCTGTGCACGCCCCACAGAGAACACCGGCATCATGACTAAGCCATCCTCTTTTAGCGTCTCAGTAACTGCTATAGCAAAGTCTCTCTCCGTTTTCTGAAGGCTTTGATGCTGGTCGGAGGGAGAAGAGTACGTCGACTCTATGATCACGGTGTCTGCATCGCTCATCGAAAGATCAACCATCGTCTGCGTCCTAGTGTTTCTAGCGCATATGTCTCCGGTGTAGAGAACGACATGTCCCTCTGTCTTAAGCCTGATCATCGCGCTTCCAAGAATATGTCCTGCTCTGAGAAGAACCGCCTCCACTCCTCCTCCAAGCTGCATGGGTTGCTTATACAGTACGTCAACGGAGTGTTTTCTGACATTCATAATGTCGGCAAACGTATATGGTGTGTCCTCTCTTCTGAGCTTCAAGTAGTCGATGTTTAACGTCTCAGACAAGTCCTGTGTGGGCGGCGTCCCTATAAGCGGCGTCCGATACTTTGACACCACATATGGGACATATCCAGCGTGATCTAGATGTGCATGCGTGAGTAAGAGCACGTCAGGGGGGTCAGGCGGATCGAGAGGAAAAGGGTTCTCAACAGTTCCTATGGCAACCCCTGCATCCAACATGATATTTTTTCCACCAGACTTTACAAGTACACAGGAGCGCCCAACCTGCCTAGCTCCACCCAGAAATGTGATCTCTACTGTCAAGCTATTCACCTAAGTTATGACCTCACATCCATTATCGGTAACTATCACGGTCTCCTCTGCTTGAGCAACGTAGCTTCCCTTCCTGTCGGAGAGCACCCTATACTGGCGCAGAGCTCCTTTGGATACCAGTTCCCTCAATGCAAGCCTTAACTTTCCCCTTGAAAAGCGGGTAGCTAGCCATCTTTCAGCGAAAGGCAACGTCTTATATTCTTCCTCAACGATCATTATTATTCTTCTTGCTTCCTTAAGCCTTAGTGGAACGAAAAAGGGCTGTAGGCTGAAGATGTAAGCGTAGGGTGCCTCGCTTACGCTTCCAGACCCCGTGGATGCGAATACCTCAACAGCGTAAACCTCACCCTCACTTATAGTCGCACCATGTGGTAATGCAATGTTGGGAATCACCTTAGACCCATGGAGAACATACTGATCTAGGATGTGACCTGAAAGCTCGCGTATAGGGCGATAATCATATTCCCTTATCACCTTCTCGATTTCCCTACCCACGGTATTCGTCTCAACCTTTGGAGCTATCAGTCCTATGGCCGTCTTTAACGCTTCCCTCGCCGCCTCCGCAAGCCTTTCAGCCTCCTTACTCGTGCAGAAAGTTACAGCCGTGTCTGCAACATAGCCGTCCAAATGCACGCCGAAGTCAACCTTAACTACGTCTCCCTCACTTATAACCAAGCTGTCTCCAAGAGGCGAAGTGTAGTGTGCCGCAACGTTGTTTATCGAAACGTTACAGGGGAACGCGGGCTTGCCCCCCTTCTCCACTATTAAACGTTCGACGGCTTCACATATCTCGATGCACTTAACTCCAGTCTTGACGAGTCCTCCAAGGGCTTCTTTAACCTCTTTCGCTATTTTCCCCGCTTGACGGTGTTTCTCCAACGCATTCATTCGCGCCTCCTTGTCGCTCTCAACTCTCTCGTTGGCCACTTATATCACGCCCCTCTCGGTATACGTTTCCCTGTTAATTGTTGAAGGTTTTTAACCATTTTTAGCAGACATTGGTGAGGAAGGTTAAAACATATGAGAAAAATTTCTCTTTCACTTTTCTTTCTAATGAAGAAAGGGGACAATAACTTTTTAAGATTCCGTAACCATGAAGCTGATTAGTAAAAAGTTCTCCCAAGAAAAGAGGCTGTGCGAGGGGATGCCTTGACAAAGATCGATGAACTTTTAGAGTTGCTTCGAAGCATGGAGGCATCGACTCCTGGTATAGAGGCTAGTGCGGTGGTCAGCACAGAAGGCCTTCCAATAGCATCAGCCATGCCTCAGGAGGTTGACGATGCCGTTGTTGCCGCTATGGCGTCAGCCATCCTCAGCGTCTCGGAAAAAGTAAGTAGCGAACTAGTTAGAGGGAAATTGCAACAGGTTATGTTGCAGGGAGAGTTGGGTTACGTGATCATTAAAGGTGCCGGGGAAAACGCCTTGCTAACAGTCCTTGCGAGAAACGACGCGAACCTAGGACTAATACTTATGGTTTTGAAGCGCGTGTCGGAGGAAGTTAAAAAACTGCTTGAAGAAGAATAAGCACCCGGGCCCGGATCCGGCTCGGAGTTTATTATTTGGCTCAGACCGCCTGTCGCTCATCATCCTTCAGAGTTTTCTAGTTCTTCATCGCCAAGGCATACTTTACGTCGACAAAAATAAGGTTTTCACCATTTCTCCTTCATTAATTGAAGGACAAGTCTTCTTATCTCCATTTGCACCTTCATCAAGGGAGAAGTAGCATCAATTACCGAGTAGCCTTTCCTTCTAGCCCTCTCAAGGTAAATATTCCTAACTTTTTCGAGGAAATCCCCCTCCTCGTATTTATCTCTCACCTTACTCTCCATCCTCCTCATTGCGGTTTGTACATCAACGTCGAGGAGGATTGTCAGGTCAGCGTTTAACGCCCACTTATTTATACTTTCAATCCACTCCGCATCTACGCCGTCAGCTGCCTGATAACAGATAGATGATTCAACGTAACGATCCGAGATGACGACCTCGCCTGACTCTATTCTTGGCTTTAACTCTTTCTCAATGTGTTCCATTCTATCAGCAGCGAACAGGAGGGCCAGAGTAGCCGGATGAAAATCTTTCCTTCGCAGATGCTCACGTACTAGGTAGCCTATTTCTCCATCAGTCGGCTCTTTAGTAAGCGTTACATTATATCCCTCATTCCTCAGCCATTCTTCAAGCAACTTGGCATGAGTAGTTTTCCCAGCTCCATCTATTCCCTCAAAAACTATCAGCACGCCTCGCTTCAACCTTCTCAATTTATCCACCCGAGGAGATTAACCGGGATAATAGATAAGTTTTTTACTTTTAACTTGCCCCTCACCAATTCGTCTCTCCCTTAAGGAAAGGTGAAATCAGTGTCTCACAGCTTAGAAGTTAACAAGTTCGCCATACTAAAGGTTATGGAAAAATCCTTAAAGGACTTATTAAGGGACGTGAAAGAAGCTATCTGCATTCAGGGGATGCCCGGAATAGCTAATGTGGGAAAAGTTGTGGTTGACTTCCTAATCGAGTATAACAACGCGAAAGGGATACTTCAAGTCTATTTTTCGGATTTCCCTTCGCATGTTTCCGTTGATGATGCCGGACGCGTGAAGGCCCTAAAGAGCGAAGTATACTTTTACTGGGACGAAAGAGCTGAACGCAACGTTTTTCTTCTAACTGGCGATGCGCAACCTACTTCAAGCATAGGCGTGAATGTACTTTCGAAGAATATAGCTAATCTTTTACACGAGCTAAATGTCGAGCTAGTGATCTCCTTGGGTGCGATGCCTACCGATAAACTAAGCGGCAAGTACCGTGTCTTCGTAACCGCCACAAGCGCCGACCTTCTCGAAGAATATGGCGGTTTGCCGGGCGTAGAAGTTCTAAGGGAAGGTGTCGTAATCGGGATGAATGGTTTAGTTCCATGCTTTGCCAGCAACCTCCATGGCATTAAGGGATTAATACTGCTCTCGGAAACTCTTAGTGTACTCGAAAGGGACGCGCGAGCTTCTTACGCCCTAGCTAGGATCCTGTGGGAGAAATTCAAGCTAAATGTGAACATCGAAGAATTCAAGAACAAGAATGGTCTTGCAAATAGCTATAACGGCGACCAGCCTGGGTATCTAAGCTGAAGAACCTTGAGGTCTCATCGCATGCTTGAGAACGTGTTCTCCGGCTACTGTTCCTGAGCATATGGTGTCTCCAAGACCAACAGTGGCCTTAACCTTCCTCACAAGCATTGAGGGAACAAACACGATTCCTGGATCCCCGTCCACGAAACCGCGCTCCAAGAACAACCTGTAGTTTGTCTCACCTTCTGTGTCTAAAAAAGATGCCAGTTTTTCATGTTCCTTTAACCCTTCCTCGCTTATTTCGAAGCCCCCGATCATCATCTCTTTAGCCTTACTGATGGTCGGCGGCACGCCCGTAGCAGCTAGCGTGGCTGCAAGGGATGCGCCAAAAAGAAGCGCCATAAATTCCTCCTCAGGGCAAACCACGTAGCCTTGCCTCAAAATGCTCATAGAGTATTCCCTTGTGTGGATAAATATCCTCTTTAAGCGATGCCTTTCAAGGATATCCTTCGCCTTGAGATATAAATCCGGTGCTGAGTATGAGCTTAATGGTTCAACACAACTCGGCGAATGGAAGATGTGCAACTCTGTTTCGTTAACTCCGACCGAGTCCACATTCGGAAAAACCAAGTTGACTATTGCTTTTCTGACCTCGCTACTGCCAGTAAAACCCATTTCTGCGTGAATAGTTAACTCCGCATTGAGAGACCTCCACTTTCTGATGAGGCTAATAACCTTCTTTAAAGCTTCCCAACACGTTTCCCCGTCAGGATATTTTTCCCTGAGCAAGTGGTAGCCTGAAACCACGGCTGCTACAGCCTCCTCCACCTCAGAAACGCTTCCCTCCCAGAATCCAGGTGCAAGCTGAAGGCGTGCATTCACCTCGTCGAAACTTGCTATAAACCTGTTATCCCGAGGTGCCTCAAACTTTAATCCATCTAAGTCCACACTAACTCCTTTTCTAAACTCGGAAATCCAGTGGATTAATGGAGGGTCGCTTGGTCTTATAGCTTCACGTGGATGCCTAAAATTTACTCCTTCACTTGTAAGGACAGGAACAACAACGTTTTCACCATAAAAAAGCTCCGCTTGTTCGCTTGGAAGCGAGGGAACGTTAGTTATAGTTGTTTGTCCCAGCCTAGCCAACACATTACTCATGTTACCCCCCTGTCCTCCCATGCGTGTTTCATCCCACCCTAACAGCTCCTCAAGCATTTTCGAAACTTTACCATTAGTGATAATCCATTCCTCCCCTACACCATCTCTTAAGCAGAGAAGTAAACCGGCCAAGAAGTCCTCCAATGAGTCAACCTTCATCGGGGGACTGGAAACCTTCTTAACAACCTCGCTTAGTGATGCATGTCTCATTATACGTTCGACATCTTCTCTCGCAACATGCTTAATAGCATCTATGTTAACGTTAAACCCCACTATGAACTTGAGCCTTCTATTTTTTCGAGCTAAGGTATCTAAGCTACGGCTATAAGCCTGCACCCACTCTTTCTTTCTCATGGTGAAAGTCCTCCGCTTGTTTCTCAGTAATCCGCAAGTAAGTGCACGTTCCCTATGTTAACATTTACCAATCCTTCATCCTTCGCCGCAGCGGCACATTCTAAGGCAAGTCTTCTACTTGTCGTTGGAAGGTCGTCCATGATATAGTGAGGATGAAATGCAAGTAAGGAGTATGGTATCTCCGGGTCTACGTCAGCTATGAAGCCCGCTATGTTGCGCACCTCTTCAACGTCTATGTATCCCGGAACGAGGAGGGTGCTTGCCACGAGAAATGGTGGCTCAGTTTTTCTCATAAAGACCTTCAGCCTTGAAAAGTTTTCTAACGTGCGCTTATTAGTCGCTCCACAAAGGGCGATGTTTAACGGCTCACTCCACGCCTTCAAGTCGAACTTTATGCAGCCTCCAGTTTCATAAGCTAGCACCGCCGCCCTCTTTAGGAGTGGCCAGTTCATGGTGCCATTCGTCTCCCAGCAGACCCTCATAATTCCCCTCCACTCCTCTGCCTTCCTTACAGCTAGCTCACTTGTCTTAATCGAGTGAGCCATTTGAACCGCTGGGTCGCCTCCAAAGTAACAGATGCAGGAAACTCTCTCATTACATTTATCGGCCAGCTCCCACGCGCTCACCACTGGCTTAAGTCTCCTAGCATGTTCACGAAAAGTCCAGTTTTGGCAAAAAAGACAGTCGAAGGAGCATGCAGCATAAAAAACAGCTAGGTTAAAGTAACCGTATTCTGCGTTAGGCCTGTAAGCGTAGCTCGGAAAACCTGATCCCGTGCAGCCAGGGCAAACCCACGCGGCGACGCAATTAGTCGGAAGCGGATCGTAATACCATTCCAGCAACCCCTTCGAGAAGGTGCCTCTAAGCCGAATCAGCCGTCCCTCTCTGTTCTCCACTAGACCGCAATAACCTCGCTCTCCATTAGGAATCACGCATTCATTAACGCAAAGTCGACATGAAACCCCGCTCTTGCTCTTCGGGGGAAATGATGGTAAACCAAAGTGTCTACGCCTCTCAGCGTGAACTTTCATAGCGATCGGTAGTGCATCCTCAGCTCTTTCCTTCAAACAAAACCCGCAAACACCGAGATTAGCGGAGATCAACAGGCTCTCCTTACCACAAACAAGGCACTTCGCAACTCTCCTCGGGAATGAAATGGTAAACCCCCCTTCACCTTTTCTTCGGTATTCCTTTCTCTTAAACTAGAAGAGAAAAACCTAAATGTTTGTATCAATGCTTTCTCAAACACAATTATAGAAGTCACAGCTTTCACTTCCTTCTTTTTCTTGCTGAGAACTCGTTACTAATCTAGTAAATGCATCAAGTTTCGGATGCCTTCAGTTGCCATATCGATGTCCGCCTGAAAAATTATCTCCCTCTCTTAAAACGTTTAATTCCGCTAGCTCGCCTGCCGTGCGTCAGGCACTTTTACAACGCCTTAAACCCTAGTTAAAACAAATTTGACGGGGGAGCATCGTTGACTTGTTCGCTCCGCTTACCCGACAAGTTTCTTGCTCATAAGGTAAGCATCTTCCCCGTCATGGTAGTATCCTTTGATTGTTTTCACCACGATGAACCCCATTTTCTTGTAAAGACTTAAAGCTGGCTCGTTGGATACTCTAACCTCTAATATCACTTCCTCTGCTCCGTATTCTTCTCTCATGGATCTTATCCCCCACTCTAAAAGCATCCTTCCTATGCCTTTTCTTCTATGTTCAGGCATTACAGCTATCGAAACAACGTGTCCCTTCTTCACGAGGCGGAAAGGTGAGGGATTAAATGAGGACATTCCTTTCTCGATCCTGTTCATAATGTACCCTACAATTTCACCATCGACCTCTGCGACTAAGAAGCATCCTGGATAGCGCTCCAACAAATGCTGGAAAAAATAATATGGATAGTTTTCAGGCAGGCAAATCCTGTTTATCTCAACCACCCTAAACAAGTCTTTATGGCACGCCTCCCTGACTATGATAGCCTTTTCCTGCAAATTCTTAGTCCCCCAAGGCACTAACGCCGTTTTTTAAAGTAAGATTCCTCCTTTAAATATACCTTCCGTTCAAAGCCAACTAAACAGGTTGCTTGAACGCAAAGACTGAAAAACCTGCAGCGTTCCCTCAGCATGTGTGGTACAGTTGATTTAAAGCCAATTAAGGGTTCTTCCTAAATCTCGCTAAAACCTTCAACTTAAATAAGTGAAAAATAAATTTAAATATGAAATGAAAGAAAGAGAAAGAAGAAGGATCGATGGGGAGGATGTGACTATGGGTGAAGTGACGCCTTCACGTGTGAAATGCCCCAAATGTGGTAGTGTTGACATAAAACAGACTGAAGATAAAAGTAAAGTGCTCAGCTACCTTGGAGGACGGCCGATCTACAAGAAAGTCTGGAAGTGCAAGAAGTGCGGAGAGACCTGGGAATAAAACTGATCACAGAGTGGCCGGGCTGATAATAGTGCCTAGCGAATACCTGTTTTTTCTCTACTTGTCTTTATTAACTTTAATTAATGATAGTTTCTCCACGTGGTATATTTACTTGTTTGTCAACCCATACGTTGCTTACATGCTTGATCCAGCCTATTTAATTTGGGACCTGTTGGAGTTGTGGATGAACCCCCTTGCTTGGGGTATGTTCTGTTTCTCAAATTTTTTCCCAGGAGGAGATCTAGGCGTATACTTCGCCGTGTTCCTCGTCAGCATTTTCGGCAATTTATCCGTAATTTTTCCAGTTCCATACGTGATTTTTCTATGGTTTCTGGCCATCTTTAGAGTCTGGATAAACCCTCTGCTTTTAGGAGTCGCAGCCGGCGGTGGAGCCGCTATAGGTGAAACGTCCGCTTGGCTTCTCGGTAGGGGGGCAGCCGAAGCACTGGAAGACACGCAATATGGTCTGCGTCTTAAGAGCTACGGCAACCTCATAGAGCGGGGATGGGGGATCCCTCTCATCATACTCTTCGCAGCATTGCCCTTGCCTGACGACGTCCTCCTCCTAGCCTTAGGAGCGCTTAAGTACTCTTATAAGAAGACGATTCTGGCCTGCTTCACAGGAAAAATCATAATGTGCACCGCGATATCATTTGCCGCACGGACGTTTTCAACAACGAGAATATTCGGGAAAACAATTCTCGAATGGTACTCTGGGGAAGCAGGATTAACCACTATGCTTGCAAGCATCGCACTAATGGTCATGGTTTTCATTGCCCTGTTGTTCGTCGACTGGGGTAAAATATACCGGAAATTAAGAGAAATCGTTAAGCAGGCTCTAAGCGTAAGCAAGCTCTAAGGGCGTTTCCCTAGACTCCTAAATTGTTCCTCCTTTCCTTTAAAACGTTATTTTGAAACGTCAATTATTAATTTGTTAAGCCTTCTTTTCACGTTCACACCCTTTCGAGAGAAAATCGTAATTGCGAGCAGGTTTGTTTCTATGTGCATTGACGCTTTCAGATAATAAAAAAGGAGCTAACAGCCGGCGAGGAGAATGAATAATTATAGGAAGGCAGTAAAAACATCCATTACGAACTCATTTCCTCCGGGCGCAATATGTGCTGCCTCATTCTTGCCCCCCTCAGGAAGCACTTTCCATCTGGTGACGGAGATCATTGAGAGACCCAAAAGATTTAAAATTCGGGTTTAAATCCAAGCTTCATGACTCATCGTTACTTGTTGCTGGTTTAAAGCGCTTACTTTATAAAAGGGGTGTTTTATTCTGACTCTTACAAGAGTGTTTGGGAGTGGTTGAAGAGTGAAGCGTGCAGGTGACGAATATACACATAAGCTAATTATAAGTGATCCTGAAACAGGTAGGAGCGTTACGATAGGTGTTGATGATGTGAAGTTTAGAAGTCTGATAGAAGTAAAGATAGGAGAGATCGTTAAGGGGGATCCATTTGGATTGGTTGGCTACGAGTTGCAAGTTACAGGTGGCTCCGACAGAGACGGCTTCCCTATGAGGTCTGACATTGAGAGTTCAGGACGCAAGAAGGTGTTGCTCAGCTCTGGTCCTGGGTTTAAGCCCAGAAAGAAAGGTGAACGAAGGAGAAAGTTGGTTAGGGGGAACACTATCTCTGGCGACATATACCAAGTGAACATGAAGGTAGTGAAAAAGGGAGCTAAGGACATCTTTAAGGTAGAAGAAGCTGCATCCTCATAGTTTTAAGTACTCTTCTTCGTGGGGTGCCTACCATTCTCCTGTTTGTTTGTGATGCCATGCTTGGCAGGATTTGTCGTTGGTTAAGGCTACTGGGCTATGTGGCTTATTATGACCCTAAGGAAGACGATGAATCCTTGCTTGAGAAAGTTGCGGCGTCAGGGGGTTTTCTCCTAACAAAAGACCTACATCTTTTCAAGCGTGCTCTAAGGCATGGAATAAAAGCCTTCTACGTGAATGGCATCTCCTTCTACGACCAGCTTTGGAGCATTGCCCGCGAGTTTAAGTTGAGGTTGGACGTCAACCCCGAACGTTCTTTCTGTCCAAAGTGTGGGGGAAAAATAAGAGAAGCAAAAAAAGACGAGGTTGTAGGGCTTGTTCCCCCAAGCACACTGGAAAGATACGATGAGTTCTGGATTTGCGCGTCTTGCGGTAAAGTTTACTGGAAAGGCGCTATGTGGAGGTCGATGAACAGGGTGTTGGAAAAAATTAAGTCCGAAATTCCGGCGTCATGCTGAGAAATATTTAAAGTTAACTAATGCGGTAATCTTTTCAGCTGAATTTCGGAGAAGGGGCGGTTCAATTGGCTGAGGGCATCATTAACATAAGTGATGATGACGGTGTTTTTCTCGTTAAGCTTGCGAGGGAAACTATAGAACGATTTGTCCGGACGGGGAAAATTGGCTCCCCCCCGTTAGATGTCTCGTCAAGGCTCAAAGAGAAGAAAGGGGTCTTCGTTACAATAAACAAGCTGATCCATGGAAGTAAACATTTAAGAGGATGTATCGGCTATCCCCTCCCTCACTTCCCGCTTGTGGAAGCCACTATGAGGTCTGCTGTTGAGGCGA
Organism: Candidatus Jordarchaeum sp. LHC_1308; assembly: GCA_019057675.1. Classification (GTDB taxonomy): domain Archaea; phylum Asgardarchaeota; class Jordiarchaeia; order Jordiarchaeales; family Freyrarchaeaceae; genus DTBI01. The sequence goes on from JAHLWX010000004.1 coordinate 28,862, forward strand.
CACGCGACCCTCGCTTTCCTCCTTTAAGAGAAGACGAGCTTGACAGCATAGTCGTCGAGGTAACTGTCTTATCGGTTCCAGAGTTACTCAAAGTTAAGAACCCTAAAGATTACGTTGAAAAAGTTAAAGTTGGCCGTGACGGCCTCTTGGTTGCAAGGGGACCATTTAGGGGTCTCCTTTTGCCTCAAGTTCCCGTCGAGTGGAATTGGGACGCCGAAACCTTTCTCTGCGAGTGCTGTATGAAAGCTGGGCTGCCACCTGACGCCTGGCTCGACAGGGACACTGAGGTCTACGTGTTTCGCGGGGTAATATTTGAAGAGGAAGAGCCACGTGGAAAAATAGTCCGTAAAGAACTTTCTGACTGAGAGGGGAGTAACTAATGAGAGTTTACTTTGCGCCTAATGGAATGGCTTTAGGCCATGCGGGTAGATGTGCTCCAATAGCCAGAAGGCTAATGGAGCATGGTGTCCAAGTCCTATTTTCCACGTATGGTGACGCCGTCGCTTTCGTCTCCGCTCTGGGATTCCCCGTAGTTAAGGTGCCCGAGATGAAGCCGGTTGAGGGCAAAGACGGATCAATTGAGATGCTGCAGACAAGCATAAGGTGGCCGAAATATATTGTGACCTTCCTTAAGCAGCTCATTTGTGAGATAAGAAACATTAAATGGTTTAAGCCAGACGTGGTCGTATCGGACTCGCGTCTTTCACCGATCCTTGCATCCGTTCTACTGGGGGTTCCTTGCCTCCTCCTCCTTCACCAGATCAAGCTTTTCATCCCTCACAAGAAACCTCTAAGTAAAATTAAAATGAAGCTTAAAGCCTTCGGTGAATGGAACATACTGTACGTGTTGTGGCTTATGTGGAGTAGAAGCACGTCAATAATAGTCCCCGACTTTCCGCCGCCATACACCATTGCTAGGGAGCATGTTGACGTTCCCGCGAAGTTTCTGAGGCGGGTCAAGTTCGTAGGACAGATAATAGATAAGCTTCCTAATGAGCTTCCGAGCAAGGAGAAGGCTAAGCTCATGTTGGGCTTCGATGATCGCCCCCTAATTTATATCGGGATTTCCGGCACCAAGGCTGAAAGGGAGGCGATAAACAGAAAACTCTTAAACGTCGTTTCAACATTTTCCGAAAAATATCAGGTGATAATGAGTATGGGGGATCCGGGAGAAGTAAGAGAACTTTTTAGGAAAGACGGGGTAAGAGTATACAACTGGGTTCCTGACAGGTACCTCGTGCTTAAGGCATGTGACATGGTCATATCTCGTTCAGGTCATAACACTATCGCGGAGTCAATGTATTATGGCGTGCCGTCTATACTTATTCCGACGCCAGCCCACACAGAGCACGAGATGAACGCCCGGTCGGCTGAAGCGATGGGGGTGGCGAAGGTTATACGTCAAAGCGACCTTAACCGCGAAACCCTTCTAGAAGCCGTAAAAGAAGTGCTGGAAGACGGCTCCTACCGATCCAGAGCCTTGTCCATTCAGAAAAAGATTCTTAGAAACGATTCAGTTGAGTCGATCATACACGAAATAGTTTCCCTTGCAAACCTCAAGGAGGGAAAAAGATGAACAGCCTCAAGGAGATTTTAACTTCTTTCCTCCTCGAGGATCTAGGGTTCGAGGATGCGACTAGTGAAGCCATCATCCCTGAAGGAGTCATGGTTGAAGCTAGAATTGTCTGCAAGGAGGACGGTGTGATAGCTGGGGTTTCTGAGGCGAGCGAGATATTCAAGATGATCGGGGTAAAAGTTACGGCGAAGGCCCGGGACGGGGAGAACGTTAAGAAGGGAGATGTCGTGATGGAGTTGAGGGGTGAAGCGAGAGCGATTTTAGGAGCTGAGAGAACTGTTCTCAACTTAATGATGATCATGAGTGGCGTAGCGACGGAAACGGCGAAGCTCGTGGAGAAAGCCAGAAAAATCAACGAAAAAGTTAGGGTGGCAGGTACTAGAAAAACAACTCCCGGCTTTAGGTACTTCGAGAAAAAGGCAATCAAGTTGGGCGGGGGGGATACTCACAGACTTCGCCTCGACGACATGATCCTTATAAAGGACAATCACATTAAAGTAGTTGGAAGCGTGGCTGAAGCAGTTAAAAAAGCTAAAGAGAAAGCCAGCTTCTCGAAAAAAATAGAAGTAGAAGTTTCCTCCCCTAATGAGGCATTGGAAGCTGTTCTCTCAGGTGCAGAGATAATAATGCTTGATAACATGAGCGTAGACAACGTGGAGAAAACAATCCGAACACTGGAAGAGCATGGGTTGAGGGAGAAAGTTATCATAGAAGTCTCAGGAGGAATCAACTCTCAAAACATAGAGGCTTACGCGGCGTTGGGCGTCGACGTTATTTCAACAGGCCACATCACTCATTCGTCGAAAGCCTTAGATTTAAGCTTGGATATAGTTAAAATTATAAGCTTAAAAGCGGATGATTAACTCAAAGAACTCAAAAAAGTAAAATAACTAGAAGTAAACCCTATATGTTTTATTAATGAAAAGACGTTTGAAACTAGTAATTGTGTTCTTGGAAAAATGAGAGTCTAATTTGGATCTGGAGGTTGTTTTATTTTGGAGCTACTATTTCTCGGAGGATGCCAAACAGTAGGCGGCTCAGGAGTATTAGTGTCTGATGGAGAAACGAACATTCTGATAGATTACGGTGTTTACGTGGGAAAGAAAGATAATCTTATACCTGAGTTGCCACCGGATGATGTAGATGCTGTCTTCCTCACACACGTCCATTTAGATCATGCGGGAGGAGCTCCAGCCCTCTACGCTGACAATTACTCTGATAACCCACCAGTATACGTGACGCCGCCAACTGCGAGCCTGCTCTCGCTGCTCATAGACGACATGCTAAAAATCAAAAAGCTCCCCTTCGGTAAAAAGGAGAAAAACAGGATGCTCAGAAAAACTCGGATCGTAAATTACGGTGATACAATCAAAGTGGATGGAATGACTGTTGAAATCATAAACTCAGGCCACATACCTGGCGCCTATTCTACGGTAATAAGGGTTAACGGGAAATGCGTTCTGTACACGTCAGACTTTAACACGAACGAAACACGCCTCGTCGAAAATGCGGATTACAGTAGGTTGAAGCCCGACGTGGTCATAACGGAAAGCACGTACGCGTTAGAGGAACATCCTGAAAGACTCCAGACAGAATATGAATTTGTAAATGCAGTGCATAACGTTGTTGAAAACGGCGGCGTAGTTCTGATTCCGGCATTCGCAGTTGCTAGGTCTCAGGAAATTCTATGCGTCCTCGAGAAGTACAATGTTGAGTACAGCATAACGCTTGACGGAATGGCACGTGATGCCAGCCGGCTATTACTTCAGCATCCAGACTACCTTAAAAACTACGAGACCCTTCTAAGGGCCCTAAGCAAGTGTAGATGGGTGCGTGGCTTCCATGACAGGGTTGAAGCGACAAGTCGGCCAGGCTTAATAATCTCGCCAGCAGGAATGCTTAAGGGCGGACCAACAATCCACTACATGAGAATGCTCGCAAAGGATAACGAGAACGCCATCTTCCTCGTCAGCTTCCAAATACCTGGAACCCCCGGAAGAATACTTCTCGACACAGGATACTTCCCCCTCTACGGGAAACCTGAGCGCGTCGATGCGCAAGTCAAATTCTTCAACTTCTCGTCCCATGTGGATAGAAAACAGTTGCGCTCCTTCATAGAGCACGTCAACAACGACTCAGTAGTCTTTTTCACAGTTCACGGAGAGAAAGAAGCCTGTTATACTCTAGCGAGAGAAATAGAAGAAAACTACGGTAACCAAGCAATAAACCCCAAAGTAGGCGAAACGTACGAACTCTAAAACAAAAATATTATTAAAAATTGGAATAACATTTGTAAAAACTAGGGGCGCATCAGCGAGGCTTTATCTTACGGGCCTCACGCTCGGTTTCTCTTAACAAGACGATATCTCCCACTCTGACTGGCCCACGTACGTTCCTAGTGAGTATTCTGCCCCTATCCGGTCCTTCAAGTATACGAACACGACATTGAATTATCTCCCCATAGATTCCCGTCCTGTCAACGATAGCTATTACTTCAGCCGGAGTTGCGGTATCTTGCTGTGTGCTCATCTCGTTAAACCTCCTTCTTCATCCATTAAAAAGCACCATTAAAAACTTTTCTCATACCGTGTCTTGCAGCCTCCCTGGTCACGTTAAAGGTTCGAGAAGCAATTTTTCAAGAAAACCTGCGAACCTGTGAATTTAGGTTTGTGTTCCACATCAAACGGTAAGTTACATTGTGACGTGCTTCGCCTGTTTCTCTGTATCGCCCATTGCTTGGGGTATGTGGTTTATTACGTCTGTTGCTGTTATATGGTATCCTTTTTGTTGAACTGCTAGGTCTCCAGCTCTCCCATTTATGAAGGCGGCTGCTGCGGCGGCCGTGAACGCGTCCTTTCCCCATGAAAGAATGGCGGCGCAACACCCAGTAAGCACATCTCCTGTTCCACCCACAGTCATTCCAGGGTTTCCTGTAATGTTAACCTTTACCTTTTCCCCGTTTGATATAACATCCCAATGTGCCTTTAGCAGTATTGTTGCTCTAAGCCGCTTGCTCCATTCCTTCACCAACTCCATTTTTTCCCTTAATGATTTGCCGGGGAGTTTTTCTCCTGTTATGGCGAGGAATTCACCTTGATGAGGGGTTAGCACCATGTTGCCGTCTGCGACGGAGTCCGGCTTCTTAGCGATGGCTTTAAGTGCATCCGCATCGACGACGGTCGGGATCCTACTTTTTCTTGCGAGTTCCAATGTCTCTATAACCGCATTAAATGTTTCATCTTCGAGACCGAGGCCAGGCCCTATAGCTAGGGCCGTCACCCGCTTCATGATTGATTCGACTTTCTCCACAGATTCCGGACTGTAAGTTTCTCCAGGGAGAGGATTAACTATTAAATTTGGAGAGTAGGAGCGTATAACATTCGCAACACTTGACGGTGCAGCCACAATAACTATGTCTACTCCAGTTGCTAGCGCTGCTAGTGCGGTTAGAGCTGGAGCTCCCGAATAATTTATCCCTCCTCCGACAACGAGGACCCGTCCGTGCTCTCCCTTGTAGGACTCGGCTCTGCGGGTTATCTTGGCAGCCTCTAGGTCTCCGGGGCCAACTATGATCTCTGCTTCCGGGGGTATTCCTATCGGGTAAACCTCCAGCTCGCCCGTAAATGGAGAAGTGGAGAGGGCGGGTTTAAGCGAGTGAAGACAAACAGTTACGTCTGCTTTAACCGCTCTCCCTCCAACTTCACCTGTGTCAGGGTTTATTCCTGATGGAACGTCCACGGAAACCTTGAAACCCTTAATCCTGTTGATCAGGTCTATTACTGAGGCTATGGGCTCTCTCACCTCGCCTCTCACTCCTGTTCCGAGCAATGCGTCAACGATAACATCCATTTTACTCAGCTCCCCCTCGAGCTTCTTTACGTCACTGGAGTCCCTCACCACTATTTTTTCAACAGTGAACATCGCCTTAACCGCGTTCCAGTTAAGCTTAGCTTCATCTGTTCTGATGTTTTCCTCATCGCCAACGAGAATCACTGTTACTTTGGCTCCGAGGGATGCGAGGTGTCTTGCCGCGACTAGGCCATCCCCTCCATTGTCACCTAGGCCGCAGAAGACGGCAACCCGCTTCCCTTCAACGTTCATTCTCTTAGAGACTGCATCCGCAACGCTTCTACCAGCGTTTTCCATGAGAAGAAGATGGGGGACGCCCAGGAACTCAGCGTTCAAGTCAGCTATTCGTGTCTCCATGCTTGTCATGATCTTCAATAAGGAGCCCTCCAATCTTTATAAGAGGAACCTTCGTATTAATTGTTACATGTCCATAGGTTTTAAATGCGTTTAGTGGATGATAGCTTGAAGGCTAAGTTTAATCCAAGCGTTCTGGTCAGAGCTTTAAGAGTAGCGCTTAGACCTAGACACTTTGAGTGTCAGAAATGTGGTTTATGCTGCTCGACTTATACCGTTTGTGTGACAGATTCGGATGCTAATAGAATAGTTAACCTTTATGGTGCCCCTCCCCATAGCTTCTTGGCGGGCGTGATCGTCCCTCACAATGTGGCTCACACTTACATCGGCATCCCGAGGTTCATAGGCGACAGGGGACAGGAGATGGTCTTAGCCCTTAAAGAAAAAAATGGGCGCTGCATCTTTAACGACGGGGAGTGCAAAGTGTATCCTGCTAGACCGTTAAACTGCAGGGCATTTCCCTTCCTTTGGCTTGGAGGACGTAAGTTTAAGCTTAACTCGGATGCTCTCTTCATCTGTAATGGTATTGGTAGGGGTAACAAGTTCAACTTCGAAAAAGTTCTCGAAGAAATGGCACTACTGGAAAAAGAGTGGAAGCAGTACTGCGTGCTAGTTGAAAAGTGGAATAACCTTGTAAGGTCGGGGGATGCTGTTCCAAACACGTATAACTTCATAAGATTTCTTTTTGGAGGATGAGAAATGGGATACAAGAAACTCTACTTAACCGCCAAAGAGATCTTCTTAGGTTGCTCCAAGCCTTACAGCGAAGCATTAGTAGTAATAATAGGTGTCCCCTTCGATGCTACTAGTACGTATAAGCCGGGCGCCAGGTTTGCTCCATCAGCTTTAAGAGATGCTTCTTGGAACATGGAGAGCTTCAGTCTTAGGCGCATGGCTGATGCTTGCTCTCTTCGCTTCTGCGACCTTGGCGACCTAGATGTGGTTCCGGGGGACGTGCACCAAACCCTCCAGCGGCTAAAGGCAGTTGTCTCTGAAGTTATTGACGAAGGTAAAAAGCCCCTCGTTTTGGGTGGAGAACACACTTTAACGCTGGGCGTAGCCAAGTGCTTCAGCGAAGTTGGAGTGATACAGTTCGACGCCCACATGGATTTAAGAGATGATTACGAATGTCAAAGAATATGCCACGCAACTGTTGCCAGAAGAATGCATGAAGCAGGAATCCCGATTCTTCAAGTGGGAGTTAGAGCGTGCTCAAAGGAGGAATATGAGTATGCCGAGGAAAACGGCATTGCCTTGGTGCCGGCACATGAGGTTCACCTTTCCCCAAGTTACGCTGTGGATCGCATAAGAGAATTTCAAGAGAAGCATGGGAAATTATACGTGACCGTTGACGTGGACGTTCTAGACCCAGCATTTGCACCCGAAGTTGGAAACCCTGAGCCAGGAGGCTTAACCACGACAGAGCTCATCAGCCTACTAGAGGAATGCCACAACGTCGTTGGCGGAGACGTCGTGGAAGTAGTGCCCTCAGGCAGCTTCACCGCATTTACCGCTGCCAGAGTAGCGGTCGAGCTCATGTTTCAAATGCACTAGATTAAATCCACCTTTCTTGCTTCCCGCTTTTTCAGTTCCTCGAGCCCAATCATAAATCCAACATCAGCCTTCCTAATGTATACCCTAGGCAATCCAACCGACTCACCAGCCTTCATCATTTCCTCAAGCGTAGGCCGCCTCAGCCTTTTCACCTCCTCCTTCCATGCTAAGCTCGGCTCAAGCTCCTGTAACGTGTAGCTTGCCTCCCCCTTTAGCGCCTTATCCACATATCCCAGCCTAGTGAGGCTTTCACCAATGTTTTTCATGCATCCTTCTCCGTCGTTGACTGTCGGGATAAGCGTGGTTCTAACGTCCACGTAGACGTTACTCAAGAAAAGCATCCTCAAAGTTTCCTTCAGCCTATTTATGGCCTCCATCCCCTTATCGATCCCTATAATTCTACTGTAGAGGACGGGATCATTAAATGCTGCCTTTACATCCACCGAAACAAGGTTGACGCGTCCTAAAAGAGCCTTTACGACATCCGGAAAATAACCGTTGGTGTCAAACCCGAAAAGTAGCCCATGATCCCTACAGAACTCTGAAAGCCTAAGCAGGAACTCTGGATAAAGGGTGGGCTCACCCCCAGAAACCTTAACTGCATCCACCGTGTCCAGCGCCACCCTAACCTTGGAAAGAAACTCGTCAAGCTCCTTCTCGTGCTCAGGCTTAGCTTCGAGTATAGACCAATTCTGACACATTGGACAACGAAAGGGACATCCCGGAACAAAAATCACTAAAGCTGGGCTACTAGGGTAATCCATGAGGCTTAACTCGACTATTCCCGCAACCATAATCTTCATCAAAGACACCGGAGCACTTCTCGATTCAAACCTCTTGGAAGAACACTTTTAAATATTCATGTAATCTACTCATTGAGTATGCAGTGCTTAACGGAAGAGAGGAGGAACTAGGCTTTGAGCCAGAAAAAGCCATTCATAACGGAGTTTATTCATGTTGGAAAGAATAACTCCTTCACTCTCCCCTCAAGTGTGGCTTCATCGCTCAAAATCAAGGAAGGGACCCGTCTTCTGATCGTGGCAGACGTTAGCAAGATGAACTTTGTGGCTTACCCAATAATCAAAGAAGAGCGAATGCTAGCAGAAATAAGAGTGAAAATGCTAGATAAGCCTGGAGCCTTAGGCGAAATAGCCACAGAACTCGGAAAAATGAACATAAACATACAAACAACGGTGATCCCTCCAGGTGCTACAGGTATGGCTGATGCATACTTCATAGTGGACTGTACGGGAAGCAAGACACCATTATCCGAGGTTGAAGAAAGACTAAAAAGGCTCAGCAGCACTGTTGAGGTCAAGATCAACCCTCTAGAGTGACTTAGAATGGAAGCAACCCTCGTAATACTGAAGCCCGACGCAACAATAAGAGGCTTCGTCGGAGCATATGCTCTCAAGGCTATACTGGATCAAGGGTATGAAGTGACATCCTTTAAATTGGTTAAAGTAACTGATGAGCTTGCGGAAAAACACTACGAGGAACATGCGGGAAAGCCTTTCTTCAACTGGCTTGTGTCGTACATTAAAGCCGCTCCAGTCGTGGCGTTGAAAGTGGAAGGGGAAGACGTAATACTGGGAGTGAGACGCCTTCTCGGGGCAACATTAGCCCATAAAGCGGATCCGGAGACGATTAGAGGGAAATATGGAATATGGGGTGGCATAAATGTGGCACATGCCTCAGACTCCCCTGCAACCGCGGAGAGAGAACTTGCCCTCTGGTCAACTCAGGCAGGTTTAGAAGAAGACGGGCAGGAAAAGGCAGAGGAATACATTAACCTTCAACGTTTCACCAAGGATCACACGAAGAAACTCAGGGAAACTTGCAAAAACCTAGCAGAAGGAAAGGTCGATGTCGAACACGCATATGTCCTAATAAAATGGCTCCTGACAGAGGAAAACCCCAGCGCTCTCCCCCACCACATATTCAGCCTCACCGAAGCGATAATTCAGAACTGCCTACTACCATAAAAACCAAGTATTCATCCTTTCTTTTCGTAAAACTCAGTCCACTTAAGCTTCCTCGGCTTCCTCCCAAGGTTGAGCGCATTTTTACGACATTTACTGGAGCAGAACCTTAGTACGACACCATCATGTCTCACATAGCTAATGCCCGTACCAGGACTAATTTCTCCACCACAAAATGAACAGGAATACTTCTTCAACTCAACCACCACCACTACGAAAAACCCTCGAAACTTAAATTTTTCCCCTTTTAAACCGCCTGAGCACTTCGTCCAATAATGATCATTCTAGCTAGGTCGGTGAATGCCTCATTAACATTCATACCCGTCTTAGCGCTAGTTTCAAAGTAAAGCAGGTTATGCTTAATTGCGAACTCGAGCGCGTCCTCAAGGGGAACGCTTCGGGGCATGTCATGCTTGTTTCCGATTAAAATCAGCGGTACATTGCCACAGTGCGCTCTAACCTCCTCAATCCAGAAGGGTAATCTTTCGAAGCTCTTCAAATTAGTCACGTCGTAAACGCAGAGGCCCCCAACAGACCCCCGATAATACAGAGGTCTAATGTGACTAAACCTGTCCTGTCCCGACTGATCCCAGACCTGAAACTTGACAACAGCGCGGCCAAAAGGCGTATCAACTTCAATGCTCTTCACGGCAAAGTCGACTCCAACAGTCATCTTGTAGCTTTCTGAAAACACGCCCTCACTGAAACGCCTTGTTATGGAAGTTTTACCGACGCCCCCGTCTCCAACTATTACCACCTTAAACAAGTAAGCATAGTCCGCCGCCATGCTTTTCCCTCTTTCTTTCTCTCCCTCCTAAACACCATTAACGGCTTTACATATTACCAACCGTTTAGTATCCACGGTAAACAAAAATTTAACTTCCCTATTAATTATTTTTTATGTCCTTTTTATGTTTCTTAGAACTGCTTCCTTTCTAATGTTTTGCCTTGTCCTACATATGCTATTTTCGCCATCTCGACAAAGAGCCCGTTTTCGACCACGCCTGGTATGTTGTTTATTTTTTCTTCCAGAGTTTTAGGCTGGTCTACGCGGGGAAACTTTGCATCCAGTATAAAGTTCCCGTTATCGGTCACTACCGGTCCAACTTTTCCGCTTCCATGGCGCAGCTCAACTTTGGATCCAAGCTTCGCCAGTTTCTCCGCGACGGTTTTCCAAGCCATCGGTATAACTTCAACTGGGATCGGTGTTTTTACACCGAGGACTTCCACGAGCTTCGAGCTGTCGGCTATAACCACCATTTCCTTTGAGGAAGCTGCCACTATTTTCTCCTGTGTCAGTGCCCCTCCCATGCCCTTAATCAAGTTCAGGTTCGGGTCTATCTCGTCCGCCCCATCCACGGTTAAATCCAAGGTGGGGTGTTCCGTGAGGGACGTCAAGGGTATACCATGGCTTGCCAGCAGTATCGCCGACTGATAAGACGTCGGAACACAGATTACCTCCACCTCCTTTTCTCTCACTAGAGACGCCAGAGCTTCTACGAATATTGCGACAGTTGACCCCGAACCAATGCCTAGAACCATGCCGTCCCTAACGCGCTTAACAGCAGCAAGCGCCGCCGCCTTTTTTTCGTCCTCCAGCCTCATTAAAACCTCCTCCACGAAAGCCTCCTAACAATGGTCCTGAAATAAATCTGTCGCTACCATCCTTTCTTAATATAAATAGCTTCACGTCAGTAAAAAAGACATGAAACTTAAGGTTAATCGTCCAAAAAGGAAGGGACTAAAAACTTAAGCTAATATAATTGGTAGATGGAGCCCCGGCCGGGCTTTGAACCCGGGACCTTCTCATTACCAGTGAGACGCTCTAACCAGGCTGAGCTCTCCCGCAGTCGAGGTACCGGGGCGGCTTCCGGGGCTTCAATCCTTAAGGAAAACCGTTCGGTATAAAAACGTTTTCTGAGGAATTGCTGCGATTTATTGGCTGCCGCCTTCTCCTTAAGCTGTTTTGTCATTTTTAGACTCGTATTTTCTGGTTTTGTATTCGAGGCTGTTGTTTGGCTTGTGATAGCAAGTCCAGCACTGTTAGGGCGATTATCTTGGCGGCTTCCAGTATTTCCTTTATTGATACCTTTTCGTTTGGTTTGTGTTTTTGTTCTCTTTCACCTGGCCCGAAAGAGACTGCCGGGATCCCGTTTAGTATGCAGATCTTAGTCGATGAGGCTTCCATTTCACCTATGAGCCTAGCCTCTTCTCCGGTTATCTCATTCACGTTCTTTTTTAAAGCCTGTATTAGGAAGTGGTTTTGGGGCATCTCCGTCGGTGGCTCTGAAAGAATTACGTCGAGTGATATTTCGACTCCTTTAACCTCCTCTTCTGTTTCTCTTACGATCTCTGTTAAACGGGAAATTATTTCCTCCTCGCTTATAGCTGGATTGTACCTTACGTCTATCGTGGCCTCAGCCTTATCGGGCACGATGTTTACCCCTATGCCTCCCTGAATTGTTCCTATGTTCAAGGTTACTTCTCCCATGAGAGGGTGAGGTGGCACGTCAAACTTAACCTCGGATATTTTCCCCAAAAGCTTTATTAATGCCTGCACGGCATTTACTCCCCCCTGCAAGGGGGACGCATGGGCGGGGGCGGAGTAGCCTCTGCAGATGACCTTAAACCAGATCAAGCCTCTTTCCGCGATGCATATATCTCTGCTTCTCGTGCTTCCTCCGACTATGGCGTAGTCCGCCTTTATTTTTCCCTCCCTCAAGAGAAATTTTATTCCGAGTTCTCCGGCTGCTTCCTCGTCAGCTGTTGCTGCAAGCAGTACTGTGCCGTCGAGTTGCAGGTTTAGCTTTTTGATAGCGCGTAAAGCGAGCAACATGGCAGTCAGAGAACCCTTAGCGTCCACGCTTCCTCTTCCTATTACATATCCATCCTTCACTGTTGCTCTAAAAGGTGGATAAATCCACCCGTCCCCCGGTGCAACGACGTCAAGATGAGCCGACAGCATCACAGTTGGCTCACCCTCTCCCAGTCTTCCTATAACGTTGGTTCGCCCCTCCTTTTTCTCGTAAATTTCCGTTTGGGCTCCTATCCTATATAGCTCCCCCAATACTATTTCAGCGGAGCTTCGTTCGTACCCTGGAGGGTTAAGCGACTGGGCGGATATGAGGTCTCTCAGCAAGTTAACCGCGTAGTCCTCGCTTTCGTCTATGACTTCCATGAGGCGCTTTCTTAGTTCCGGCGTCAACCTTAACGGAACCATCTTCACCTTCTCTTCTTCCCTGATCCCTAAGATGAGTCTAGCTACGGCCTTGAAGGACTCGTCAACCATGTACCTCGTCTTTGCGCTCGTCTCAAAATAGAGTGCGCCAAGCTTTCTAGCTACTTGTTCTGCTTCATACCTTGGAACCCTCCGCTCACTAATCAAGTCATGCTTGTTCCCTATCAAGATTATCGGTATCTTGCCACATGTGCTTGTGAGCTCATTATACCACTTTTCAATGTTCTCAAAACTTTTCATATTCGTTAGATCGAAGACTATTACTCCCCCCTTTGCTTCAGTGTAGAAAAACGAGCGAAGGTGGGCAAAACTTGGCTGTCCTCCCAGATCCCAAAGTTGCAGTGTGACAAGCTTATCGTCCAGATCAATTTTGTAAGAGGCAAAATCAGCTCCTAGAGTTGGACGGTAATCCGTTGGAAATCTATTTTCAGTAAGAACTAAGATAAGACTTGTTTTTCCAACACCACCGTCTCCGATAACGACAATCTTGAAAACATATTCCTCTTGTGCCACCTTTTCACCTACTTTTCCAAAAATCACCAAGAAAATGTTTTAATTCTGGAAGAGATTACCTGATAAAAGAATTGTATTCGAATTGTTATAAAGTTTAGGAGCTCCCTTATAAGGGGACTCTTTTTCAACGTTCCTGCCTTCAACAGCGTTCTAGGTGTACATGTGGTGCTTTAGAGGATGGCTACAGGTATACCTTTAAGTCTTCATGCTTCTTGATTTCTCTCCATTTTTTCGAGAGCCTAACCAGCCTGAGCGTCTCAGGGTATCCTGCTCTTTCTCCAACCTCTTTTTCAGTGATCCAATCACATTTAAGTGATCCCTCCCCGACTTTATCCTTCACCTTTCCCTTAAAGCAGAATACTACAGGCGCCACCGGATCATCTACTTGCTGATAGATGCATACCACCCCCTGCACCTCCACGTCATACCCAGTTTCCTCTCTCACCTCACGTCTTGCAGCCTCGATAAGATCCTCCCCGATTCTAACCTTTCCTCCGGGAAGAGCCCAGAAACCATCCCTCTCCTCCACAAGAAGATACCTTGCCCCCTCCTCCACCACAACAACCACCACTAAGCTCATATGCCCACCAACATAACTACATCTTCCTTGAGGCACAATAATGTTTATTAGACGTTATTACGTCATCGCTAAAAGGTCACCTTGAAGCGTGGAGGACGAGATTTGTTTGACGTCGTAGTGATCGGGGCAGGTCCTGCCGGACTTGCAGCTGCAACCTTTGCGGCTAGAAGGAAACTTAAAACTCTAGTGCTTGAAGCCGCTCCAACAGCTGGGGGAAAGCCCGCTCTCCTCTACGCGGATAAAGTGGTAGATGATTTTATCGGGCTCCCCGATGGGGCAACAGGACTCAAGATAGGGCAAGCCCTCGAACGTCACGCCAAAAAGTTTGGGGCTGAGGTTAAATGCAATTCGAGAGTTGTCGCCGTCAGTAGCACCAAGGAAGGATTCTTCTTAGTGAGAGATGAAAAAGGGGAAGAATATCAATCTAAGGCAGTCATAATAGCGTTCGGCGTCCAGCCCCTTACCCACGTGGGGGTTAAAGGAGAAGACAAGTTTAAGGGAAAAGGGGTAAGATACCTGCTGGAAGATGCCTCTGAGGTTAAGGGAAAGAAGGTCGTTGTCGTGGGCGGGGGAGAAACTGCTGTCGAGTCAGCTCTTAGAGCCAGCGAAGTCGCCGCTTCCGTTGTGCTCGTCCACAGGCGCGGGACATTGCGGGCTGACGAGTCCGCCGTAGAAAAGTTGACGGGTAGAGTTGAGTTTCTCTACAACTCCGTCGTTGAAGAAGTAAGAGGAGAAGAATGTGTGGAAGAAGTTGTCGTGCTAAACTGCAAGACAGGGGAGAAACGCGCCATAAAAGCCGATGAGGTCATTTTCTGTGTAGGACACACGCCCGAAACAGATCTGCTTGAGCGTCTAGGTGTGAAGCTCTCGGAGAAAGGCGAAGTTTTAGTAAACAAAAGACAGGAAACTAGCATTCCCGGAATATTCGCCGCCGGAGACGTGACGGGAGGAGTCATGCGCATTTCAGCCGCCATAGGAGAAGGCGTCGTAGCGGCTCTAAGCGCTTATAACTACATAAAAAAACCTTACTGGAGTAGCAACTTGGAACATACTAGCCTCGACACCTCCTGATAGAACTCACAAGAATCGTCCTTCTCAAGCACCCTGGAAAGCAACTCTCTAAACTCGATTCGAAATGAGAAGGCCCCCCCGAGTAATTTACCGGTTAATGGTGCAGCGGAGAAGATTTAAACATAAATTTACTAGTACTTTTTCGGCTCAACCGTTTATTTTTTACTCGTAATGTGCTTCATTAATCTTTTATTTTTTAAGAGACATAAGACTCTTAAAAGCTTCTGCCATTTTTAAAGCAAAAAAGTAAAGTTAAGGATAATCTTTATAAACCTATAGGCAGGCTCCTAAAAGGAGAGAACATGGCCCCAACCGCAACCAGCGCCAGCACCTCGACAGGCCCCCTAGCCTTCCTCACCATGCTGGAGAAGAGCACGCGGAAGGCCTACCGCTCGCTTTTGAAGAGATACCTCTCCCACTTCTACGAACAGGTGGAGGACCTAGAAGCGGTGGCTACCCGATATCTGAGGGAGATGGTCGAGAAGGACCTCCAGGACTTCTTTGCTTCCCAGAAGGAGAAGAAAGTTCCAGGTTTGACTTTGAGGCAGTGCCAGTCGGTGGTGAGATGTTGGCTGATGGAAAACGACATAGAACTTCCAGCAAAGTTCTAGAAAACCCTAAACAGGCGGCTGGGCCCGGCAAGGTCGTGGACCCAGGACAAAGCTCCATCTCCCGGCGAGTTGAGGAGCATACTCTCCCACATGGACCTCAAGGTGAGGGCTTTCTTCCTGTGCCTAGCCTCATCCGGCATGCGGATAGGGGAGCTTGTGCAGGTGAAGGTGAGGGATGTCGAGTTGGAAAAAGACCCCCCAGAATCCGCATCAGAGCCGAATACACCAAGACGAGGGTTCCAAGGGTGGCTTTCATATCCCGAGAGGCAAAGGAAGCGGTTCAAGAATACTCAAGGTCAGGGACCAGTATCTGGGTTTGGCGGTGAAGAGGAGCAAGCGACACAAGAAGACCCCCGAGGATGATAGGCTATTCCCCTTCACCGAAACCAACGCCCGCTCCGTTTGGGACAACGCCGTGGGGAAGGCTAAGCTCGACGAGACAGACCCCAGCACAGAAAGGAGGGTTTTCCACCCCCACGTTCTTAGGAAGTTCTTCAGAACAAGAATAGCTACGGCTATACCAGTAGACATGGTAGAGGCTATGATGGGCCACGAGGAATATCTGACCAGGGCCTACCGGAGGCACAGCGAGGAAGAGCTGGCGGAGCAATACAAGAGGGGCGAGCACACTATCCTGATCTTCGAGACCGGGAATATCGAGGAGGTAAAAAAGGAGATGGAAGAAAAAATGAAGAATATTCAGAGGAGGTTGGAAGTTGCGTTGGAGCATAACCGTGAGGTGGAGAGAAAAGTAAAAGAGCTAGAGCCATCTCTCATGGATTTGGCGTTAGATATTGGACTGGAGGCAGGGATTTGGGCAGCGGCTCGCTATCTTGAGGAAGGGGTTGAGGAAGGGGGCCTCGATGAGAAGGAGGCTCTTAGGGTGTTTGAACAAATGAAAAAGGAGCTTAAGTTGCGTCGAATGGGGGGACAAAATGGAGACCCGGCATCAAGGAAGGGTGAACTATGAGGCGCGAGAGCAACGGTTTAAAAAATGACAAAAAGTTAACCAGCTATAGAGGTGTCTAATTTGAAGCGGAAAGGCACAAGAACAAGTAGGTTCGGCGTTTCAAAAAGGGAGGGACATGATTCCACACCTTTTTACAGCAGCAGACTATATCATGGATTAAAGTTAGATGAGCGGAAGCCTGAAATTGAAAATCCTGTTCCTTTTGAAGTGCTTGACAAGATTTTATGTCAGGATGCTAGAAAAATGGACAACATCCCTGATTCAAGTGTCCATCTTATTGTCACCTCTCCTCCCTACAATGTGGGTAAAGAGTATGATGAAGATTTAGACTTAAATGAATACTTTGGAATGCTAAAGGACGTTTTTTCTGAAACATATAGAGTTTTGGTTAATGGAGGAAGGGTATGTGTGAACATAGCTAACGTTGGCAGGAAACCCTACATTCCATATCATAAATTTGTGATAGATGCCATGCTAGAAGTAGGTTTCCTAATGAGGGGGGAAATAATTTGGAACAAGGGAGCTGGTGCTGGAGCCTCCACAGTTTGGGGCAGCTGGAGGTCAGCCTCCAACCCAGTTTTAAGGGATACGCATGAGTATATTCTCGTTTTTTCAAAGGGAAAATTTGGAAGAAAATGTAAGGGAAAGAAGAGCACTATAACAAGGGAGGAATTCCTAGAGTTCACAAAGAGCGTTTGGGAGTTTCCGCCAGAATCCGCCAAGAAGGTTGGGCATCCTGCGCCGTTCCCAGTAGAGTTACCCTACAGATGCATTCAGCTGTACACTTTTGCCGGTGAGGTTGTTTTAGATCCGTTCTGTGGAGTCGGAACGACGGCGATAGCAGCAATAAAAAGCGGGAGACACTTCATTTGCATCGACATAAACCCAGAATACGTAGAAAAAGCAAGGAGAAGAATAAGTGAATACTTAGCCCAGACAAAGTTGTTTTCCTATTTTTGAAAGAAACTTAGAACATTCTCTTTCCAAAGCTTAATCCATCTCTCATATGGGTTAAACTTCACAAATGGCCGCGTCCAGAATATTCGTATCTTCTTGGTTTCCACATCTGTCATAAGGTCTCTCAACGCATCTTTGCTGAACTCCACTCCCCTAGGATTTGTTCCCGGCTTAGGAAGTTTGAAGTATTTATGTGTACCAAGTCTTCTAAAAACTTCTTGTTGAGCTTCTAATGGAATGTGATAAAGCCCACCGTAGTCTTCCCATTTGTAACTGTGCGAGAAGAATATCACATTTCGGTTCGTAGCTTTCCACAAACTCCGAAGCTTTTTTAGCGTTGACAGTCCATATAGCCTTGACACCGCCACTACCCGTAATTGTTTTTATCGACAGTGGTTCTCCAAATAATTTAAGGTCAACGGCGTATTCAGTTATGGGAATATCTGTTTCAACATTTTCTTCCCCAAACCTTATAAATCAATAACGCAATCAAGATGTGTTCTCTTAGAGTTCCAACCTCCATGCCTACCTTTCCAGCCCTTGAAAGTTCAAGTTCAGCAAGATGGAAAAGGTAAGGTAGCTTTGTTTGGACTTCTTCGGCAAATTTGCCGTCTTTGAACAATTCGGCTAAACGACTTATCATTTAAGTTCCCTGCTAGGATTAGGTGCCAAAAAAGTATACAAAAAAGTATAAATAGATAACGTCAGTATTTACGCTTCTTCCTGCTCCATTGGTGACTCACTCCCTATAACACCTCGGACAGATGAGAAACGTTCTCTCTTTGGTCCTCTTCCAGTAGATGGTCTCCCCGCTTGGAACCTCCTCCCGCACAGGAAGCAGGTCCCCCTTATACCAGGCCTTAATTTTCTTGAACCCTGCCTTTTCGATGGTCTCCTTGGAGAACATGGCCCTCGAAATAATTTGCGCTGAGACTTTTAAATCATCGGTTAAAGTGTTCGCTTTTTTGTATTTAGCCGTGCTGAAGGATAGAGCCGGAGTTCGCCCCCTATCAGTTTCAACCCTCATTTTCAGAGGCTATCTACTGCAACCCGAATCTCCCCCTCAGTATATCGTATTTTCCACGAGGATAAGATTAAGGGGAACCCACTTGAGCGATACTTTGTCTCCTCTCTTGAGCGGTGTATCCAGCTGAATCCTTATCCAGTTTCCCGGCACCATAGAGTAATACCCATATCCCTGGCCGAAGGCGCTTCTTCCCTCAGAGGCGAAAGTTATTATCTTCTCCGCGGGCACGATTACTCCGTTTAGCCTAAGCTCAAGGTTCTTCCAATGGAATTTACCATCGGCAGGGCTATTCTCCACCACATTCTCTGCCCTATACCCGTACCAATAGACTATGACGACCCCGGTCTTCCCGCTCTCTATGTTTTCCAGCCTCCAGCCGCCCCGGTAAACGAACTTTGTGGTGAAGCTCCAGACTGAACTCCAGCTGCTGAACTCGACAGAACCCTTAGCGGCACGGACACGCCAGTAGTAGGTGGTGTGCCAGAAAGTGACTCGCGGAGGGTGTAGGGAGGGCGGCAACTTGGAAGAGCAAGGGGGAGGAAAAGTCGGGCGAGGTCGAAAGCTGGAGGTAGTAGGAAAGGGCGTCGGAGGCGGGAGACCAGTTAAAGG
>JAHLWX010000005.1 GCA_019057675.1 Candidatus Jordarchaeum sp. LHC_1308
AGGATCTTCGGACGCATAGAACCACCAGTCTCCGTGAAAAGAAAGAGGAAGAAGACGCCTAATTTGCTTAACTCCATGCAACCATGCGGTTCTGCCACGTCTTTGTTGTCGGCGAAGCCGTTGTTGTGCCAGCAAACCTTATAAGTGTTTACATATGCTTCTTCTTTTAAGCCTTGTCAAGTGGTGGTGTGTTTGGACAAGTATCTTAGCCCGCCGAGTAAGTCTGACCTCGAGCTTTTTGAGAAGATGTTGAAGAACGTTGGAGTTGACGAGTTCTTGGACGCCGCAAGGAGCGCGGCTGACTTCGTAAGCGCGAGGCTTAAGGAGGGAGACTTGAAGAGAGCAGCGGAATACGTGTTTGACATGGTTGTCCAGTCGGTCATAGTGAACCAGCTTGAAGCTCCGAGGAAAGTCATAGACTTGCTTAAGAAGAGAGGTGAGAAGTTTAAGGGCCTGCTCGACAGCCCTGTTTTCAAGGTGAGCGACAAGCTATTGGAGTCTTTTGAGAAAGGCGACGCTAAGCTCTTCGCTGACGCTATGATCGGCGTGGAAAACGATGTGCTGGGGAAAACAAGCCTAGACATAAGGTTCTCGATAGTGAAGGACATACACTGCGCCTTCTACAAGTACACTCAGTAGCTGTATCCGGGAAACGTTTCTCTTCCACTCCTACCGCGCAGCCGCATTATAGCGTTGTCCCCCTCCTTGTTCATTTTCGTACCATGGAAAACTGGTTTTCGTCTCATCGTCTTCCCCCCGTGAAGCTCTTGCACTGGTTTCACGTCTGTTTCGTCCGCGTCTTCGTGTTGGGTTACCGCGTATTTCTGAGTTACTCGTTTTTCCAGAAATTTTTAAACATCTGGGAGTTACGGGGTGTTGTGGTTTGGTAATGCTAGATGTTAAGGTGAGGGTGAGCAAAAAGAAACACCTTGTACATTCCTAAGCCCATTTGAAGTTCTCGGGACACGTGAAGGCTCTATTCTCAGAATGAGGATTGAGGAAGGATAGGCTTGTAACCGAGGTTGTTCCCGACCCGTTCTGGCTGGCGTTTAGAGGAGCTAAGTTCGGGTCAACAACGTTCGAAGAGTTTGAGAAAGTCTGAGGAGGAACTACCACGTGGAAAAGGTGCTCCTTGACTCAACCTATCTCCTTCCATTGGTTGGAATATCAGTTAAAGACGCTGAAAACCTCTAAGTTGCTCTGGTAAAGCTTTACAAGTCTACGCGGTCGAAGCGTACTAGGCGCCCCTCAGCCTCCTCGAAATAATAATGGAAGCTAAGCAAGATTGGGTACGACGAGAAAACGGTTGGCGTTGGGCTCAGCTCCATAACGGAAAACTTCCAACCAGCGGAGACGAAGCCGCAGTCATACCTGAACTCAGCCTCGGATCCAAGGGATTCAGAGGCCTAATAGACCCTGTGCTGTACGTGACGGTGAAAGACAATGGGCTCAAACTACTCACAAGAGACGAGGAGCTACGGGGTTCGTAGAGGACGCTGAGAGAGAAACAGAAACAATAATGTTAGAAGGAGACTTCCTAAACCCACCAGCGCCTGAGTCAAAGAGCTTGAGCAAGGAGCTACAAGCCACGAACGTAGCCCAACAGCTGTTTACGAAGCAGGCTTATCGAACGTTTCAGTCTCCTTTCGTTTCTCGGCCTCCGCTTTCTTCTTCAGCTGACGAAGGGCAACGAGAAAAGCGTTGTGTAGGAGTATCAGTGTCAGTATTAAACCAACTCCAACCACGTTCTGAATGTTGACTGGGACAGGATACATTTCTGGGGGGATTAGCCTAGCCCACCAGTTGGACAGGAAAAGCATGTTAACAGTGACGGCGCTTATCACGACGAAGTACAGTATGTAGCTTATAGCCAGTTG
The DNA here is from genome assembly GCA_019057675.1 of Candidatus Jordarchaeum sp. LHC_1308. GTDB lineage: Archaea > Asgardarchaeota > Jordiarchaeia > Jordiarchaeales > Freyrarchaeaceae > DTBI01. The sequence goes on from JAHLWX010000005.1 coordinate 1,878, forward strand.
AAGCTTGAGAAGTCTGCTTGCCAGACTAGCCCGCTTACCCTGAACCAACATTTGACACCCGAGTATAAAGGGAAAACCAGTGCCTATTAAAAATTGACGTAGCCCCAACTCACAGTAAAGCGTCTCTCACCTTTGGGTTCTAGATAAAATTTATTTCAGCGTTGACAAGCCCCGACCGTTTTTAATCGATTTCGAGCCCCAAACAACATAACAGCTCCGGCACAGTATCTTCCCAAAAGAAACGCGGAAATGATAAAAGACTTAAAGGATAAAAAATAAGTGACAGCGGCCGCGTCTCACGTCTCTTTTTAGATTTCCTCTAGAAGCGTTGTGAAGGTGTCGTGATGCTCTTCTTCATCCTTTAGAATTCCCTCGAACAAGAAGGCTGTTGTTTCGTCCTTTTCTTCACGCGCCTGAGCTATTATTTGCTTGTATAGGCTGATGGCGTTCTCCTCGTCTTTCACGTCACGCTGTATCATTTCCTTAAGAGTTTTTCCCACAAATATCTCCGTAGGCTTAGTCGTGGGGATTCCTCCCAGGTAGTAGAGCCTCTCAGCAATAGCCTCCGCGTGCTTCATCTCCGTTATAGCTATGCTTTTCAGTTCTTCTTTAACGGCAAAGCCCTTAACTCCGCTCCACTGGACATGCTGCCACATGTACTGAATGGAGACCTGAATCTCTCTCGCTATAGCATCGTTTAACATGTCTAATAGTTTTTTGGAAACCATCTTTCTCCCCTCATTCTCTAATTCCGCGGATCAACTTAAAAATATTTATGTTAAACATTAGTTTAATGAAAAATTACGTGGACATGACGATATCCCTTAGGTTTCATTGGTAGAACGTTTTCCCGGGGCCCCAGCGACATTTTCATTATATTGGGGTGTAACTGTCCTCCTCTAGCGGAGGGCGGACATTTATGTTTCTAAGTGCACGGTGCATATCGGCTGCCTTTCGAGGGTTTCCGAATTTACTCGCTCCGCCACGAGTAGCGCTTTGCTTATCGTTAATATGTTGAATGACGGGGGAGTATGGGCTTTCAGGCGGAGGGTGGTGGCTGTCCCTGCGTTGATGATAAACATTTTGTTGAGTCTCCATGTCCATGGGACGTGCTTGTGCCCGCATAGAACTAGGTGGACGCCAATCTCTGAAAGGACTTTCAGGAAGTCGCCTGAGTCTGACGGTATGTTTCTCTCCCTACCAGTTCCGGGGACTGGTACGAGGTGGTGGTGGAGGGCTACGACTCTGACTCCGCTGAACTCTTTAAGCTCGTTCTCAACTATCCGGTAGGCGAGGCGCCCGACGTGCCCGTCGTCTAGGTCGGGCTCTGTTGAGTCGACTCCAACCACCTTGACGTGTCCTACTTCGACGCTCGGATACCGTGTGCCGAAGAGCTCCTCGAAGAGGACGTAGCCCGCATTGCGAGAGTCGTGGTTTCCCGGCACGACGACCAAGCGTTCAGCCTTGAACTGGTCGAGGAAGTCCTTTGCCTCCTTGTACTCGTAAGGGTACCCGTTGTCTGTGATGTCGCCTGTAACCACTAGCAGGTCGGGCCTCAACCTGTTCACTTCGCCCACAACGTTTTCACTTAGCTTTTTCGAGAAGTAATTAGAGGTGACGTGTACGTCTGAGATGTGGACTAACATAACTTCCTCCTTCACGACAAACACCCACCTACCCGTCATACTTATTTCAGGTGATTTTTGGACGCTTTGTGCACATGCCCCGACAGGATGAAGCCGACTCCTATCCCGTTGTGGACCAGCGACGGTAGCCCTGTAGCTGAGCAGTAGGCTAGCCGAGCCACGTGGTCCAGTAATGCGACCGCTAGCCCTATGTTTAAGGGAAGCCCTGTTATGCTTATGGTCATTGCGACGATGAGCTCGTAGAATCCAAACCCTCCGGGGACAACCGGGAAGAACTTCGAGGCGAAGCCTAGGAGGGCAGCCATCATGCACACACCAACAGAGACCGACGAGAAAGGTGACAGGTATAGGTTGAGCGTGGCGGCGTCTGTAAGCCAGACGCCGGGATAAACCCCCGCCAGTACTGCGAGCAGAAGCGTCTGGGAGAGCTCAGGGATGCCGACGGCGTTGATGAATATGTAAATGGAGAGAGCGTCGGAAACCCATATCGGAGGCGAGAGTAGCGCTGTTATGGCTAGAGCTTTAGGCTTCCTAGAGAGCTTCTGAACTCCGTCCCTCATTCCTACAGCTAACCCGTAGGTTAAGTTGTGCAGCCTTACCGAAATCATGTGCAGTCTGAGCACGTTGATTATCCTTGGCCCAGCCACGCAGAAGGCTAACGTTAATATTAGGATTAATGCGAGTATCGCGAATATCACTAACGCTATGAGCTTTATGTGGAAAGGGATGTATGAGCTGAAGCCGGCGGCGAAGAGCAGCGCTGAAGAGACCAGCGCTATGGAGAGGACGTCGAACGCGCGCTCGACAGCTATCGTCGACGTGCTCTCCCCAAAGGACACACCGCCCTGTGACGCTAGGAGTGATATTCTGAGTATGTCTCCCACTTTTGCCGGCGTCACCTCGTTTACGAACCAGCCTGAGAAGTTTATGGTCACAAGCTTGGAAAAGCCGACGCTACCCCCGCTAGCGGCTTCAGCAATAACCTTCCACCTAGCGGCCCTCAGGGCGAAGGAGAGTGTGTAGAGGGCGGCAAACAAAGCGACCCAAGCCGGGTGAAGCCTCGACACCAAGCTCAGGAAGAGGTCAACCCCTATCAGCCATAGGACAACGAATATGAAGGCGACCGAAAGTGAAAGAGCTACAGCCTTAAGCATGGCTCCTCTGTTAACCAACGGCAACACCCTTGCTACAAGAAGCAACAGCCCTCTTTTCAATTTTTCTTCGTGCAGTCCCTCTTTGTCTGTTTGGAAAAGCTTTTATCTTCCCCAGCCGAGGGCTTAATGAATTGCCTTTAAAGGGTGGAGGTGGCGTTGAGAGGCAAGGTGTCCATAATAATTCCCTGCTTCAACGAGGAGGAAACCATCTCTGACGTTATAGAGAAAGTTAAGCAGGTAGACCTCGGACTGGAGAAAGAGATAATTGTGGTTGACGACGGGTCGACGGATTCATCATTTGAGAAAGCTAAAAGCCACGACGGCGTAACGGTCATCAGGCACGAGGAGAACATGGGGAAGGGGGCGGCGGTCAAGACCGGAATAGCGCACTCTACGGGAGACATCATAGTGATACAGGACGCAGACCTAGAGTACATTCCAGAAGACATACCCGGGCTCCTGGCTCCACTGCTGCGTGGAGATGCTGACGCAGTCTTTGGCTCGCGCTTCGTGGGAAGCATAGAGGGGATGTCGATGAGTCACAGGCTGGGCAACAAGGTTCTCTCGTGGGCTACACGAGTGCTCTTCGGCTCCAAGATAACTGACATGATGACGGGTTACAAGGCTTTCAAGAGAGAGGCGGTTGAAGGCTTGGAGCTGAGGGCGAGAAGGTTCGAGTTCGAGCCTGAGGTGACGGCGAAGCTCCTCAAAAGAAAGATGAAGGTCGTCGAAGTACCGATAACGTACAGTGTGAGAAAGAAGGGAGAAGCAAAGATAAGCTGGAAAGACGGATTAGTCTGCCTGTTGTGGCTACTAAAAGAGAAGCTCGGAGGAAGAAGAAGTGGAGGGAAAAGCTAGAAAGGTTGTGGGGCGAGCGGGCAGCCTGCTGGCGCTAAAAGCCTCACTTCTCTTAAAGGAGTGCCGCAGGGATTGGGCCGCTGCTTTCACTGTAGCGACGATCCTAGTTAGGGGCTTACTTTCGTTGCTCCCTGTTCCAGTCACGTGGGACGAAGCCGTATACGTCAACCTTGCAAGAGACTACTACTACTTCGGGTTCCATTTCTACTTCCCCCAGCAGGTCATCCTAGACTTCTCAAGAGCCCCGTTGATCTCCCTCTCGGTCTACGCCGCGTATCTTTTAACGGGGCCAAACCACACAGTTGCCCAGCTTGTGGCTTACGCCTACTCGGTTGCCTCAATATACATGGTCTACCTGCTGAGCAGAGATATGTACGGCGAGAGGATCGGGAGGCTCTCAGCCCTAGCCCTTGCCTGCAGCCCGTTCCTCTTCGTTTCTTCCTGGGGAATTCTAAGCGAGCCGCCGTGCATTTTCTTCTCAACACTCTTCATGCTACTAGTCTACAGGGCGCAGAAGAACCCACGCTACTACGTCCCCGCAGGCGTGGCGCTAACCCTCACAATGCTTGCAAGATACCCCAGCTTCATCATGCTCATAGTCGGCCTCTTTCTCGTGGTAGCCTCGGGGAACACGAGGAAAGCCTTCAAGTCCCCCTGGCTCTACGCCGGGCTAGGGGCGGCGCTCGCCACAGCCGCCCCGTGGCTTGCCTTCAGCAAAAGCCTGACAGGATCCTACACCGGATTCCTCCAAGTGTTCTTCGCTTCAACGCAACAGTGGATGCGCGACCCATACATGATGCTTCTCGGCACTACCCCTCTAGACTACCTCGTCAGTGCATCCTACGACGCCTTAGCAGTAGTAGCTCTCCCAGGCGCCCTCGTATCCTACTTCGTCTGGGGAGCTAGAGCCGGGAGGGGAAGCGTAGAAGGGAGGACGCTTGTGTTCTGGCTACTCTCCCATGCCGTGGCATACGGGCTCCTAATGAGGACGGCGCGCCTAATAGACTACTTAAGGTACAACGAGACGTCCTTACCAGCAGTCGCAGTCCTGTCAGCCGTGGGGTTAGCGGTCATGCTGGGAGAGGGAGATGCAACATTCATGGGCGTCCGGTCAGCTTTAGCTGGAAAGAAAAAGGTCGCCCTGCTCCTTGTAGCAATCAACTTCGCCGCCGGATTCGCCGGGGCCTACGTGATCAGGAGCGAAGCTGCGACAAGCGAATCGGGAATAGCAGTTCCCTTCCCAGTATACGAGGTGCTGGCAGCTGCGACGCCTCCCGACGGCTCAATCCTATCAAACATATACCCCATAATAAGTTACTACACGGACAGGGTGTGCATGTGGTTCCCTCAAATAGACTGGCTCAGGGAATACACGTTCACATACCTCAACGTCAAGTACGTCCTCTTCAACCTCAATCGGTACTGCCCGTTCGACACGGTGATATACGTGGAGTCGCACCCCGAAACCTTCGAGAGGATACTGGTGTACGGCGGAATAATCCTCTACAGGGTCAAGTAGCCGCGACGCCTCTCTCACTTCCTTTTTCTAGCCTTAACTATGATTACGTCGCTCAGCGTCGGCAGTAGGCTTCCAAGTGGGCTTAGGACGAGACGTTTAAGGACCTCTCTCACAAGCGGCTTGGGTGCGGGCAGAAAGTTTCCCGTCAGCTTCTCGACGTTGAAGCCGTGGTGGACGAGCTGCGACACCAGCACGCTAGCCGTGTAGTAGCGGACGTGTCCTACCCCGTCATTGCTGTACTGCAGGTAATCAGGGTACCTTCCAAGGAGGAGCTTGAACCTGTTTGTGAGAGAGGCTATATTCGGGGTTGAAAGTATTAGAACTCCGCCCGGCTTCAGCACCCTGTACACCTCGCTGAGAAGGAAGTCGGTGTCGAGCACGTGCTCTAGTATTTCTTCAGCCCAGACGGCGTCGAAGAAACAGTCTTCGAAGGGAAGACCCTCCTCCACGTTGTGGCGCATGCACTTGACCCCGCGCTCCAACGCCACCTTGTATGACTCTGAGAGCTCAACGCCATAGCACTCCCATCCAGCCCTCATCAGCGGGATCATGGCACCCCCGGCGAGGCAACCGACGTCGAGAATCTTTCCTGGAGCCTCTCCTTCAAGGAGCTTGTAGGATTTCAGGAGACGGTATTTGTCGCGTTCCCATGTTAGAAGCTCGACGAGGAGCCAGCCCTCTCCGTAAAAATCAAGTGAACGGTGGTCGCTACCCACCTAAACCACCAAGCTAAATGATCCTCGGAGAAGCTATAAAAGTATGTCCACCTCGTTAGTTGAGGCGGGGGCTGCACGCCTCGTAGTGGAGAGTGTTATATTGTGGCGTGATTTTTTTGGCAGGCTTGAGAGGGCTCAGCTGGGCTCGGAGGTAAGGGACAATTTCTTGGGGGGTTTGGCTGTGGCCTCAGCCATTTATGGTGACGCTGAAAAAGCGGTGGGGTTCCTTGACAGAGTTAGGAACGCACGCGTTTACGTGGATGCCGCCCTAGGTGTTGCCGCCGAGCTCTGCTTGAAGGGTTTCACAGAGAAGGCGGAGGAGCTGGTCAGAGAGTGTTTAAGGAGGGAGAGCGAGCTGAGCCCAGGTGAGGTTGGAGCGTTGGCTCCGAGGTTTGCGTATATTAAGACGCTAACCGAGGGGGTCGCCGAGGGGTTAAGGGTGGCAGAAGGGGAGGGGGGATTGTGGCGTTGCCGCGCAATATTAGCCGTTGCCTCGGCCATAATAGATGGGGGTATGAGTGGCCTTGACGATGTTCTTGACGAGTTTAACGCAGGTGTAAGGTGGGTTTTTGATGAGGAGAGGGCGGGTATCCTACTGGAGGCGGGAAGACTACTGCTTGAAGCGGGGAAAGCTGAGGCGGCCAGAGGAATGCTTAGGAAGGCGGCTGAGGATGCTGTGAACCTCTATGATGACTTCTTGAAGAGGATGATCTTGTCGAGTTTGGTTCCCGTGATGATTGATGCCGGGATGTTCGGGGACGCCGTGGTTCTCTCCGGTGTCTTAGGCCTAGCAGGGCTAAAGTACCTAGAAAGAATCGGCGAGGCGGCTGGTGCAAGCGTCGTTGACATGCCATTTTATGCTCTAGACGCTTATGGTAAGGCAGTTCTGGCCCTTAAGGGGGCTGAGGTGAGCCTCAGCAGCGGAGCCATTGCTAGGGCAGCCGAGTTCATTGGGGGGCTTTCAGGGCGTTCGTGGTATCCTGAGCTCCTAGCGAGGCTCGCCGCCGTGCAAGCGAAAACAGGAGAGAAAAGGGAGGGGGAGGTTAACGTCAGGGTAGCCTTGGAGTTGGCGAGGGGGGCACAGCTTGTGAGGGTTGCCGAGGTTGTTGCTGAGGAATACGCTGGCCACGCTGAAGGGGCGCTTGAGAGGGCGTGCAGGGAAGCTGAGGGGGTGAGAAAAGATGAGAGGGTCTTGGTGTTGATGAGGGCTGCAGCGGCATGGTCAAGAATTGGAAGGGAGGAGAAGGCTGCAGAGTGCTTTGAGGAGGCGGCTAAGCTGACGGCTGAGCTTGGCTCGGGAGAACTTTTCGTTGAGCTTTCGAGAAGCTTGGCTTCGTCTAGAAGCCCAGAAGAAGCGCTTAGGCTTTTAAGGTGGCTGGACGAGGAAAGCAGGCTAGCTCTCTTAGCTCAAACCGCCTCCTTCCTAGTGGAGGAGGGTAGAGTGGAGGAGGGGGTGAAGCTGGCTGAGGCGGCGCGTCTCATGGCGGAGCGGGGAGCGGCGGCGCTTCCTTCAATGATACAGCTGGCAGCTGCCTTCTCGAGGAAGGGGATGGTTGGAGAGGCACAAAAAATCGCACCGGTAATAGCTGAGGGAATAGTGAAGACCGCTGCAAGAGGCGGCGTAGAGGCTCTGAGGCTTCTTAACTTAGCACTGGGACTTGCTCCACGCCTGAGGCTCCTAGCTAGGAGGGAGGAGGGAAAAGTCTCCCTTGTCCTGCTCAACAAGGGAGGCGGGTGCGTCAACGTCCGCGTTGAGACAGGCGGGCTTACGGCATCATTGGAAGAGCTGGGATCGAAGGGGGTTGCCCGCCTAGAGCTGGCGTGCTCCTCTATTTCGCCTTTCGACGGAAGGGTTAAAGTAAAGTTTGAGGACGCTTTTGGTGTTGAGGAGTGCGTTTTTAGGCTTAGGGCTTTGACGTAAAGTAACTTTCTAGCCTGCCTGCAGATGCGGCCCTCGCAATTCTGTCCGTGACTTTCACTGCTTCCTCAAGGAGGCTCACCGGGACTCCAGGGACGCCGTAGGCAACGAGTATGGCTTCCCTCGTATCCTCGGTTATCTTCGTCCTTTCAGAGTCCCTGTAGGGGTATATTGATACTATCCCTTCCTCGTCTGATACCACTATTTCGTTACCGTTTAAGGGCTTCGGCGACGGCATGCCTATACCCTGAAAGAGCTCTCCCAGCCCAGCGAATCTAACCATGAGGCTTCCCCTGATCCTGTTGATGTCGTATGCTCCCAAGGTGACGCCTGTTATAGCTGACGCTAAGTTGTAGGAGTTCACGAACTTGTTGATGCGCCAGATGCTTCCGTCTCCCAGCACTCTTCTTATAAGCGCTTCCGAAGCGGGTCTTTGCTTCGTGGGGTCTATTGACAGGCGCCAGTAGAAGTCCCTGTAGGCTCTCACCACCGGGTCATGCTTGAGCGATTCAAGCGTGTACTTTCCTTTTATTTCCTCGAAGGCCTCAGCCTCCAAGCGCCCAATTTCGTCGAACCGCTTCTCAGCATTAATGCCGGTGAACTTTGCGATGACCATCACAAGCTGCGGGTAGGCGGACTTAACTCTAGGATGCCATTCGACCCTGATGAAAGGAGGTGGGGCTGACAACGAAATCACCATAAGGCGGTTGGCAAGGTAAGAGTAATATGCCTTTGGTTTTATAGAAACCCGGTGGAGGGGTGAAATTGAAGGTCGTCTACCATGAAAAGTATAGGACTGTCTACTCCGGCGACCCGGCTTCAGCTCCGGGGAGGATCGAGGCGATATACGAGGCGTTAAAGGACGAGTTCGAGTTCGTTGAGGCGAGGCCGGCCAGCGAGGATGATGTGAGGCTAATACATGACCGGCACCACGTGGACTATGTTAAACGAGACAGCGTTCTATTTGAGGTGGCGTTGCTCGCCGTCGGCGGAGCCGTGATGGCATCCGACATGGCTATGAGCGGCGAGCCCGCCTTCGGCCTCATAAGGCCACCAGGGCACCATGCAAGTCCCGGGTCAAGCTGGGGGTTCTGCTACTTCAACAACATAGCGATAGCCGTGGAGAGACTCGTAAGAAGGGGTGAAGTGAAGAGTGCGCTCATAGTTGACTTCGACCTCCACTACGGTGACGGGACGGCTAACGCCTTCTCCGGGCGAACAGACGTCAAATACATACACCCTGAGGGGGACAGCGGTGAGACTTACATGGAGAACACTAAGATGTCCCTTTCACTACTAAGAGGAGACTTCGACTTGTTGGGCGTGTCGGCTGGGTTTGACAGGCATGTGGAAGATTGGGGCGGGCTCCTCACCACAGATGATTATAGAGAGCTGGGCTCCCTTCTGAAGGAATTCTCGGAGAAGAAGTGTGGAGGCAGGAGGTTCGCCGTCCTAGAGGGTGGGTACAACCACAATGTTCTGGGAAGAAACGTGAAAGCTTTCCTCGAGGGGTTCAAATAAGTCACCACAGCATAAAGGCAACTTGCACGTATTCATTAAAGGCGAGGCGCTGAAGAGAAATGTTTAAAAAAATTAATATAGAGGAGTGTGTAGAGAGCGGGTGCTGATTTGGGGGAGAGGTGGTTGTGTCTTTAAGGGAGAAAGTCGTCGGGTTCCTTCGTGATAACATGAAGTTGTCCATGCTTATGAAGGAAAGCCTGCATGTTTTTTCAAGGTTCACTGAGGAGCCTTACAGGAATTTTATGATGGGGCATTTACATGACCGCTTGATGAGATACTGTGAAATTACTCGTTCTCTGCTGGGCTTCTTAGAGGAGTATATTTCCCTGTGCTTCACTGCTAAAAGGTTTTTCTTGGACCTGCTTTACGCCATAAGGCTGGAGAGAGTTTACCGCAACGTTCTGCAGGAAGATGGTTTTCTCTCTGGAGCTAAGGTAAACGCTGTTGACGCTTCTTTTCTGAGGTTACATGTGAAGTTGACCATAAACGTTCTCGCCCCCTCCATAGATATGACGCTTAAGGGGTTCCCTTTAGACGAGCTGGAGGGGGAGGCGGAAGAAGTTGAATCCAAGTTTATACTGGAGCTAATCTCCAAGATCAGGGTGCAGGCTGATTACTGGGATAGATGCGTGGATCACTTAAACATTCTACTGGAAAAAATTGATTTTGGGGGCATCGAGGAGGTCGTTGAAAAGGTGAAGGATTTACTTGGAGCATTAAGACCGTTCTTGAGAATCGGCGAGGAGGCGCTCAGCCAAATAACTTCTAAGCTGGGCGTCGAGGAAGAAGGTGAAATACTCGTACTGATGAAGGATTTGTCGGAGATAACAAAGGAGTTCCTAGAAAAGTGGAGGGAGAGTCACGAGGCGACCATGAACTACTTGAGGTTCGTTTTATTCATGGCTTGGGGCAACGTTAATTATGGATTGGAAAAATGGGGCGAGGTTATTCAAGGAAAAAATATTGAGGAATTGGTTCCTGATTATTTGTCTCCGAAAGATGTATTCTTCGCCGCTTCACGGGCGATGATAGAGCTAAACGAGGCCACTGACGCGAGCAGGATACAAATCGAGAGGCTGCAGCACTTCTCCAGAATTGCGGGGATGCTTGAAAGCAGTGTTCTGACGGCGCTAGCTGAGGAGATGAAAAAGAGGTTTGAAATGTTTAAGGAGTTCCAGCAGAACATCTTCAAGAAACTTGAAGAGATAAGGGTCGTGGCGGAAAAACAAGTCCAACAGTAATCTGATTCAGAAAGCAGCGGTGACGGGCATCAAAACTTTGAGGGATACGCGGATTTTGCGGTTTAACTTCATTTGGAGCTCTTATTTGAGTGGGGGATAATGATGAGTGTGCCCTGATCCTGATCTTTGCCTTGAACTTTTTCATAGGCGTTGCCTGAGATGTTCCGGTTGGAGAAGGCCCCGTCCTAGCTCGGGGTTCGACTCTAGTATGTCTATGTGGATGTCCAAGAAGTTTAGGAGGTCTTCTTTTTCGTCTGGCAGCTTCCCGTTCACTGGTAGGTAGTTGGAGACGTGGTCGCTCAGGAACCAGCTTGAAACGTTGAGCTCCTCTATGAGGAGTCTCGTCTCCTTGAGCACTTCGAGGGGAGACGACGCCTTGAACTCCCCGCTGGCAACCTTCTCGTAGAGTGGTGTTCCGGGTATTGGAACTAGTGTTCGAACCCTTATGAACGTCGGGTTTATCCTGTTCAGCGCCTTAGCCGTCTCAGAAGCGTGTCTTTTCCACCCATCCTTTCCACCTAAGCCTAGTATAACATACTCCGTGAGCTCGAATCCTGCCTCTACAGCCTTTCTTCCAGCCTCCACCATTTCGCCCGCCGTAGCACCCTTACACATATACTTCAGAAGCTGGTCGTCACCCGTCTCGAGCCCAACGTGCAGCCTAGTTAACCCCGCCTCCCTCAGCGCCACAAGGTCATCCAGCGGCTTGTGAAGTATAGTCTTAGCCCTAGCGTAGCTCGTTACCCTCCTCAGCCCCGGAAACACCTTGCGGGCGAACCTCAGAACCTCGACCAACTCTTCAGTTTTCATAACGAGGGAGTTACTGTCCCCGATGAACATCGTTGGGCGAGGGCCAAAAATGCTCATGGCAACCATGATGTCTCTCTTAATTTCCTCAACCGGCCTACGGGAGAAACGCATACCCTTGTACATCACGCAGAAAGCACACCTGTTCCACGGACAACCACGAGTAGCCCTCAAAAGGATGCTCCCAGCTTCAGATGGAGGCCTGAATGGAGGAAAGTCATAGTCTACCCCGGAAACCAAAAAGACCACCAAAGACACATTAGAAAACCCGACTTTAAAGTATTACCACACCATGCTAACACCAAGGGAAAAAATGAGAGGAGAGCCAGCACCGTTTTCTGGTTGGTGATGTAACGTTACGAGTAAACTAGGTATTTCCTCTTCCTTAGTCCTATGGCTACCTCCACAGCGTATATCAGGGCTGTCGCCGCCACGACGTAAGCCAAAAGCATTATGGTGCCCTTCACATCCAAGACCGCCGTGATGCCAATTCCCCGCACGAAAAGCTCCATGGGATAAAAGAGGTTAACTAGCAGTATTCCCGGGAAGGACGAAATCCATAGTGCCGTGATAAGGCTCCTAGCTACACCCGCCATCCCATGCCCTACACATTCTTCTTTAAAAAGCCCCAGCAGGAAGAGCGTGCCCGCAGCAGTAATTCCAAGAAGCACCACTGGAATCGGGCTAAACGGGTAGAATACACCCCACTTCAAAAGGAGCTGACTAACGAAGTCGAGAATCCACAAGGGCACGACCACGTAGCCTAGAATGCCGAAGAACATGAATATAAAACCCTTAACAACAGCTTTAATCGCTCCCACAGTCACCCCCCACTAAACAGTGTATTTTACAGGCCAAACGAAGACGAACGGCTTAGTGAAATTGAAGGCCAAGGTATATTCCCCCGGGAGTAGAGACCCTGTTAAGGTGTAGGTCAGGGTGGTGTTGAAGTCTCCGAGCGGAACAGTTCCAGAGTAAGAGACATCGTTCGTTATTTTGGTGCCATTGGGATTGAGTATGTAGGAAGTGAACTCCAGCTGGTATTCCTGAAACTTGTTAGTGAAGGAGAAGGACGCGTTGACCTGGGAAGGTGGAACCATTTCAAGTTTGGTTATGGTGAAGTTGTACATGGGTGAGCCTATTTCTAGGGGGATTTTGATCGTTCCTGCGAAGCCTACTCTTGAGTTGAGGTATCTGAACATTATGAAGACGTCATACTGGAAGAAGACGCTGCCGCTAATAAACTTCGTGACTGCTTCCTCGGTGATGCGTGAAAAGTTGGCGTAGAACGTGATCTTTAGTGGGATGGCGGATTTGGCGGGGATCATCGTCGATATTTGTGGAACCTCGATCATCGATTCTCCGGCGTCGTTCACCATCCTGAAGTATATTATGATGTTTTCTACAGGAGAGAAGCCCGAGTTAACCACTATTACCGGAAACGTTGCGTTGAAAGCGCCTCCGCTTGTATCTATTAATGGAGGCTCAAATGGGGATGGAGCAACAAGGATGTTAGGCGGCAGGAGGAAGAATGCCCCGAGCAACGAGTAAATGAACACCGACGAGACGGCGATGAAACCGATGAATTTCAGAAAGCGCATAAGCCAAGCCAAGGCTTTCACTCTTCAACCCGTTTTACGGTAAAAAAAAACATTTTAAAATAATATAGTCTTTCAGAGATAAAACTTTCGTAATGGAAACTTTATGGTTGAAGGAGAGTTTAAAATCTGAGAGATCGAAGATGGAACAACAGGAGGAGTTGGCGTGGAGGAGGCGGACACTCTAAAGTTGCTGGAGGAGCTCAGGATTAAAGCTGAAAGGTGTACTAAGTGTCCGCTATCCGCCACCCGGAAAAAGGTCGTCTTCGGGGAGGGCGGAGTTAGGCTACGCGTCATGATGATTGGTGAAGCTCCAGGGAGAGAAGAAGACGCCCAAGGAAAACCGTTCGTCGGGCGTGCTGGCAAATTACTCGACGAGATACTTCACAACCTTGGAGTCGGTAGGGAGAACATATACATAACTAACGTCGTCAAGTGTAGGCCCCCCGGAAACAGGCCTCCGAGGAGAAGCGAGGTTGAGGCATGCGAGGAGTACCTCTTAGGGCAATTTAGCGCAATTAAGCCGAGGCTGGTGATGCTCCTAGGAGGAATTGCACTTAAAGCCATTCTAGGCGAGCACTACTCTATCACTTATATTAGAGGAAGGCATATTGTGAAGGAGGGGGTCGTTTTCCTTCCAACACTACACCCAGCCTCAGCCCTTTACAACCCTAAAAACAGGGAGTTAATCGAGGAGGACATAAGAAAGTTCAAGGCATTGCTCGACGAGTTAAACCAGTAAATCAGGAACCCTGGAGGGTTAAGAAGAAGAGAAAGAGAACCACTACAAATTCTGCCACAACGAATTTTATGGTCGACTGTAGCCGTACGCCCAACCATTCCACCAGGAAACTTTCCATGACACTCAACAGTTTCTTTGACAGTTACTAGGGGGCTTACTAATGTTCGCTCTTTTTTGTTTCGCTTCATAAACACAAAAACGCAAACAGATGTAACGAGAGATTGGCTTGTAAAAAACACGTAGAACACCGAAAGGACAAGATAAAAATTCCGCTTTAACTTACTTTAACTTATAAAAGGCAATCACCAAATCCTTGAATAAGTGTTATTTACGTTTTTCATTATATTTTTGGCGAGTATATGGCATAATCTAGAAGAGCATCCCTGTCGCCTCTCTCCACGGCCCTGATGATATTTAAGATCTCAAAACCGGGGGAATATTTCTTTATTAATTCGCCTATGACGCAGATCATTAAGGCCTTAGCAGTGCTTTTAAACCCTCCGAGCACCTTAACCAGCCAGTCATACGACTTCCTAGGGTTCTCTATGAGGGCTTTCACTACTTCACTTATTTTCTCCGAGCCAAACTCTTCTACTGCTGCCTTGTGTATGATATCAAAGTAAAAACTACCCCGACTTAATCCAAGATTTTTTGTGGTTTCGATTAACTTTTCCGCTATTATTTCATAGATATTTGTTAATTCCATAATTGATCACCGTGGGATATGCGACATTCAATAATGTTAAATTTGATTATAAATGTTTTCGTAAAACAATCATTTTGTTTGTAAATGTGAAGTATTCATGTGCCAATTAATTAATTTTTTATCATTTAACGAATAAAAATACAAAAAATTATGAAAAATTAAGATTAATGAGAAATTCTTGTCAAGGGAAGATGGCTTCTCCATGCCTCAAGCGCCGCTTGTTTTCAGGGAAACTTTTTTCTTTTTGCCGTGTGGTTTTAGTGTTGTAGCTTTTTCTGGCGGGTGATGGAGTGACCGTGGCTTCTAGGCGCGTTAAATTTTCGACGAAGGGGGAGGTTGACATGATTGATGTCACTCGCATGGTTCAGAGGGCTGTTGAGGAGTCCGGCTTGAAGAGGGGGATTGTGACCGTCTTCGTCCCCGGCTCGACGGGCGCTGTGACGACGATAGAGTATGAGCCTGGGCTCCTGAAAGATTTCCCGAAGGTGCTTGAGAGGGTGGCTCCGAAGGGAGAAGAATATGAGCACCATTTGAGGTGGCACGACTGGAATGGGCACAGTCACTGTAGAGCTGCCCTGCTGGGTCCAAGCCTCACCGTCCCCTTTGAGGATGGGAGGCTTCAACTTGGAACATGGCAGCAGATAGTTTTCGTGGAGCTTGACGTCAGGCCTAGGGAGAGGGAGTTGGTGCTCCAAATAATCGGCGAGTAGCGTTTCGCTGCTTGAGGAGGCTGGTTATGAGAGTAGACAGGAAAGTGCTCAGGCGGCTTTTGGAGGAGCTGGAGTTTGAGAGTCTTATTCATTTGATGTCGAGTTGGGGGGTTAGCGTTAGAGGAGTTAAGGGTAGGGAGGAGGCTTTTAGGAGAATTTGGGAGGAGGGTGTGACGCCTGTTAGGCTCGAGGACATCTTGGCTGTTCTCGACCTAGAGCGGAGTCTTCCATTAACTTTTTGGCGCGTCTACACTTTTCAGCGTCCGGGCGGCGTTGTTAGAGTTGGGGTTGTGGAGAGGAGGCTTAACAGGGAGCTGAGTAGGAGATCCGGGGAGGATAGGGGTGCAGGCTACTTTAGGGCTTTGAGCATTGGCGGCGGGGTTATCTATGTCTTCTACAGGTTTGAGAGGGAGGAGCTGGTTGGGGAGAGGGAGAGGGTTAGGATAATTCGCAGGCTCTGTCATCTGAAAGCCATTGTGGGTGACGGCTTGCTCTTGGTTGAGGAGGCTGAGTGGCTTGAGTGGGTCTTAGAGCTGCTTTCGAGAGCTTTGGGGGCTGAACTTGACCCTGTGACACTTCCTCCGTTTCTGCTTAGGGAACTTGCCGAGAGGAGCGTGGTGAGGCGAGCGGTGGTTTTTCTCGACGGGCAGATAACGGGTGCTCCGGGGCTAAGCAGGGTGGTCGTGGAGGGGGAGAACGTTGTTAAGGGGGCCGAGAAGCTCAGGTCGCGTCAAGAGTTGAACTTTTGGTCTGCCGGACCCCTCATTGAAATAGAAACCGATGGGTTCATTTTCTCGTCAAGCGGGCGTGTTAAAGTCAAGGAAAAAAGTGGTGTGCTTGGGGTGAAAGAGATGCTGCAGCTCGTCGGGAACGTATTAAAAATCCGAGATAATACTTAATGTCCAATTTGGATCCTAAGGAGCTAGTTTCGTGATGGATCCAGAATAGGAAATGCTTTATGGTTTAATGTTATTCTGGTGTTTCGGACAGCTGGTGATTTTTGGAATTGCGAGGTCATTTAACCCAAAAATTTTTTACTGGGTATTATGAAATTCAGTATTATGATGAAGCTGGTTGAGATTTCCCTGCTAAGTCATAATAACTTCATAGTAACTTACTTATTATGTGGAGGTTTCGTTTTATGGAAAGAGTTAAGACAGGGATTGAAGGGCTTGACAGGATTCTTGGCGGCGGAGTGCCTAGAGGCTCGAGTGTGCTGGTGACTGGCGGCACGGGCACGGGGAAGACGACGGTTTCAATGCAGTTCCTCATGGAGGGGCTACTGAACGGTGAAGGTTGCCTTTTGGTGACGTGTGAGGAAGAGCCACATAGGCTCTACATGGAGATGAAGCAACTCGGATGGGACTTTGAGAAATTTGAGAAAGAGGGAAAACTTGTCGTGATAGATGCGGCAAGCACTAAGGCTGGCATGCCAACCACTACCACGTACAGGGACTTCCAGCCGAAAAGCGCCAACATAGACATGAACCTGGTTGTGCTAATAGGCAGGGCGATAAGGGAGTACAACGTGAAGAGGGTTGTCCTCGACTCGGTGCCAGCCCTAGCCCTAAGAGTTGGGAAGCCAGAAGCCTTAAGGGAGTTATTGTTCAGGGTTTACTCCATGCTGGAACGGTTTGAGTGTACAAGCTTCGTCGTAACAGAGACACTGGAGGGAGAAGGCTCCCTCAGCAGGTATGGCGTGGAGGAGTTCCTCTCGAGCGGAGTAATAAAGGTCTCCCTACAGAAAGAGGGGGGCAAATGGATTAGGAAGATGCAAGTAGTAAAGATGCGGGGGACAAGGCACGACCTCAACGAACACGTCTTCGAAATAACGGAGGGAGGAATAAAGCTCAAGGATTAAGGCGAAACCCACCCCGTTTCTCAGGTGAACATTAATGGAGACACAGGTAGATGCTGAGGAAACATTGAGGGAGAAGGAAGATGTTAAAAGCGGGATTGATGGCTTAGACGATGTCACCGGTGGAGGACTTGATCCTGGAAGCGTTGTCCTCCTAATTGGCCCCCCTGGTTCTGGTAAAAGCATAATGTCAGCCCAGTTCATCTATAATGGCGCGGTAAACTACGGCGAGGCTGGACTATACGTGAACTTCAGTGAAAGTAGAAGTGACTTTCTAAGGAACATGGCGAAGCTGGGAATGGACTTTAAACGTATCGAAGAGGAGGGGCGTTTCAGGTTCATTGACGCCTACAACGTTTTCAACAGGATGAGCCTAGACCTCATAATGTCCCATATGCTGGACGAGCTCGCGTCTCTCGGAGTCAGAAGAATGGCGATAGATCACGTAAATGCTATTGCGGCAATAATGAATGACGATGAACTTAGAGGATTCATAGCTGCCACCATACTAAGCGTTTGTAAGGTCAGCAAGGTTACATGCGTGCTCGTCGGCAACCAGGCCCAAGGACTGGCAGATAACAAGCTAGCCGAGCTGGCTTTCATGTGTGACACGGTAATCAGGCTTGAAGCCAGAATGATGGGGGATGCTGTTGAAAGGTTTCTTATCATAGAGAAGGCAAGAGGAAGGAAACCTATTACTTCGAGGGCAGAGTACATTATAACTGATAGAGGGGTGAGGGTTTTCGCCCTTCCAACGAGGCATCCTGCAGAGGGAGGGTGGTTAAATGGGAAAGTTGGCGTAGGGCACCCGGAGTTCGACGAGAAGGTGTTGATGGGAGGTGTTAAGAGGGGGACTGTGACGCTTATCTGGGGGATGGGGGGAGCAGAGGAAAAGATTTTGCTAGTCGAGTTTGCAACTTCAGGAGTCCACGGAGGGGAGAAGGTGCTCTATGTGACTTTTAGGGACCTGAAGAGTGTGAAGGAGTCTTTCAGAAGTCAGGGACACTATGTCGATGAGTTTGAGGGGAGAAAACTGAAATTTGTCGAGTTTTCACCTATCAAGGTTACCCCTGGAATAGTCTTGCTTGCGTTGAAGGAAGCTCTGGAAGACTTCCAGCCGAGCAGAGTGGCAGTAGAAGGGATAGCGGCGTTAAGGTGGATCCCAAGGGAGGATTATCATCGGCTGATAAACAAGATGGCGCTCCTCTTTAAGAGTTATGGTGTAACAGCGATGATGAGCTCTGGGAGTGGTATAAGCGTGAGGGAGACTGATGAGTTTAAGGTGGCTGACAACGTTATTTACATTTGGAGTGAAAGAAAGGAGGGGGGCAACGTCGTCAGAAAGGTTTCCACCATTAAAATGGATGGGGTTCATGATGAAAATGCGATGGAGCTCGTTTATGAAGAAAGGAGGATTAGGGTTTTTGATATTTACTAGGTAGATGAGTGCGGGGGGGGTGAAGCTTTGTTTAGAGGGGGGTTGTAGTAGGTTTCGACTACAGGATTGGGCCAGTTGTCGAGGCAATGTTTCCTGAGGGTGTTGTCCCGAGGGATTCCGTGTGGAACCTAGCTCTGGATGTTTGGATGAGCATATTTTCAAGGGAGATAACAGAGGACTCAAACCAGAAGGCTTACGGTGACTATGGAAGGCTTGCCGTAATTTCCTTCTGTGAGAATGGCGAAAACTATGCTCTTGTTGCCCTGTTCGATGATGACGATGGAGGGGTGGTCTGGCAGATCAAGGATGCGTTGAAGGAGGTTATGGATAGAGCGGTGGAAAAGCTTAAGAAGGGAGGTAGGAGCTTCGACGTCGCCCGAAGCGTTTACGAGGAGATAAATGGACTGGTCGCTGGGCCTAGAAGGTTTCCAGTCGAGGTATACGATGGCTTCAAGAGGATATATGACATGCTGGGGAAGGTCCTGAACGCCTTGAACGAAGTTAAAGATGAGGAAGTTAAGGGTAGACTGGTCGGCGTGGTCTCGGAGCTAGCGGACAGCATATCGGACCTCGCGCTCAACTTGGCCTTAACTTGGGGGGATAGGAACATCATAAGTGCGATCCTCCGTAAGTCAGGGGGATAAAGGCTAAAAGGGGGGAGGACGCTGCGCCCATCGGAGCTTCAATGCTTCCAGAGGAAGGTTGTGCTGAGAGATGGTTCAAGGGTTTTGATCAGGGCTTTGACGCCGGCGGACGCGGCCAAGCTGCTGAGGTTCTACAGTTCCTTGTCGACTGAGACGAGTTACCTGCGCTTCCTCAACTATAGGCCTTCTTCGAGCTGGGTGCTGGAGGGGCTTGCCAACGTCAACTTCGAGGACAACGTTGCTCTTGGAGCCTTCACCGAGGAGGAAGAGTTGATAGGTGACGCGAGGTTCTCACTTGACAGGAAGACGGGGAGGGCTGAGATAGGCATAGTGGTTGCGGATGAGTGGCAGGGGAGAGGGTTAGGGCTGAACATGATCCAAACGCTGGGCTACATAGCTTTGATGATGGGTGTTAAGACGCTCTACGCCACGGTCTCCCCGGTCAACTACCTTGTGGCTGCAGCCTTGAAGAGTGCAGGCTTCAGGAGGGTTAGAACCGAGATATTAGAGGAAAGGATATTTGAGGCGGATCTCTAACTGGTCTTGGATCTTGCAAAGGCTTGAGTAAGCATTCAAAGAATCGCAATTCAGGAAGAAAAAACATAAGAGTTTAAAGATACAAAATTATCTTAAGTAGAGTGGGGAACCCGCTTGAGTTCAGGTGTCGAGGTGAGGTTTCAGGTTCAGTGTCGGGGGGTTATGCTCCTCAAGTTCGATTACGCTTTAGGACCACTAGTGGAAAAAATTTTCCCTCAGGGCATCGTGCATGAGGAGTTACTGTGGAACTTGGCTCTTGACATGTGGATGACCATGGGGTCTAGAAGCATGGAGAGGGGGTACAGCACTATAGTTTTCCTCAGAGATATTGGGATGTTCACCTGCCTAGTCTCAGGAGGCCAAAGCGAAGCGCCATACGCGATGGCGGCTTTCTTTGACCCAGAAGGTATAAATGGGTTCTGGGGAATTAAAGATAAGGTGATTAACATTCTACTTGAATACATCGAAAAAGTTCAGAGGGGTGAGGACGCCGAAAAAGTGGTTAGGGAAGTGTATGACTCGATAGTTAAAGTCACTTTGAGCCCGGTGAAGGCGGGAGTTTCTGGCGATTTCCTGTATGAAACGGCGAGTTTCATCGTTAAGCTGGCGTCCCATGTTCAAATGACAGGTAAATGGAGCGATGAACTGAGGGCTCTCCTGAAAAACTATGTTGAGCGTCTTGCAGAAGAAGCAGGCAGAACGAGTTCAGGTGAAGCTCTTAAAGAGATCCTCAAGTTAAAGCCTATCCCAGAGGCATAAAAACGAGAAAGTAATAATAAAATTTTACAATTTTAGGTTTTTCTCAGCGGAGCGTTTATGGCATTTCTATGAATTGCTTCATATTTCCATCCTTGTTCAATTTAATTTAACTGATCTGTTTAGAAATTATATTTTTTATTACGATTATTGCGATATCTTTTACATTGAAATCCTCTTTCCAAAAAACTTATATTGATATGGAATTCATAAAGAATTACAGGAACCGCGCGGGGATTAAGATGATACATAATGTTTACATTATGAGGAAGAGTGGCGAGTGTTTGATAAGCCGAAAGTACGGCAGTCTCGAGGCGGATGACGACCTCGTCACAGGGTTTCTCAGCGCCATACTCAACTTCGGCGAGCAGATCGACGGGGAGCGAGTCGAAAGCATAGTAATGGGTAATAAGAAGTTCGTCTACACTAGTATTGACGACTTAATATTCATAGCCTATGCGGACAAGGACGACCTAGTTAAGGAAAGCCTAGAGCACATAGGGCAGAGATTCATGGAAAAATACGGCGAAGCGCTCAGAGACTGGAGAGGAGATAAAAGCATGTTCGAAGATTTTATGAACGTCATGGATACGATACTGGGCGAAAAAGGCGGAGGCGAAGACCTAAAAGCGGACGATGTAATTGAGAAGCTAAAGAAAGGCGTGATATCAGCAACAGAGGCGTCACAGCAGCTCGTTGATTTCTTCCTCAAAAAAGTCAAAGGAAAGTAATAAGGAATAAGAAAAACAGGTGGAGGAATACGAAACTACTCAGGGGTTACTTTAAGAGTTTTTCTTAAACGTTTCGATGTAATATCGGTTATGAATTCATTTAGTTACGTTCTAGAGTATCTTTGAGAGTTTTTCTTTTGTTGTTGTTAATTCTGTTATGATTAATCCCATGTTGGAGTCGGGTCGGGTGACTACGGAGAGGATGTGTTTGTCATCTAACCCCATCATTACTATTATTCCTGCTTTGCCGTTCACCATTATGCGTTGAATGTTTCCTAGGGATAGCTCTTTGATTGCTCTGGATCCTATGTTGTAGATGGCGGCACTCATTGCCGCTATGAGTCCCTCGTCTCCATGCTTTATTGCGGATGCTAGGGCAAGGCCGTCTTTTCTAATGACTGCTGATGCCTCTATATCGGGGTCGGATGCCTCCATTTCCTCCAATGCTGTTACCAGTTTCTCCTTAAGGGCTTTCATATGCATCATCCTTTTGACTGACGTTTAATGAAACTGGGGCTGTCTTATATTTAAATTTTTCGTATCATTATGCGACCTTAACAATAATGTTTTTTATTTATTGCGAATTTCTTATTTACCTGCCTTCAAGCGCCCAACATATGCTCTTACCTTCCCCGGAACATCTTCATTCTGAACGCATATCCTCTGAGCCAAGGCTGTGTAGTTGAGCAGGGTTTCCATGTCCACGTCAAAGCTCAGGTTCAGTATTTTCTTTGAGAGAAGGATGGCGAGGGAGCTGTTCATCGTTATCATCTTAGCCGTAGTAAGAACCTCCTCCTCAAGTTTGTCGAGTGGAACAACCCTGTTAACCAAGCCTATTTTTTCTGCCTCCCGCGCGTCTATTATTCTGGCGGTCATCACTAGCTCCTTGGCTTTTCCTAAGCCCACTATGCGAGGGAGCCTCTGGCACCCTGCTAGATCCGGCACTATTCCCACAGCGACCTCTGGGAGCCCAAAGATGGCGTTTTCAGACGCTATCCTCAGGTCGCATACAAGGGCCAACTCTAAACCGCCTCCCAAGGCTGGCCCGTTAATGGCGGCTATCACAGGCTTCTCCAACGACTCAAGCTGGCTGTATATTCCCTGGGCGAACCTCGTCGCCTCATACAGTTCGTTCAAGCCCATTTTTCCGAGTCCCTCAAGGAGGCTGAAGTCCATTCCCGAGGAAAATGCTTTCCCAGCACCAGTTAAGATGACCACCTTCACGTCCTCGTCGCGTCCGGCGACCCTGAATGCTTCGGCCAGCTCCATTAGCATCTTTGAATTTATGGCGTTCAACACTTCGGGTCTATTGAGAATTATTCTTGCTATGCCTTCACTCTTCTCGTAAAGGACCGTTTCAAACTTCAAGTCGATTCCTCCAATAACAGCTTAAGTTTTTTCCGTGGGAAGTATAAGGCTTTCTAGTAGAACTCCCTATCTGGAGGGTGAAACAACTTGAAGTATGAGAGGGGCTGCCTTGACAGCTTCACGACTTGGCGGGCAAGCTTCTTGATCGGTTTCTTGGAGTGGGAGAGGTATGGAAGAATAGAGCGTGTTCCCTTCACCTTAACGATATATGCAAGGGCATTTATCGCGGCAGCTCTCAAGCGGAGGTTGTCTGAGAAGAGCGCCAGCTTCATGAGGGGTTTAACCGTCGTCTCATTTCCGGTACGGGCCGCTAATCCCAAGTGCTCCAGCGTGAAGTCTCCTTTCTCCAATGCCGAAGATATTACGTCGTTCACTCTTTCATCTCCGAGATCTACGAGGGCCATTAGTGCTGCTGTGGAAAGTTGCCGGTTTTCTGAAACTCTCTGGAAGAAGCTCCACACTAAGTTTACCGCCTTCTCGTCTCTCAGCACGCCGAGAACCACACATGCCTGAGCCTTAACGCTATCCGGAAGCTCATCGAAAATGCTTCTAATTTTCTCGGCTACTGGTAGGCCTTTCTCCAAGCCGAGCTTCCCAAGGGCTACCAGCAGGTCGCCGCTAATCTTCTCGTATGCTGGTTCCTTCATCAATGAGAGGAGCTTGTCCTGTGCTTCACCGTTCTTAGCGAGCTCTGCGAGCTTGGATACCGCCTCGAGCCTAGCGAGGCCTCCAGCCTCAGGAATCAGGGGGAGGAGCTCGTCTATGGAAGACGCCTTCGAAATAGATGATATGAGGGATCCCTCACCTCTTTCGGGAGGCTTGAGTGCTAGAGTGGCCTCCAGCTCCGACTTAAACCATGGAAGAAGAAGACCCCTTAAAGCCACGTAGGGGCTTATGTATAACAGTGACCCGCCGGCATCCACTTAGCGTCACCCTTCAGTCCAGCTTTAGGAATTCGTATCTTGGATTCTAGTTGTTGCCTATTCTTGAAAAAAGGTTTCCTTTATCTTGGGAAGCTACTTGTTCTTCCGCTTCTTTCCTTCAAGCATTGCCATGCCAAGTTCTGCCACCCTGTTGAATGGCTCCTCCCACTTTTCTCTCAGCTTTACTGATATAGCGTTGGCAGGACACGTTGTGGCGCATAAGCCACACCCGAGACATCTCTCCTCGTTAACAACTGCCGTTTCCTCAAGTGTTATCGCTCCGACAGGGCACCTTTCGATGCATGTCCCGCACCCTATGCAGGATTCTTGGTCAATCACGGACCTGAATATGGTGTTAATGTACTTGTGAACTTCGTAACCTCTCTTCGTTATCCCCTTGAGAGAGGCGCAGCAGCAAGGGCAACAGTTACACACGTTTGAAAGGTGCTTCGCGTTCACGGAAGCGTGAACCAGCCCCGCCTCGTCAGCCTCCCTTATTATCTTTACGGCTTCTTCAGGCTTTATCTCCTCCGCCCACCCGTTCTCAATGTAATACTCGGCTGCAACGCCGAAGCTGAGGCATGTTTCAAGCGGGTAGTCGCACCCCTCACCGTTAAGCCTAGCTTCCTTCCTGCAGATGCACTCCGTCACGGCGGCTACGCGGGCGTTCCTCACTAATTCCTCCAGTTTGAGGTAGGGGAGAAGCACGGTGTCGGCAACTATCCTTTCCTCCAATGGAAGAACCTTGAACCCTGGGACGTTGCTTGCCCCCATCTCATCCACATAGGCGGTCTCGTAGTATTCTTTGAATAGACGAGCTAGCTCCTCGTCGATCTTCTTCACGGAGTACTCGTAAAGACCTATCATGAATGGGGCTGCGTTGTAGAATACCTTGCCCTCACGCCTGATGCGGAATACCAACCCCTTCCTCGACATTGACTCGAGCATCTCTGCAAGGTAATTTTCATCCATGCTGGTGCGCCCGGCTATTTGGGAAACATCCTCGGGGAAGGGGGAGAGAAGAACGAAGACGCGCGCCTCCTCCTCACCGAAAAGCCTCCTTAGGATACTCAGCTCCACACCGCTAGGCGTAGCTGGAAAGCCCAAGGGAAACTTGTCTAAGAACTCGCGCAGCCTCACATAAACATCATCAGACATGACGATCACCAAAAATCCCAGAAAAACATTAGGGGGTATTTAACAGTTCTGAGGGGGAATGATCCATCTAGCAACCCGGCTTTGGAGAAAATCTTCCTTCTTATTTACAGGTAGCACCGAAACGAATACGTGCTAATGCAGGGTTACTGCGTTCTCGAATGCTCTCCTCATCCTTATGTCGACATGCCTCCGTTTCCTCAACGGCCA
Organism: Candidatus Jordarchaeum sp. LHC_1308; assembly: GCA_019057675.1. Lineage (GTDB taxonomy): Archaea > Asgardarchaeota > Jordiarchaeia > Jordiarchaeales > Freyrarchaeaceae > DTBI01. Next base: position 26,634 of record JAHLWX010000005.1, read on the forward strand.
TTAAGCGTCTTCAATTCTTCTATTACAGCCTCTTCGTCGTCATTTATGTCAGGGATTGCGTTCGCTGATTATTCCCCCCTCATAGTTCTTCCTGCCTAAGTCGCCACACGTTTAGGGATTAAGATAACGTCTTCTGGTAATTTTCATAGCTCTCCTATTAGGGTATGCGGGTGCCTCACGCAGCTTCTCACCGGGATTTTCTCGCAGCAGGAGTTTTGTGGTCGGGTGGCTTATTAGAGATGGATTTTCGCTGGCTCTCCTGGGGGGGATATCCATCCCCTTGCGGCTCCTGCTTTGAGTCCTGCACCTAATACTGTTTCTGCCCTGTCCCTGTCTACTAGGGCGATTAGGCTTCCCCCCATTCCCGCCCCTGATAGCTTTGCCCCGTAAGCGCCAGCTTCGAGGACGGCGCTTCTTATTTTTTCGAGTTTCGGGTGACTCACCTCGTATAGGTCTCTTAGCAGTTCATGTTGGTAGTTTACGATTTCTCCTAGCGCCTCCATTCTGGGCAACCTCTCAACTTTATCGAGAAGTTCGTCTTCAGCAGGTGGCAGAGTTTCACCTTTGAGTAGTTTCACCGCTACGACCGTGGAGAACTGCATTTTTAGAGTAAAGACGATGCGCTTTGCGGCTGTTTCACTTATCCTTTTAAGGTAAGGTTCAAGTTCGCCTAGTGAAAATTCTTCCCACTTCGGCTCAAAGTACCTGTATCCCATCTTGGCTTTGACCTCTTCTGGGAGGTTCATTTTCATTAGTGCTTCGAGTCCCTCATCTATTTCTCTCTGTCTTTCAGGGTGTATTGATGCCGTGGAGTGTCTTACGCCTGAGTCAAATACTGCAAAGAGTAATTCATTAGAAGGGAGGCGTTCAACCCTGAATGGCGGCCTACACTCAAGCAAGATTACTCCTCCGAAGGCTGAGCCGTACTGGTCTAGGCGGCCACATGGGATCCCCAGTTCGTCGTGCTCCGCAACGTAGGCTAGCTCCGCTACGTCGCGCGTGGAAAGCTTTAGGCTGTAGAGCTCGTTTAGGAGCGTTAGGAATGACACTTCTAGGGCTGCACTGCTCGACAGCCCTGAGCCTACAGGAACCTCGCTCTCAACCCAGACTTCAGCACCCTCAGCGTCTTCCAGGTACCCTTCCTCGGCTAGAACGTTAACAACCGCGCGAAAGTAGTCGCCGAACCATCCTCCCCCCAGAAGAGGACCTCCGGCTTGAAAGGAGTCAACGAATTTTCCGCCAGAGTCCTTCATGTTTAAAGATGCAACCTTAAACTCCCGGTTGCCGCTCAGCCTGCCAGACGCATATGTTCTAAGTTTAATCGCCACGGGAACGACAGGCAACCCCTTGTAGTCTTGATGCGTGTTCAGAAAGTCGGCTCTTCCTGGGGCGGACGCCAGAAGCCACCCTTCACCTCGAGGCAACCTCACAGTGCTCCCCCAAATCAAACTCTTAACAAGTTATTATATGAACATTCTAAAATGTTATAAGGATGTTTTTGGAGATCCTAATGAAGGAGCCCAGCGGTAACATGGCAGCTTCGAGGTGTCAACTGTGCAAGAGTTGAGGTGGAATCCTGTCTTAGACGAGTGGGTCATTGTTGCTTCCCATAGAAAGGAGCGCCCTGTCGACAGCGTTGATAAGGTGAAGCAGTGCCCCTTCTGTCCTACGAGCCCGGAGGTTGAAGGGGAATGGGAGGTTTTAAGCTTGCCTAACAAGTTCCCGTCACTTGTGCCGAACCCGCCAGAACCGACGAAGCATAGGTTCTACAGGACTAAGCAGGCTAGAGGCATGTGCGAGGTCATCTTGGAGACGAAGGAGCATGAAGGTGACCTATGCGACCTCACATTGGAAAGGATGAAGAAGGTTGTTGACCTTTACGCTGAAAGGTACAGCAAGCTTGGAAAGTTAAGGTACGTTAAGTACGTGTTCATATTTAGGAATAAGGGGGAAGTCATAGGTGTAACGCTCCACCACCCGCACTCTCAGCTTTATGCGCTTCCCTTCATACCCCCAGTAGTAGCTAGAGAGTTGAAGTCAAGCAAGCGCTACTATAGAAAAAGGGGGGAGTGTCTATTCTGCAGGATCAGGAGAGTTGAAGAAGAGGACGCAGTGAGAGTTGTCTACGAGAACGTGGACTTCACGTGTTTCCTCCCCTTCTACGCTAAGTGGCCCTATGAGCTTCACGTATACCCGAAGAGGCACATTCAATCGCTTCCGGAGTTGACGGAGAAGGAGAGGATCTCGCTTGCTGACGCTTTAAGAACAGTCACTGCAACTTACAACGCTCTTTTCGGCTTCTCAATGCCCTACATAATGGCGATACACCAAAAACCAACTGACGGAAAAAGCTACGATTACTACCATCTCCACGTCGAGTTCTATCCTCCCTACCGTAGCAGAGACAAGCTCAAATACCCGGCAGGAATAGAGAGAGGAGCGGGGACATGGACCTACGACGCGGCGCCGGAGGAAAAAGCCGAAGAACTGAGAAAGGCTGCACTGATAGCAGTCAAGAAGTCAAGCAGCGCGAGACTATAAAATAGTCATTTATTAAGAGAAAATATTTAAAAACATTAAGTGTGGTGCTGGTATGAGTGATGAGGGGGCTAGGGTGAGTTTGCTTGATGGTGTCTGTCTCGCTGTAGCGGATGAGGTGAGGGGGCCGATTTGCATTCATAGCGTAGGGTTAAGTCCTAAGCTGGCTGATCGAGCTATGATGAAGGCCCTGATAGGGACTATCTCTGTTGGAACCCGAATATCTGAGGAGGAAATATCTATAGTCCCATTACAGGATGAAGGAAAGAGTATTTTCTCTTATGTTTTCCCTTACGAGGATAGGACAGCTAGAGGTGGCGCAAGGATCCTCTCGATCGTGCTGGTCACCGACAAGAAGAACACTGCCTTCCTTTACAGGTTCGCGCCAGTATTATACGACAAGGTTAGGAGGATTGCTGATGAGATCAAGCCGTTCTATAGACCTCCTCTCCACTTCGATGAGGCAGGTCTAAAGAGACTCAACGAGCTAATGGAGATAGACGTGTCCATGGTGACGCCGCTTAAGCTTAAAGAGTACCTCATACAGTTCTACCTTTCACGCTCCGATGAAAAGAGGAGGGGGCTTCTGGCGAGGACGACGAGCATAGCGAGGGGGGTCACGCTTAGCGGCGAAAAAGTGGACTTAGCCGGGCTTGGAAAGGACGGTAAGCCCATATGGGTTCTTATAACGACCAACATCATTACGGGAGGACCCGAAAAGCTTGTCGAGTGCTACAAAACCGTTAAGGAGCTCAGAGAGAGGAATCCATGGGTGGAAGCCTTCTTCCTCCTAGATGAGCTGAGATACTCTGGAGCGTTGGCACTACCCGACATAGAGCTTGACAAGACGGAGAACATCGGTGTAAGTACAGATAGCGAAGGCAAGGCTAGGCTCATAGGGTTAGGCGAGAGGGGAAAGCTCCTCTGGTTTTTCATTCCAGTGAAGCTCATCACGAGCCCGAAAGAGCAGGAGGAGGAAAGAAGGAAGATTTACGAGAAAAAAATAGATAACCCCGACATCGAAGCAATCTTCACACTGTGCGAGGTCTTCTCAGACACCGAAATAAGTGTACCAGAGGAGGAAACAGAACCCGGAGTAAGAATAGCTCTGGTAAAAAGGAAGATTGGGCTAAGAGAGAAGTATAAGAAAGTTATAGAGAAGCTTAGGGGCGGAGATTAGCCTGCTCATCCCAAAACCTGGATGGATGAGGTCTTAAAGGCCATGTAAACGTCCTCTCCTTCCTTTATATTCATGTATTCGACGGATGCTCTTGTCGCCAGCGCCTCAATGCGCAAGCCTCCGATGGACGCGGAGACTCTCACCAATGGACCTTGAAACGACTTCTCGACCACGGTTGCCTTTAAAACGTTGCGTGCGCTCGTCTTAGGCTTAGTCTTAGCTAGGATCACGTCCTCCGGTCTCACCAAGAAGTTAATTGTTCTTCCTGCTTGTATGTTTGGAGTGTAAGGTATTGAGATCCTGTAGCCTTCAACGTTCACGAGTGTGACGCCGTTCTCACCGTCATGTAGTTCAACTTGCCCCGAGAAAACGTTTCCGAGGCTCATGAAGGACGCCACAAATGGGCTTCTGGGGTGTTCCATTAGTTCCTTTAAGCTTCCTACTTGTTCCATTGTTCCTTCTCTCATAATGGCAACCCTGTCAGCTAAGACGCGCGCATCCAATTGGTCATGAGTAACGTAAATCATGGTCACTCCAGTATCCCTATGAACTTTGAGTAGTAGCTCCCTTGCCGAGCTCTTGCTCTGAGGGTCGAGGTTGCTTAGGGGCTCATCCAGCAGGAGGACGCGGGGCTCCATCACCAGAGCCCTAGCAAGTGAAACCCTCTGTTTCTCTCCTCCACTAAGAGAGGACGGCGTTCTGCCTTCAAGTCCCTCAAGGCCAAGTTCCATCACAATTTCGTTCACCTTTTTTTTGGCTTCGCTGGCTCTTACCCCGCGCATCTTTAAACCGTAAATGATATTCTCGAGCACGGTCATGTGGGGAAAGAGAGCAAGGTCTTGGAAGACCATGCTCACGTTTCTCTTTTCTGGCGGAAGATGGTCTATGCATTTCCCGTCAAGAAAAACGTGCCCATTATCTTGCCTCGTTAGCCCAGCGATCACGTTAAGTAGCGTTGTCTTGCCACACCCCGTAGGCCCGAGCACAACGAAGAACTCGCCTTCGTCAACCCCAAGGCTCACGTCCCTAAGAGCCTGAACAGCTCTCCTTTCCCCTCTCAGCAACGACGATAAGGGAGTCGGGAGAGGATAAGATTTACATATTGACTCAAGTCTCAGCGACAACTCTAGCTCACCTCTCAACCAAGAACCTTACAGTAAGAAGGACGGCGAACGACACCGCAAGGAGCATTATGGCTGCAGCGATGCTCGGGTACACTCCTCCAGCCCAGAACTTCCAGTAAATGGCCGTCGTCAACGTGTAGCTCTGACCCGGAACGTTGCTCGAAACCATTATGGTAGCACCGAACTCTCCCATGGCCCTAGCCCACATCATAGCCCAACCAGCAACCAGCCCCCTAGCTGAAAGAGGAAGCGTAACGGATCGGAAAACCTTGAGGGGAGAAGCCCCCAAAGTCCTTGCAGCAAGCTCAAGGCTCACAGGCACCTCCTCGAAGGACATTATAGCTGAACGAATAAAAAAGGGGGAGGCAACGAATGTTTGAGCCAGTATTATCCCGCGCCAAGTGAACACGAGCTCCCACCCGACCTGCTCCAGGAAGGAGCCCAGCGGGGTGTTCGGTCCGAGTAGAAGTATTAGGCTTATTCCAGCCACGACAGGGGGGAGAACCATTGGGAGCTCCACGAGAGTCTTAAACATGTGCCTACCTGGGAAATCGCAGCGAGCTAGTACGTAAGCTAAGGGGAGACCGAAGCACATACAAATAATGCTTGACGCTCCGGAGGTTATGAGGCTAACCCTCAACGCATCCAGCAGAACCTCGTCTTGGAAGGCTGCCGGCATAGGGTTCCCAGCGTACACTTGAAGCTCGGCAAAGAATGCCTCGAAGTCGCCGGAGGACAGAAAGTCGTATAGTCTCTGGGGCACAGCGGGGTCTGCATATAGGGGATTAAGCGAGGAGTAGATTAGCGTTCCAAGAGGGGCGAGAAACATGAAGACGAGGAACGACAGTCCCAATACAGCCATGGAGACAGGGAATAGTGAGAAGTTCCCTCTAAAGTGTTTAACTTCATTTTTTTCTGGCGGCTTCAACGTTAACCCTCCACGCATACTTCCCTTATCTGAGGAGGTGTAGACGCGGCGTCACCCATGAGTAGTGGGGGAGAAACAGGCGGCTGACCGTTCCTTTCCATGATGGATGCACCCTTCGTCAGGGTGAAGCGCAGGAAGGCTGTGGCCCAGTACGGGTTCTTGGAGGTAGAAGGGATGGAGGCGGCGTATGATATCGATGATCCACGGTAAGTTTTCCCGCTCTCCGTTGTTATGGTGAAGCGCGAGTACCACTCGTTGAACTCGCTGGACGGGGCGCCTAGACTGACGTTTTCAGGTAACCTTATGTAGGGGAGGCCGAACTCCTCTGCCAAGGAAAGGTACGTCCATCCTGCGTCGAGTTGCCCTGTTTGGAGGGCGACCATCAAGTCGAACTCCTTCGCCGCCACGAACACGTTTCCGGGATTGGCCAGGTATAAGGTGCTCATGATCCCGATTTCAGGGTACCCTGGGAACTCGTTCTTGCGCTCTAGGTAGTAAGTGTCACATATGTTGAACACTATGAGCGTCCTATAGCCGCAAGGGTCACTGTCAGGGTTCGCTCTACCCCACTTCTTCACTTGGCTTGGATCGGCAAGCTTCCAGTACCAGTTTTTCTCGTTGAGCCCAGCCGGGTTTCCAGGCGCGAGCGCTAGCACTATCTCGTTCCTAGCGAAGATGACCCACCAGTCACAGTAACTTTTCGTAGATCCGGGAGCATAGCTTCCAGCTAACTCGTCCTTTATTACTTTGTAGTCCGAGACGAGGATCAAGTCGCATTGTGCTCCAGCCTTAACGAGGCGGGCACACTCTAGGGATCCGTGAGCTGATATGTGTATTTTCACGTATGGGTACTCCATTTCGAAAGCCTCGACGAGCTCACTAACTATCTTGGTTAAGCTCCCCGCGCAGAGCACGTGAACATCTACACGGCCTGATGAAGCTCCCCGATAGTGCTCCTGCATGTAGAAGCCGTATAGGGAGAGAAACGTCAGGGTTATCACTAGGGCTACGAGTGCTATGGTTGGCTTCCGCCAATGTGGAGGCAACACGCCACCTCCGTTATGAACAAGCATACATAACGGGAATTGCGCCTCCATAAAAAACTTATGGTCTCACGAGGCCTTAGCCCCCACGTGATTAATTCTCTCAACAACTCTTCCTTCGATAAGCAGCCTGAAACGATTATTCAGCATTATCTCAAGACGCTCAGTAGCCCCAAGAACAGGTGAATGGAATTTGAGGAGGTTTTAGAGCAACAGGGTGAAGGCTATTGAAACGACAACTAAAACAAGAGAAAGCCCATTGTTTGGAAAACACTTTAGGAGGCTCACTTAGAGTTCATGTACCCTCTCTTCTTCGATTTTATTCAGCAACATATGTAGTTCCTCGCTCTCTTTCCCTCTTAGTCGGCATAGGAAGGTAAGCTCATGGGCTCTGAGTATATCAGACCTAGTTATGATGCCCAACAGCTTAGTCGGGTTGTTTCTGTCAACTACGGGGATTCTGCCGACGCCGTGCTCGACCATCTTGTCAAGCACTTGCCTGACCGACTCGTCGGGGTAGGCAACCGCCAGATTCCTGCTCATGGCGTCCTTTACCCTGTAATCTTCTTTGCCTTCTTCCATCGCCTTGATCACGTCCTTGAATGTTACTACTCCGACCAGTTTACCGTCGCTAGCGACCACGGGGTAACCAGTATGCCCTGTCCGTTCTATTATTTCCAGGGCTTGAAACAGGTAAATGTCCGGGTTTAGCGTGACTACACTGGTGCTCATTATTTCCCCAGCCCTAATGTAGTCGAGGAGGTCTTTTCTCAGCTCGAGGGAAACATCTATTCCCCTCCTGAATAGGCCCATTGTGTATATGCTTTCTTTCATCATGAGGCGACTTATGAAGTAGCTTGTCACGCATCCAGCCGTCAGTGGAAGGATCATCGTGTAGTCCTTCATCATCTCAGCAGACATCATTATCCCTGTTAGGGGTGCTCGGCAGGCTGCAGCCAGCATTGCAGCCATTCCGACTACAGCGTAGAGCGTGGACTCTGAAAATATTGAGGGAGCCAATGTGTTCATTATTAGCCCGAATGCTTCGCCGAACATTGCGCCGATGAACATTGACGGTATGAAGACGCCGCCGCTCCCGCCACTTCCCAGCGTCACTCCACAGGTTAGTATCTTGAGTATTCCTATGATGAGGAGCATCTCAACGGCTATTCTGCCCGAGAGAGCGCTCTTAATGACCCATATGCCTTCTCCTCCAACGTGTGGTAGAAAGTAGATTATGAGTCCTACGAGTGCTCCGCCCAGTAATGGCTTCACGTATCCTGAGAGATTTATGTGATTAAGTATGTCCTCTATGGTGAAGAAGCCCTTAACCCATAGGACGCTTAACAGGCCTATTATGCCGCCTAAGATGAAGCAGAAGAAGACTTCGTGGTAGTGGTATGTGAATGGTGGAGGCTTAAAGAGCGGGTTGTCACCTATTGCTGCGACCGACACAGCTGTAGCTACTACCGAAGATAGGAGGATGGGTATGACCGCCGGGAACTCAAATCCCTGATAAACTACTTCGAGCCCGAAGAGGGCGCCGCCTATAGGAGCGTTGAACATCGCGCTGAGGCCGGCTGCTGCTCCGCAGACGACGAGCAGCTTCTTATGCTCAACGTCGAGCCTGAAAAGCCTTGCAATAGTCGAAGCGAGGCCAGCTGATATTTGGATTATTGGCCCCTCGGTTCCAGCGCTCCCTCCAGAACTTATAGTGAGGGCTGTCGCAAGGGTTGTCGTTAATGGAACCCTGCTTCTTATGTCCCCTGATCCTATGGAGACCGCCTTCATTGTTTCAGCTACACCGTCATGTCCCCTCGACTCAAGTGCAAATTTGTATGTTATGAGCCCCGCCATGAAGCCGCCCATCGCCGGCAGCACCACCACCCAGTATCGGCCAAAGGTCTGAGGTAAAAGCATGAAGATTTCGGTTAAGTAATCAATGGCATAACGCAGTGCTATGGCTCCGATGCCGCCTAGCACGCCGACTATAACTGACAGCAAGAAAATTTTTAGGCGGAGGCGAAAAACCTCGGAGCGAGCTACTTTCCTTAGGGAGCAGATGCTGGAGTAAAGTGCGTGAGCCTCACCTTTAATTCTATTGGCAATTATGGCGCGTAGTGAACCCCCAGATGCATCAGCGTCCCCGCCACTCTGCTCCGCACCACTTTCCAAGGAAAATCGCTCCTTAACCTCTTTATTAAAAGGAGGAAATCCAGCTCTTTAAAAATTTCTCGTGACTTTAAGAGTTAGATTAGCTGGCTCTTTTTTCGTTTCTCATTGACACGCATCTTTCTCGTGGCTCCATGAGAAGGTGTTGGGGTTTTCTTCATACTGCCCATTCGTTGCGGACTGATGATGTGACCTTTGGATTTTGAGAACGAATTTGGACGAACGAAGAATTAAAGTTATAACTTAAATAGAGAAGGATATACGATTAATTGTGGAGGTTTGAGTCTTGCTGACGTTCACTCCTGGACCCACCGAGGTTCCCTTAAGGGTTCTTGGAGCCATGTTGAGGGAGCCACAGAACCCCGACCTAGATGAGAGCTTCGCCGAGTTCTATGAAGGGCTCTGTGAAAAACTGAGGAGGATAATGCGCACTAGGGGGGACATTATTGTCCACTCGGGGGAGGCGATCATGGGACTTGAGGCCGCCGTTCTGAGCCTTGTTGAGCCGGGTGAGAAAGTTTTAACGATGACTTCGGGAGTCTACGGGGATGGCTTCATCGACTTTGTGAAAGCGTATGGCGGCGTGCCCGTCGAGGTGAGAGTTGATTACGACGACGTAGTTTCTCCGGAGGAGGTTGACAGGGCTCTGGGGCGGGAGGGGGACATTAGAGTTGCGACGCTTGTGCACTGTGAAACTCCGAGCGGGACTCTTAACCCGCTTAGGGAGATAGGGAAGGTTTGCAGGGAGAATGATGTGGTATTGGTAGTTGATGCTGTCAGTAGCGTTGGAGGTGTACCCGTTGAAGTTGACGGGTGGGGGGTTGACGTCTGCATAGTTGGCTCCCAGAAGTGTCTAAGCGCGCCGCCCGGGCTTGGAATAATGTCCATAAGTAAGAGAGCTTGGGAGAAAATTGAGGAGCGGAGGGGGAATGGGTTCTACCTGAACCTTTTAACTTGGCGGGACTGGTGGTTTGAGAAGGGAGTTTTCCCCTACACGCACTCTGTTTCCTTGCTTTACGCCCTCGATGAAGCGTGCAGTATGCTCTTGGAGGAGGGGTTGGAAAACGTTTTCAGGAGGCATAGGTTAGTGGCGAAGGCTGCACGTGAATGGGTTAAGGCGATGGGGTTAAAGCTTTTCCCCAGAAAAGAAGAATACTGCTCCGATACGGTTACAGCCGTCGAGGCGCCGAAGGGGTTGAACGAGGAGGAGCTGAGGAGGCGTTTGAAGGAAAAGTACGGCGTCATGATAGCTGGAAGCTGGGGTAAGCTGGCAGGCAGAGTCTTCAGGCTTGGGCACATGGGCTACAACGCGCAACCTGGAAAATTACTGCAAGTACTTCTAGCTCTCTCCCTGTGCTTGTTAGATATGGAATTCCCTTCGAAAACTTGGGAAGCTATGAGCGCCGCCGAGGACGTTCTTTACAGAAGTGAATAGTGCTATTGTGCTATTCTTTATTCGGGCGGTTGAAGCCTCACGTATGTTACCTTTCGGCTTGGCGATAACTCTGCAAGTTTGCGGAGAAGCATTAGCACGTCCTTTGTTTCGAGCGTTACACCTGCAGCCTTGGCGTGTCCTCCCCCGCCGAGGGGCTCAGTTATTTTTCTCGCATCAGTACTGCTGCCTTCACCGACCCTTATTGAGATCTTGAGCTTCCTCGGGCTGTCAGGATCACCGTATGCTACAGCCACCGTGTCGCAGCCACCAGCCAACAGTTTGTGAGCTATGTCTTTCGCCGCATAGTGGGGGACGGCGCCCTCCTCGTCTACGAACACGAATTCTCCCTTAAGGTCGCCTAGGAGCTCTACCACCTTGCTGAGCCGCTCATCCAGCTTCTCTATATCCTTCAACTTCGCGTACTGCTCTTTGAACCACCCGTCATCGATGAAGTCCGCTCCCTTTTCAGCCAAGATCCTAGCAAGCCTCACTCTGCCCTCATCGTCGTTGTGGAGGAGTTTTATCACCCTGTCAAGCTTCAATGTTTCCTCGGTATGTTTGCCCGTGTCTGCGGCAACAGCCATTTCAACCAGTTTGTCGGCGACGCCACCCTTAATATCGAAGTACTCGGCGACCAGCTTAGCGGCAGCTGGAGCGGACGGTGAAACCATGTCTCTCTCCGTGAGGCGCTTCTCCTCACTCAGTCGGCGGTAATTGCTTTCATGATGGTCTATGTTAACCTTACAGTTCGGGGTTTTTGGCAAGTCAACCACGAGATCCAGCGGCTCATCGATAGAGTAGGCTTCCCGGGGATTATTTATGAAGATAATCTCCGCATCAGGGTACTTTATGAGGATTAGAGCTGCTGATATTATTCCGTCGCAGTCAGATCCGTGAACTGCAACCCTCAATACATCACCCTCTTCCTCAAAAGGTCAATAGGATTTTAGAAGACGTGCGAGTAAACGAGGATTTAAAAAATGCTTGAAGTTTACGGGCCACATGGTTCTTCTGATGGATTCGTGCGATGTTTATTGTAACGCAAGAAGGATAATTCTTTGAAGTATCATGTATTTCTCGGATGGCTGGGTGAAGAATGGGTAAAAGGGTTTCAGCCCGAAGTATACTCCGCACGCCAAGATTGCTACGACAGATCCCAGAAAGAACAGGAGTGAGAATGCGTAAAAGGGATTTGAACGAACTTTTTCTTGGTGCCTTTCAGTGAATCTTATTCTTCCCGTCAACAAGGAGTATAACATCACTATAAATGATGAGACTGAGAATAGAAGGATTTCGAAGGCTGCTTGTCCCTCCACGGAACTGGCCCCGATTCCTGCTCCGAAGAGAAGGCCGAGAACACCGTACAAAACGTATTCGGCTTGCTTGAAGTGCCACATGTAGCCGTGGTAGTTCTGGAGAACGGTAACTGATACGATGAAGCCAACCACTCCAAGATAGATGAGCTTGTGTCCTAGCACCTCGTCGAAGAAGTAAACTAGAAGGTAGGTATTTGCTTGTGGTGTGACTGGAAGAAGGATGGAAGGCGGGGATAGGGATATGTAGACGTGGAGCTCGTTCCCAGTATACCTCATTGCCAGCCCGCTCAGGAAGAGGAAGAGGAACATTATGAAGATGATCTCTCCGATGAGCTTGAATCTTGCCGCGGTCTTCGTTTCCGGCGGCTGGCTGACCACGTCACGGAAAACAAGAAATAGCAGTATTGAGCCTGCACTCCCAGTAAGGAAGAAGCTCGTAATTCGGCCCCATGAAAGGAACGCATTGTAGCATATGTAGTCCTCAGAGAAGGGGACGGGGACTATCATGTAGATGCTGGCTAAGACTTCGCCCATTGCTGTGAATGTAAACCAGCTGGCAACGAGGACTACTAAGTATATTAGAAGGCGGTTTCTCCTCACGAAGTTAATGTTTGACATGGAAAAGCCCTTTTTTATGCTGTTTTAGAATAATAGATAAACGAGGTTGTTTAAAAAAATTGTTGAGCCAACTTAAGCCACACTAGCGTTTTCGCATTTAATGTTAAAACGCGCTAAGCCCGTAAACTATATTAGACTTGCAGCGAGAGATGAAGCATGAAGTGTTTCTCATCGCTGGGTTTTCGGAGTTGATTAAGGAGGGATTTATTGAGGGATCCGAAGGAGCTACTTGTCTATCTTCTTCTTCGCTCGATGAAGGAGACCACTCTGGATGAACTTGCAGAAGCCGCAGGAATCCCGCGTAGGAACGCCGTCAGGATTCTCAGGTCGTTTGTCCGGAGGGGGGTTGCTAGGGAGGTTGGGGAAAAAGTGCTTTTTACTCCTCGCTGCTCTGAAGGACTGCGTGTCCCCTTCGGCGGAGAGGTCGTGGAGTTAAGCGTATCCGTGGACAGGGACTTGATGAAAGTTGGGGAGGTCAGAGTTTACAGGGGGGAGGATGTGGTCGCATGTATGCCCTGCATAGCAAGCGGGGAGGACTTCGTCGTCGACCTGAGTAGCTTCCTCGAGTTTTATGGTGAGGCTGCGAGGGAGAGGGGATCGTCCTTCTCAGTTAAGAAAGCATATAATGTTTTTAGAAGGCTGATGGAGGGGAAAGGGGAGGTTAAGAGCGCGGGTCAGTGGGAGATAGATGCCGCCCTTAGTGCTATACTTCTATGCGGAGCCATAGCGGAAGAGCTTGGGCTAGACTACATAATTACCACAATAGACTCGACAAGCATACCCCGCAGAGTTGAGAGGGAGGAGTTCGAATGCATGGGAGAGGAAAGAGGCGTCGAAATAGTTGCTGGATACTCTTTCCCACTAGGAAAAGGAGACGGGTTACTACTTATTGACAGAGCTGGCAGAACATATTTTTCGAAAAGAGGAGGAAAAAACTTAGTGGAGTTAGAGGTCATTGAGGAAGAAGACATCGTTGAAGTAGATTTCTCAGAATTGGTGAACAATTATGTTAGGCTTGCCGAGGAAAAGAGGCACTTCTCCGCTGAGAGGGTGGTGGACTGCTTCTTCATGATGCTGGAAAAGGGGGGTAAGATCGAGGACTACTTGAAGTTGTTAGATTACGATGATGAAAGAGAGCTTTTGGAGGTAATGTATAGGATAAGCATGGTTATCATGAGGCTTAAGGGTAAGGACGTCACGGCGAAAGTAACCTACCCGTCTTTTTCCGGGGAGCTAGCTTGAAAGAACCCTCTCAACGGATATGAGACGCATTTTCCACCTTTCAATTGAAGCCAGAAACTCGTTCTTGAGGACTTCGTAATCTTCAGGAGAGGCCTCTTTGAACAGCCTGTAGTAAGATCTCATCTCGTAGAGTGCAGGGTGAACGTAGCCTATGTTTTCAACCAACCGCTTGACGGATTCATTGAGTTTCTCCGCGGCTTCGCTGGTGCATGAAGACTGTTCAATGCTAGCCTTTAACTTATTTATTATTTCTTCTACGAAGGAAGGCTTTATGGAGGCTCTAGACGAAACAACGGTTTCTCTAACGTTTTCAAGCATATCCAAAAGTTTTTCCGAGTAGTTCTTCATGGAATCTAGTGCGCTTGTAAGGGAAGAGGTTAGCTCGCTGAGCTTAGATATGTCCCGCGAGTAGCTTCCCAGCTGGTCTAGGATTCGCTTGAAGGAGCTTAAGGTCCCTTCAAGGCGCTGCGTAGCGGTAGCAAGCGTGTTGAGGTCGCTCAGCAAAGAGCTTCCCTTCAAGCCGGCCTCTATCTTTGAAACAGCGTCCCTGAAAAGTTTCAGCGCCGTTTCAGCAGTCTCATACGGGTCTCCAGCTCTGCCCGTCAGCAGCATGGTCGGATGCTCTATGGCAGCGGCTTCAACTTGCTCCACGGGCTTACCCTCGATCAAAAATTCGACTTTCTGAAGAGTTAACTCTTCTTCTCTTCCCAGCACGGGGGGAGTGGCAGTTCCATCCAAGACGAAAACCGCGTAGACTTCGCTTCCCATCTGACGGAAAAAGTAGCTGACGCCGCCCAGGGACATCAACATGTTTACATGGCCATCCTTGAGCTTCAGCTCCGACTTGATCCTGTCAAGAGATATCTTCAACCAGTTCGCGACCATGACTGCCTTGTTTATTTCTTCCTTGTCGTCAAAGCTTGTATCGACTAGGAAGCCGCTTTCTCCAACCAGCACGAACCCCTTGAATGGCTCCTTAATCAGTTTGCTGAGTTCCTCATGGACTTCGAAGATGGGAAAAAACGACAACTCAGACCACCATTATAATTTTTTGCAATACAACTATAAAAATTATGTCTTATCCCTAAAAACTCATCGCAAAATTCCCGAAGTAAATAAGTATATATGAATATATTTCTAACTTATTTCTTTTTACTTCAAGATCCCTGTAATCTGGAGGAATACCACTAGGAGTATGAAGACGCCGGCGACCACCTTGAGGGCCAGCAGGAAAATCGTGAGGAGCGCGGCTTCGCCCATGAGAACCACGCTGCACACAAGGGATGACGCGTAGATGCCAGCTATGATCAGCGTGAAAAGCATTTCAGCCTTGGGCATTGTTCTCTGTGAGAATGCAAGGGTTGCAAGTGCTAAGGCTAGCAGGAGAAGGGCTGCACCTTCCACCTGTGGATCGCCGCCGAACAAAGAGTACGGGAGAATAAGGTATCCTGCGTTTAGCTCCCGCCATGTAATTGATAAAGGTGACGTGAACTCTGAGAAGGCTGCCAGAAATGACGCTATGGCTCCCGTTACGTAGAAGACTTTCCTGTCAATGTTCCACCCCTCCAAGAAGATCGAAAGAGAGGAAAGGAATCCCAGAAGGAGAAGGAAGAGTGAGGAGACTAGGAGGAGGTTTCCGCTAATGGACGCAAACTGAAATTCAGCTCTCAACCCGAGCGACACTCCATAGCCTGAGGGAGGATAAAGCTGGAACATTACGGCTATAATTGCCATGTACGGGCCTGATGGGAGGGCTGACGACATAAGTAAAACTTTGATGAGGGTGACGTTTGATGATAGCTCAATCCTCGCTAGTGAAAGGAAAAAGAGGTAGGCTGCTCCGGTCAAGAAGGCGGCTACGAGAACCTTTTTCGTCAATGCTGATGCCTCAATGTAGCTTGTCACCACGTATAGGATCAGTATACATCCCATTGCTCCTAAGAGAGACATGCTTACAACCGTCATTGGGGAAGTTAGAGAAGGAATTAGTATAAGAGCGGGCCAACCCATCGTTATGATGTAGTATGTCAGTGTTGAGGAGCCTGAAATAAGTGCAAGTGAGGCTTCGAAAGCCAGCATAACGCCAACCAAGCTGACGGACAAACGCCAATGCCTACTAATAAACGACATCATCCCAATCCCTCCATTAGGTTAACCTTTAACGAGACCAGCTTTCTCTGCAACCTGATTAAGGTGAAGGTCAACGAGAAGTAGTTCCTCGTACACCTTGTGGAGCCATTTATCTTCCCAGAAAAAGTTGCAGCTCGTCTGGGCCCTGAGGAGATGCTCTTCCGCCACCTGCAACTCCACAGCACAGCTACTTTCACCATTCCCAATTAAAGCTCTAATTTTTTTCAGCCGCAGGCTGGCCTCCCAAACCCTTGCGAGGGCGCGTCTCTGCTCCTCTAAACCCACCCACTGAGTGAAGAACTCTCCGTCATTAGAAAAAGTCCTCCAAGCCCCTGTCCTAACGTTGACGCGATCTTCGGGGGGATTCTCCCGCAGGAAGCTTGAGATGGAGGTTAATGCGATGCCGCCGTCCCCCTCTAGGAGTGAAACATATGACTCGAAGAAGGAGTCCCAGAAGTTGCCTGACGGCGTCCCTCTGATCCAGTCTCCGTTCTCGCCATCAAACCATGTTGTAACGAGCAGATTTCCCCTGAACCTTGACGTCTCAGATTTGAGGGCCTTCACGAATGAGGCTGCATCGATTCCTCCAGCTAATATTCTGCTGAAACGCTCATTACGAGGAATGACGGTGATTTCAGCCCCGGAATATTCGGCGACGTGAGGCCTATAGGCTCCATCAGGCCCACACCCTTCAATGTATCGTCCATCAACCACGACATACTTAAATTTCATCTCTGAGAGGACAGGAATCATCGTCATGGTGAAGCCAAGTTCAGGAGGCCAAAAGCCGTTAAACTTGAAGCCAACCCGCTCAGCAAGCCTAACCCATCTTGTGATGTGAGGCTTCCAGTCATCTTCAGGGATGAGCGGGAACACGGGATGATAAAATCCCGTCGCCAAAACCTCGACGTTCGGAAGGGAAGCGTATTTTTTCAGGACAACATGTAGCTCTTCCTCCAAGCCGTCAACGTGGACGCTGAGCAGTTGATTAATGAGCACGCCAGAAATGCTCATGTTAACCGCAGCAGCACGGTTAGACAGGTGTCTTAGTGGCCTGGTGTAGCAACGAAGAATACTCAGCGCTTCCTCCCGATTAACGGAAAGAAGAAACTTTATGTTTTCGGGTGGCTGATGGAAATGAACTCCTAAAGCGTGATGTATCCTCGGCAAAGAGCAGCCTCCACGCCCTCAAACTAGATTTGATAACTGTAAAGTATTTTAGATATAAATAAGGGTTACTGATCCAGCCAGCTAGAGTAGCTTCACCTCAATCAAACC
>JAHLWX010000006.1 GCA_019057675.1 Candidatus Jordarchaeum sp. LHC_1308
TTTCTTTCATCTATCGCTTTTTGAGCTTCAGCCACAATTTCCGGGTCATCCCAAAATGATGTCGCTAAAACTATTGCCCTCGCCCGCTCCATGGGATCATTCGACTTAAAAATTCCTGACCCGACAAATATTCCATCACAACCAAGTGACATCATTAGAGCAGCGTCAGCAGGAGTGGCTATACCGCCTGCAGCAAAATTAACAACAGGTAGCCTTCCAAGCCTTCCAACCTCATAAACCAATTGGTATGAGACCCTAAACTCGCGAGCCAAAGCAATGATTTCCTGCCAGTCCTCCTCCTCAACTACACTTTTTACTCTTCTTATTTCGTTCCTCACAAGTTTCATGTGGCGTACCGCCTCGGCGACATTGCCTGTCCCTGCTTCTCCCTTTGTTCTTATCATAGACGCTCCTTCTTCTATTCTTCGCAGCGCCTCGCCGAGATCCCTTGCACCATTCACGAAAGGAACCTTAAAATCCCACTTCCAAATATGTCTCTTCTCATCAGTCGGAGTCAAAACTTCAGATTCATCTATTGCATCAACACCCAACTCCTCCAGCACCCTTGCCTCGTAAACATGTCCAATTCTACACTTAGCCATAACTGGTATCGAAACATGATCCATTATCTCCTCTATAACTTTCAAGCTAGCTGTCCTAGCAACGCCCCCCGCCTTTCTGACATCGTAAGGTAACTTGTCGAGAGCCATCACAGCAACTGCTCCCGCCTCCTCAGCAATCTGTGCTTGTTCAACATTAGTAACGTCCATTATGACACCGTGTTTCTGCATTTTC
Organism: Candidatus Jordarchaeum sp. LHC_1308; assembly: GCA_019057675.1. GTDB lineage: Archaea > Asgardarchaeota > Jordiarchaeia > Jordiarchaeales > Freyrarchaeaceae > DTBI01. The sequence continues at coordinate 796 of JAHLWX010000006.1, forward strand.
ATGAATCCTCTTTTAACGCAAATGGTTCCAATAGACGGATGCAATAACATTCCCTCCTAATCGCAATTTAAGCTACATTTGTTATTAAAGTTATTTCTTTAATATTTTCCCTCTGAAACTTTAAATATATGTTCCCGGCAATAGACCACGACCGAAAGAAAAGGTGATATTATGCCTTTCTCATGTGAGAAACTTCTAGAACCCATAACGGTAAAGAGTGTGACGCTACGTAACCGAGTTGTAATGCCTGCAATGCATTTGGGTTACTGTGAAAATGGACATGTCACAAGAAGACTAATAGACTTCTACGTTGAAAGGGCAAAAAACCAAGTTGGTCTGATAATAGTAGGCGGATGTTACATAAACAAGTTTGCCATGGGCGCTCCATCAATGATAGGCATCTCCGACGATAAGTTCATTCCCGGACTAAAGGCGCTTACAATGGAGGTCAAGTCTCATGGAGCTAAAATAGCAGCTCAACTATACCACTCGGGGAGATATGCTTTCTCCATGCTCATAGGCGATAAGGCTCATGCCCCCTCATCAATAGCATCCAAGTTGACAAGGGAAATTCCGAAAAGAATGACATTGGAGGATATTGAGCAGACGATAGAAGACTATGGTGAGGCCGCGAGAAGAGCTAAGGAAGCTGGCTTTGATGCCGTCGAAATTCTTTCGTCCGCCGGATACCTAATAGGTCAGTTCCTTTCTCCACTGACTAACAGAAGAATAGACAAATATGGGGGAAATCTAAGGCAACGGATGACGTTTGCTCTTGAAGTCGTGGAGCACGTAAGAGAGAAAGTGGGCGTGAACTTCCCCGTTATTTTTAGGGTCAGCGGAGACGACTTCATGGAAGGAGGAAACGACTTTCACGAAATAAAGGTCTTTGCCGCTAAGCTTGAGGATGCAGGAGTAGACGTAATAAACGTCACCGGAGGGTGGCATGAAACCACAATCCCCCAGTTAACCATGAACGTCCCCAGAGGAGCATACGTTTACTTGGCTGAGAACATAAAGGATGCTGTCGAGATACCGGTAATAGCATGCAACAGGATAAATGATCCACTACTTGCTGAATACATTCTTAGACGAAAAAAAGCTGATCTAGTTGGAATAGCCAGAGGTCTCCTAGCGGATCCAGAATTCGTCTTGAAGGTTGCTGAAGGACGATTTGACGAAATAAGGCCATGTATCGCTTGCACTCAAGGGTGTTTCGACAACGTCTTCATGTTGCAACCCGTCACATGTCTTGTTAACCCCGCAGCCGGGAGGGAAAAAGAACTCGAGCTTAAACCAGTAGCAAAACCGAAGAAGGTTCTTATAGCCGGAGGCGGCCCCGCGGGAATGCAAGCGGCAATCATACTAAAGAAGAGGGGACATGACGTTGTAATCTATGAAAAAACGGACAGGTTAGGCGGCCAACTACTGCTGGCAAGCGCCCCCAAGGAAAGAAGGGAGTTCAAAGCCTTTGTTGATTATCTTTGCAGACAAGTGGAAAAACTTAAAATAAAGGTGATTTTCAACACTGAAGTTACCCCGGAACTGGTTGAAAAGATAAAACCGGACGTTGTAATCGCTGCAACCGGGGCTAGGCCAATAAGACCGAAGATTCCTGGAATAGAAAAGAAAAACGTAGTATACGCTCACGATGTGCTTGCTGGAAAAGTTTTTACCGGAGAAAAGGTGGTCATAGTCGGTGGTGGAGGAGTTGGATGCGAAACTGCCCTCTACCTTACCGATGATGGCTCACTAGATCCTGAAACGCTGGTTTTCCTCCTAGAGAGGAGGGCTATGTCGCCTGAAAGAGCTTTGAAGCTTTTAAGAAAGAGCAGAGATGTAGTAATAGTTGAAATGATGGACAGGATTGGAAGAGACATAGGGCTAACAACCAGGTGGACTATTAGGCAGAGCTTGGAACTAAGAAAAGTGCGAATCGTAACGAACGCTAGAGTGGACGAGATAACAGATGATGGCGTAGTGGTCAATAATGGAGAGCAATTCTTTGAGGCGGATACAGTAATAATAGCCGTAGGGGCAGAGCCAAACAACGAGCTTGTAAAGCAACTCAAAGGAAAAGTAGCTGAATTATACGCTGTGGGCGACTGTGTGAATCCGAGGAAAGCGCTTGAAGCAGTCCGCGAATCGACAGAGATTGCCATGAAAATATAGTTTGCGGATTCACGCAACTTCCATTATCCTAAATCTAACATTCATTTATTAACTTCGGAGGAAAAAGAAACTTTTAAAAACAAAAACTCCTATTAGTAGTGTCAGTTTGACTGTGTTTAAAAAAGTTTTTACTTAAATAAAATTTTTCTAGTATCTATGTTATACTTTCGCGAGGTGGCGGTTGTTGGGAAGGATCAAGGTAGCCATTGCTGGTCTTGGCAACTGTGCCTCTGCGCTAATTCAGGGGGTATACTACTATAAAAATGCCAAGAAAGAAGACAATATTCCTGGGCTTATGCATGTTGACTTTGGAGGCTACTACCCTCGAGACATAGAGTTCGTATGTGCCTTCGATGTTAATAAAAATAAAATTGGGCAGGATATTAGTGAAGCAATCTTCGCTGAGCCTAACTGCGTCGTAAGGTTTGCGGATGTTCCAAAATTAGGCGTAGAAGTGCTTCCTGGGCCTATATCCGACGGCGTAGCTCCTCATATGGTAGACGCATTCTACACATACGACAAAGATGGGATGGAAGCAGTTGACGTCGCATCGGCTCTTCAAGACTCCGGAGCGGAAATGCTGATAAATTTTATTCCGGTTGGCAGTTACGAAGCAACCAGAATATACGCGCAAGCAGCTATTGATGCTGGGTGTGCTTTTGTAAACTGCATTCCCGAGTTTATAGCGTCAGATTCGGAATGGGCTGACAAGTTTGAAAAAGCAGGATTGCCTATAGCTGGAGACGACATTAAAAGCCAAATAGGGGCCACAATCCTACACAGGACACTAGTAGACTTACTAATAAACAGAGGAGTAAAGATAGAAGGTACCTATCAGCTAAATATAGGCGGAGACACGGATTTCCTCAATATGACAGTCGAGGAAAGGCTGAAGACTAAGCGCATAAGCAAGACAGAGGCTGTAACCAGCCTTGTACCTTACGAGTTTCCAGTTAGAATAGGGCCGTCAGATTATGTTCCTTTTCTTGGAGATAAAAAAATCTGCTACATAAGAATTGATGGGAAAAAGTTTGGAGACAGGCCGGTAACAATAGATGTAAAGCTTGTGGTCGAAGACTCACCGAACAGTGCGGGAGTAGTCATAGATGTTATAAGAGCGGTTAAGCTTGCACTAGACCGAGGCATCTCGGGACCATTGATAAGTATATCGTCTTATGCTTTCAAACATCCGCCAGTGCAGGTCCCAGACCACATAGCTCGCCAATGGGTGGAGGAATTCATAGAAATGAAGAGAGAACGTTGAGAACCGAATGAACTCCTACTAATTTTCATCTATCTCAGTTTGCTATAAACTCTATTAGTTATTTCTTTAAGCTTCTCTACGCATTGTTCAGGAGTAGGTGCAGTGAGCTGAACGCTGCATATAGGAACCCCTTCGTCGACTACTGTCCCCGGCTTTGTTATGTCGTAAATGTAAGGCATATCGCCTAAGTCAGGAATAACTGCTTTCTTTTTAGCGTATATTACTCCCTTTACAGCAAACCCCTTAATGTCGATTTTTCTTGGAAGATTTCCATGATATGCCTCGATGTGTTTTTCAACAATGTTCATTCCTGTTACCATGGATACACATTCCATTGTCCCCTGAAATCTCGGGTTAACCTCTATGAAAAATGGTTCTCCCTCCCTTAGTATGAAATCAATCCCGTTAGAACCAACGAGTCCTAAAAACTCGCATATTTCCTCAGCAACCTTACCTACGACTTTGCAAACATTTTCCGACTCGTGAGGAACTATGTTCCCACAATAAATGAATTCTTTCCCCCCAAGCCAAGGCACTCCTATCAATTGTCTGTTGACTGTTAATGTAACAGCTCTTTTACCATCACTCAAAACGGAAGCACTTATGTCCTCTCCTACAACGTACTCCTGAACGATGACCCTACCTTCCCCCCTACATAAGTTGAAGAATTTTTTAACCTCCTCCTTATTACGGGCTAAATGCACTCCAAGTCCTCCTCCCCCCGCCTCCCGCCTCACTACAACAGGAAATCCCAATTCACGAGCGGCGACAATAGCCTCCTCGCAATTTTCAACAGCAACTGTTTCCGGAACATTAATTTTCCTCGTTCTTAATGCCCTGTAAAGCTCTATTTTGTCTCTTGCCTTCCTGATCATGGAAGGTGTATTCCCAAGTATAGGTGCAACTTCCTGTATTCTTTCCAAGCAATCCCACTTGTCGTCAAGTCCGCTTCCGATAAGAACTCCATCGATATCGTGCTTTTGAGCCATTTGATGGGATAACTGGACAGCTACTTTGGCAAAATCGGTATGAGACCCGGCATGCTCCCTTACCACAGCAACGTCATCAACCCAACTGTAAATGTCGACATCCCCCCAGTAATCTACAGCAAAGACGCGAAACCCGCACATCCTCGCTTGAGCGGCTATAGGTCTCGCGTTAAAACCAACAACAAGCAAGCTTTCCATCATTACACCACTATGCATTCACTAAAAACTAAGTACTAAATAACCTCTCTTGCTTCTTTTCTAATAGTTGAACATAAATAAGAGTGGGAATTATTTAATCACTTATCAGTAAGTAGTTTTTCTACATTATCCACTATTTTTTTAACCTTCAAAAGGTACTCTCCTATCTTCCTTTCTTTACTTACTCCTACTGCTAGCACTCTACTTTGTGGGAGCTTATACAGTATTATGATGGAATCATCGCCTACTATAACGGAGTACTCGCTTTCATCCTCTTTAGCAAGCTTGTCGCAAACCATCGAAACAGCACTTAGCATCCCTGTTGACGTCACATAATCTAATGAAGGGTAGACATCTAGAGGCATACCTTCAATCGTTAAAACGGCAGCCATAAACGCCTCCGGAATTTCCTTCTTAACCATATATAGTATGCTACCTTCCTCGTAACTCGTCGCCTCTTCTATGGCTGCCAACTGGATGGAAGCTGCCTTAACGCGAGACACTAGTGTTTCTATCCCCTCCAGCTCCACAGCATCTCTGTCGACAAAAACCGCCAAGTTCATTCGCATTCCAACAGGAACACTAATTACAACGGTCGTCTTAGACTTCGTTAACACGTAATCCAATTCTTTCCTAGCGAAACCATGAAGAACTTGGGAAGACATGGACGAGAGTGATGCAAGGATAGGCGCAGCACTCTCCTCCACCTTGCCGACGCTCATCCTCGAGAATCCCTCTTTGGTTGTCAGGATCGCTCCCCTCATACCGGCGCCCTCAATAAGTCCATCTAAAATTTTTTTCATTTCCTTCTCAGAGTTCATATAAGTCACCACTTTTTATTTGAGAAACAATAATAGTATCCCCTTGCCTCTTTTAATTTACTGGTGATCCGCTTGGAAATAGTGTTTCTTGGTACTGCCGCCAGCATACCGACCCCGACCAGAAGTCTCCCATCAGTCTTAGTAGACGAAGAATTGCTGGTAGACTGCGGTGAGGGTGCTACTCAGAGACTTTTATCAGCAGGGTCTCTAGACACCATTAAACGCGTGATAATAACACATAGCCACCTAGACCACTCGGCTGGAATAGCCACTTTAATATGGACCTTATGGCTTCGTGGAAAAAGAAATCCTCTTATCGTCAGTGGTCCAAGTTATGTAAAAGACTTAGTGTTCTCCCTCTTGAAAGAGTTTGGAACACCTCTAGAAAGATTAACGTTTAGCATCGAATATAAAGAATCCTTTGAAGACGTGAAGTTCGCATCCACGGATCATCACCCTGAAACATTTGCCCTAAAAGTCGAGAAAGGAAACGCGAGGATATGTTACTCAAGTGACACGGCGCCATGCAACTCGGTGATTAACTTAGCACGTGGTTGCGACGTTCTAATTCATGAAGCAACATTCCTCAACAATGAAAGACATCTTGCACATATGCTTAAACATAGCACAGCAGGAGACGCAGGAAGAATTGCAAGTGAAGCGCGGGTCAAAAAACTTGTGCTTTTCCACTGGCCTTGGACACTTGAAGGAAGAGAACACCTCTTAGTGAAGGAAGCTGAGGCTTTCTTTAATGGTGAAGTCATACTTGCACATGACCTTGAAACAATCTCGCTTTGATGCTTCCATTACTTAAGTTAAAACTATTTTAATGCTGTCTTAATTTTGTTAGCCTCCTCAATTTCCTATAAAAAATTTTAAATATTCTCTCATCTTTTTTCAGATTAAAAATACTTACCAGTTCCTGTCGTACGTTATTGAATATTAGCGGGATGAAGCATGGTGAATATGTTGTTTATTTCGCAAAAAATTAGCAAAAAAATTATTATTTTTGCAATAAATGGAATGTTTTTATCAGAAAAAATTAATAGAAGAAATTTAATAAAGGATTCTTGACAAATTACAAATATTATATGTTGAAAAAATCACATAATTAAAGGAGGAATAAATGCGATTTGAGGAGAAATAAAGTTAAGCTGGACTCGTTGGATAAGAAAATTCTTGAAGCAGTGTGTAAGGACGCACGAAAACCCCTCAGGAAAGTTGCTGAAGAGCTTGGTGTCTCAGAACCGACACTCTACAGCAGAGTCAGAAGTCTGCAGCGAAGAGGCGTTATCAAACAGTTCACCGTGAAGCTGGACATGGAGACCCTAGGATACATAACGAAAGGCTTTGTACTAATCAACATCAACCCTGCGAAGGAAGAGAAAATCATAAAGTTTTTGGCTGAAATACCTGAAGTAGTAGAAATCCACAGATTACTGGGGGACAACGACTTAATGGTTAAAGTCGTGTGCAAAGACGTATCCGAAATGCGCAGACTTGTACTCGAAAAAATAAGAGAGCTCGATGGTGTGGAGCTCGTTAAGGGTTTCTTAACAATAAAAACAGACAAGGATTCGTACGATGAGCTGATCACAAAAATCAAGGAAAGTAGTGAAAACGCGTAGCCCTCACAGTTGAGACCAAAGAAATAAAAAGGACAAACAACAAATCCAGAATTTAAGGCTAAAATGGAATCAAGGAAGGAGGTTTTACGCTTGTCCTTTTCTAAGGATGAGCTGCTAGAGGCCCTAAAGGTCTTTACCCTCGACTTAATAGTTAAAACCTACAGTTTCCTCGATAACATTGGACGCGCAAAGGATTACTCGGAAATGATGGGGCAGTCACTTGCACTTCGCGTCCAAAAAGCTTTCGGGAAAGATAAAGTATCCGTAATAAACTATTTGAACCTCATTTTGAAGGCGCTGGGCCTTCCTCTCTTCCAGCAGGATGGAAAAAAGTATCGTTTTAATTGCTCCCCCGAATCATGCTCCTTAATGAGAGCTGCATCTGTGACACAATCAACTTTTAGCCACGTTTTTTGTGACTCGTTCCTTACAAGTTACCTTACTAGTTCCGGCTTCTCCGTGAAAAGTCAACTTCCATCAGAGAAAGAAAAAGGAAAAATTGAAGCAAAATAGCCATTAAAAATCGCCATAGTGTCAACATGTTCTGCATGACTTAAGCGGCAAATGTTTTTTATTTCTCATGTTTGAATGCTATCCTTGCCGAGTCATCATAGGTGATGCTGATGAGTCGCGGCCGTGTCTTTAACTACCTACTGAAGGTGCGTTCAGAGGAAGGCATTGTACACTTGACCCTTATTGATCCCGACCCTCTTAAACAGCCTCCAGAAGTTGCGGGGCAAATAGCCAAGCATGCTCATGACGCGGGCACGAACGCTATAATGGTAGGCGGGTCAACTGCTTTCGGGATCTTAGATGAAACCATTGAAAAAATAAAGGAAGCAACAGATTTGCCAGTGATACTTTTTCCAGGGAACGTTTCAGGGGTCTCCAAACTTGCCGACGCTATATTCTTCATGAGCGTTTTAAACTCGAGGAACCCTTACTTCATAACTAAAGCTCAAGCACTGGGTGCATTTGCAGTTAAACTTTACGGGCTAGAACCTATAGGGATGGCATACCTAGTTGTTGAACCTGGAGGAACAGTAGGATATATGAGTGAGGCCAACCTGCTGCCCAGAAACAAACCTCAGATAGCCGCTGCCTATGCGCTAGCCGCCCAGTATATGGGGTTCAGAGTGGTCTATCTTGAATCAGGGTCAGGAGCAAGTAGCCATGTTCCTAATGAGATGATCTCCATGGTCTCAAAAACAATAGACATACCCCTCATAGTAGGTGGGGGAATTAGAACGGAGAATGATGCAGTGGAGGTCGTTGAGGCAGGCGCAGACATGATAGTGCAAGGAACCATGATAGAAGAGACAGCACTAAGAGACAAGGGGGAAACGCTTAAAAAAGTCATAAGGGCAGCAAAAAAAGCTGGAGAAAAAAGATCCTCCTAAAATAAAATTCTCAGCTTAAATTTTTGGTGGTGATTTTGTTTCAGCGAGTTCCCGGGAAAGCTTTTAAAAAAGAACTTGTGTGGTGTAACCAAGATTTTCCAGTAGGGGATACCATTGTCTGACGAGAAGTTGCTGAGGGAGCTGAGGAGCAGGGTTGATGATTTGGATGGGAAGATTATCGAGTTGCTTGCAGAGCGAATGAACCTTATCAGGGAAATAGCACGCGTTAAGTCCCGCCTTAAACTCAGCGTAAAAGACGTGCAAAGAGAAGCGGAAATAATGTCTCGGGTTGAGAAGATATCTAAAGAAAAAAATTTAGACTGGATCTTTACACAGGACATCTTTATGAAGATAATCAAGAAAGGAAGAGAGATCGAGAGCGAGATCAGGAAAAACCTCCTCAGGGTCGTCTATCTTGGGCCAAGAGGCACGTTCACGGAGGAAGCTACAAGAAAGTTTTTCGGTGACGTTGACGCTGAACTCGTCCCCATAACGACAATTTCAGGAGTAATCTCCATGGTTGAGAAGGGGCATGCCAACATGGGGGTTCTACCTATAGAAAACTCGGTGGAAGGCTCTGTAACGACGACTCTAGACCTCCTCGTCAGGAGTAATGTAAAACTTTGTGGCGAAATAATTCTGCCCGTAGAACACAGCTTGGTAGGCAAAGAGAAAATAGACTTCAACGAAATAACGGCTGTTTACTCTCACCCTCAGGCTTTGGCGCAGTGTAGAAACTTCTTGGCTAGAAACTTGCCCCATGCTCGCCTCTATGAGACGAGCAGCACAGCGGAAGCCGCCAAGCTGGTAGCCATAAGTGACGCTCATGATGTTGCAGCCATAAGTAGTGTCACGGCGGCAGAACTCTACGGTCTACTGGTTCTTGCGAGGGGAATACAGGATGAGCAGACAAATGAGACCCGCTTTGCGGTTATAGGCATGAAGGACATGCCGCCTACGGGCGAAGATAAAACATCTATAGCGATCTTCCTGCTCCAAGACAGGCCAGGGGCTTTATGTGAAGTCCTAGAAGAGTTCAAAGAACGGAACATTAACCTCACTAGGATAGAGTCTAGGCCTAGTAAGAAAATCCTGGGGGATTATATTTTCTTCATAGATCTTGAAGGACACATAGAGCAACCTGAAGTTAAGGAATCCATCGAAAGAATAGGCATGAAGGCTGGCTTCGTGAAGATATTAGGTTCATTTCCCAAGGCGAGGAGGCAAAATAATTGCTGGAAAAATGTGGGTGGACGGACTTAGAGGATGTTGGCAGGCTGGCTGATAGAATAAGAAGACGGTCTTTCGGCGATACTATAACATTTTCAAAAAACGTTTTCATTCCACTCGTGAATCTCTGCAGAAACAAGTGTGCCTACTGCGGCTTTAGAAGAGAACCTTGGGAAAGCGACGCCCGCCTTCTTCACCCCGAGGATGTCAAATCCATACTTCTACAAGGTAAAAGAGTCGGTTGTTCGGAGGCATTGTTTACCTTCGGGGAAAAACCTGAAGAAGTTTACCCCTCGGTGCAGCGAGAGCTTCAAAAAATGGGTTATAGCTCCATGGTGGAATATCTTTATGATATGTGCTTGGAAGCCCTCAGGTTAGGTCTCCTGCCTCATAGTAACCCAGGCGTGCTTACTGAAGAAGAAGTTAGAGCTCTCAGAGAGGTAAACGCAAGTATGGGGTTAATGCTTGAGAACGTGGGTAAAAGGTTGTGTGGTGCAGGCGGCCCTCACGAACGCAGCCCTGGAAAAAGGCCTAAGCTAAGGCTTGACACAATAGCCTACGCTGGAAAGTGGAGGGTTCCATTCACAACAGGCCTCCTAGTTGGGATAGGAGAGACATTAGACGAAATAGTTGCAAGCCTTCAAGCAATACGTTCCCTACACAAGAAGTATGGACACATTCAAGAAGTTATCATTCAGAATTTTACCCCGAAAAAGAACACTCCGATGAGTAGTTATCCTCCACCTAGCTTCAACTACTTCTCAAGGGTTGTAGCCTTAGCAAGAATTACGCTTCAAGATGATATTAGCTTGCAAATTCCGCCAAACTTAAACCCTGGAAAAATAGATTTTCTGATCCGTATGGGGGCTAACGATTTGGGAGGAATATCTCCCATAACGCCAGACTACATTAATCCTCATGATCCATGGCCGAGTCTTGAAGTTCTCAAGAGAGCAGTTGCAAGTGTAGATGCAACCTTAAGAGAGAGGCTTCCCGTATACCCAAAGTATATTAAAAAGGGGTATCTCTCAGATATGGTAGCCGAAGTTGCTGTCTCGCTTTTCGATGAAGAGGGCTTTAGGAGGAGATATCCTTAAAGTTACTAAACGTCATAGACGGCGAGGTAAGCTACGTACTTGATAGGGCCTTAGACGGTCACCTTATTACAGTTAGAGAAGCTGAAACTCTCTTTAATGTTACAGGTAAGGAACTCTTCGCGCTGATTTATGTCGCCGACGAACTAAGACGCCGTATAGTAGGAGACATTGTAACATACGTCATCAACAGGAACATAAATTTCACTAACATTTGTATAAATAACTGCCTTTTTTGCGCATTCAGCAGACCACCCAACTCCCCTGAAGGATACATTACCCCCCTAGAAACTCTGAAGAGGAAGGTCCAAGAAGCTGTTGAGCTTGGTGCAACAGAAGTATGCATACAAGGTGGTTTACACCCTGATGCAGACTTAGAATTCTATCTGAGCATTTTGAGATCCGTCAGAGAAGTTTCGGCCAGTATACACATTCACGCCTTCAGTCCCATGGAAGTGAAGCATGCTTCAGTCAACTCTGGCGTGACCGTGGAGGAGGTGCTTAAAGCATTTAAGGAAACCGGGCTGAACTCGATGCCGGGAACAGCTGCCGAGATACTTGTCGATAAAGTTAGGCGTATAATATGTCCTCACAAAATTAAAGTTGCCGAATGGATGCGGATAATCAAAGCTGCTCATAGGCTCGGAATACCGACTTCAAGCACAATGATGTACGGTCACGTTGAAAGTGAAAGAGACAAAGCGATACATATAGACATCCTCAGACGAATCCAAAAGTCAACGGGAGGCTTCACAGAGTTTGTTCCTTTAAGCTTTATTCACGAAAAAACAAACCTGTATAAAACAGGGCTATCTAGACCAGGAGCAACTGGGCTAGAAGATGTTAAAGTATACGCGGTTTCTAGGTTAATGCTGGGCGACTTAATAAGAAACTTACAGGTTTCATGGGTTAAGCTTGGAGTGAAGTTTGCCCAGTTCTGCTTGAACGCGGGCGCCAACGACTTGGGTGGAACGTTAATGGAAGAGAACATATCGAGAATAGCAGGCTCCACCAGTGGGGAGTATCTTCCGCCAAGTGAAATGGAACGGATAATAAGAGACTGCGGCAGAATACCCGCCCAAAGAACGACAACATATGAAATCATCAAAATTAATGCGTAAAATCACTTCGTTTTCTCTCTGAAAAACTCTATCACGTTCATCTTTATCATGGAAAATTCCTTCTTCGTAATATATCCTTCCTTAAGAAGGGAGCTTAATCCATCATATACTTTTGGCTCTAGCTCCTTCTGCTTAAGAAGATTTATTTCTGCCAGAGCCTTTTTAACTTCTTCAGCGAACCAGTGCTCCCTTAAATGCTCCTCAAATCTCTTTTTCAGAAAACTTGCCATTGACTTCTCTACTACATCATCTATCTTTTTCTCCTCAGGCTTCTTGATAAGGCTCACGGGCGATATCAGTATTATTTGCGTATCTCCATTTTCATTTAACTCAGCTACATAAGTGGTCATATAGACGAGACTTGGTCTTTCAGGATTGAATCCATTAATCATGGAACCAGTTAATGTAGCTATATCCGCCTCATGAGTTTTCAAGTGCCTCTCCAAGTAACTATAAATGTCCTTCAACTTTTCGCGATATTTTTCCTTAACTTTACTTATCGATGAAAGTCGTGCCTCCATTTCCCTCCTAACATCATTAACCTTTTTTTCCATGTCCGAAATCTTCTTTTCGATTTGTTGTTCAACAGACTGGTACCTTTTCTGTGCCTCACTAATAACTGAGCGTACCGCTCTCTCGGCATGCCTTACGTCCTCGTCGACAACTTTCATCTCGGACTTTAATCTTTCTAGTAACGAAACTAACTCCTCCAAAGAACCTAATTTGTCTATTTCCTCTCTCTCGCTTGGTTTAAGCGCGTTGGAAATGAAGTCAGCAACATTCATTATAGATGATGAAAGTGAAGCCACGTGCTCCTTTACGCTTTCAACTTCCTTACTTGCTACCTGGCAAGCCCATTCTCCTACTTCCTTTTTTATCTGGCTCTTCTCCTCCTCAGCTCTCCTCCTCTCCTCATCAATCTCCTGCTCAAGTCTCTTAATCCTTTCTAAGTATTCCTTTTCTATCCTTGACTCTTCCTCTTCTAACCATTTAATATGTGTCTCCGCTATTTTAACAACTTTTTCGCTTAACGCTTTCAACCTTTCAGCGTTTTCTCTAACGGCCTTAAAAACATTCAAAAACTTCTCCTTCACATTGTTGACTTCAACCTCATCAACAATAGGACTTAAAATGGTTGCATCTTTAACCTTAGAGGTTCGTGCATAAGCAAAAAATTTAACCAACTCTTGGGCATGCTCGTGTCCCACTAGGCTAGGTATAGAAAAGGTCTCATATGTACCCTTCTCCTTCAAATTTCGAGCAATTCTATCAATCGCCTTCAACGGGTCTTTTACTGAACTCATCTCCAGCTCCTCTTCCTTCAAATCCGGAGGCGAAAAACACTTTATTATAATTGGATCCCTAAACAAGCCATCCACTATCACGCAGCCCCTTACCTCAGCAGGAACAATCCAGAAAGGCCAAAGGATCTTGGCAACAGAGCGGACATACACTTTTCTTCTCTTAAGTAAACCAATCCTCTGACTTTTCATCCTCTCCAGCATTAAGAAAACCATGGCAAGAGAAATTTCATCGTTGCTCTCATCGCCTGAAATCAGGAACGGAGCACAAAAAACGTCCTTAACCATAAGCCGAGAATTGTACTTGCTAATTAAAGGCTCCAAGTTTTTACCAAAAGAATCGATAACCCGCTCATTTAACTCGTCCTTGTAAGAATCAGGGAAAAGCGAAATAGCTTGGGAAAGGAAGCCTCTCGCTGTTTCTTCGTCGTCATCTAAGTCTACGGCAACAGCGAATATAAGGTCTCCCGCCACCTCGTATACGAAGACGGTATCTTTCATCACCATGCTTTGTATTTCACCATGCCCTATCTCCCTCGCGAAGGAGAAGACTGCTGCAAGGAATCCAGAAAGAAGAGCCTCATCTACTCTTTTTTCACCATAGCTTTTATGAAATACCGGGTTTCCTGACCTTTTAAACACGTAGAACTCCCTGATCATTGTTTCTCCCCACCAAACGATCTTTAGACCTATCTGAAGCCGTAACCAATAAAATTAATTCTTCTCTGCGTCTTAAACATTGTTGAGTAGAGCTAAATTAATTGATGATCTTGCTGAACCCGAAAACTTTTTATTTGTGTCGCTGTTATATCCAACGACCAAAAATTCATTGGCAACTCCAAAATTAGACAGGAGGAGTAAAAAATGTCAGATGAAAACAGTATATACGTGGGAAGTAAACCGGTAATGAACTATGTTTTAGCTTGCATAACCTTATTCCACAACGGGAAGGACGAGGTTGTCATAAAGGCTAGAGGAAGATCGATCAGTAGAGCGGTAGACGTAGCAGAGATCGTCAGAAACAGGTTCATGAGCGATGTCTATCCCAAGGAGATCAGAATAGGTACTGAGACGATAAACACGGAGACTGGAAACCCAATCAACGTTTCAACCATCGAAATAGTGCTAGCTAAGAAATAAACACCATTTTCACCTTTAATTTATAGACTTTAATTTTTCCTTTTTCTTTGAGGAATTAATTTAATCCTTGCCTCTCTTCCCTCCCCTTCAAGGAGGGATAAATGACTCTTTGGTGATGTTTGTTGAGTGTTCATCCATGTGAGTACAGGTATTACACGCATGAAATGAAAAAGGTGTTCACGGAAGAGAATAAGCTTCAGAAATGGTTGGATGTTGAGGCTGCGCTCGCAAGGGCTCACGCTAAGTTGGGACGGATACCTTCAGAAGCCGCAGAGGAAATTTCTCATAAGGCTTCAGTTAAGTATGTGATGCTTGAAAGGGTTAAGGAAATCGAAAAGAAGATTGATCACGATGTTATGGCTATGGTCAGGGCTCTATCAGAGGTTTGCGAAGGAGACGCTGGAAAGTATGTGCATTTAGGTGCAACCAGCTATGATATCGTTGACACCGCTTGGGCGCTGATACTAAAGGATGCCACTAGAATAATCGAGAAGCGTCTCAAAGAGTTAAAGGACATATTACTTGACTTAGCAATGAAGCATAAAGAAACTATTTGCGTGGGGCGCACTCATGGTCAGCACGCCCTCCCGTTCACGTATGGGATGAAATTCGCCATATGGGCTAGCGAAGTTAACAGGCACTTAGAAAGGCTGAAAGAATGCGCCAGGAGAGTTATTGTGGGGAAAATGAGCGGGGCCGTTGGAACTATGGCTGGATTCGGCAAAGAAGGGTTTGAAATTCAGAGGCTTGTGATGGAAGAGTTGGGTATAGGCGAGGTTGAAATCGCTAATCAAATAGTTCCCCGCGATAACTATGCAGAATTGATCTTCCTTAACGCTCTCATAGCAACGACGCTTAACAGGATAGCTAAAGAGATAAGAAACCTTCAGAGAACGGAGATCGGAGAAGTCTTTGAGCCATTTGGCGCCAAGCAAGTTGGCTCCTCCACCATGAGCCACAAAAGAAATCCCCACAGGTCAGAGAGGGTGTGTGGAATCTCAAGAGTTATAATGTCTCACGTTTTTCCAGCATTGGAAAACGTTGCTCTCCTAGAGCACGAACGTGACCTCACAAACTCCTCAGCCGAACGCATTATTCTTCCAGAATCATTCATACTCCTAGACTACATTCTCTCTGAAATCATCCAGATACTCAAAGGACTTGACTTCAATTACGAAAACATAGAAAAGAACTTGAATCTTACTAATGGACTCATAATGAGTGAAAATGTCATGCTGAACCTAGTCAGGAAGGGCTTAGGCAGACAAGAGGCGCATGAAATACTCAGGGAATTGTCACTAAAATGCGTTAGAGAAAAAATCCCGTTCAAGAAGGCGATACTTGAGCACGAAATCCTGAAGAACATGGTCACGGAAGAGGAGCTTGAAGAATGGCTGGATCCCAAAAACTACATAGGAACAGCAATCGAGCAGGTTGAAAGAGTAGTAAATCGCCTTAGAAGCCAAGAAACTCCTTAATCGTCCTCTGTTTAAATAACAACTCCAAGAGCTTGCTTTTCGTCCTCCAATACTCCCACTCAAGCTTAAGACTTTCCCTCACATATCTCAACGCCTCATCTATTCCCTCGAATACCTGCGGCTCACTCTTTAAGGCGGATCTAACCGTCTCCCTTATCACCCAAACACCCAGAGGCATAATGTATCCTGGCCTAACTTCACGGAACACTATTACAAGCGCCTGTTTCTTGACCCTTTCAAGATATTCTGCCACCGCTAAGCGCGCAGCATAATAGGCGCCTGAGACATTGCTGGCATAATTCTTCCGCCCCCCATATCCTTCATAATCTCCTACCACGATTGGTCTCTTACCCTTAAGGAGCCAAGCAGTACCAGGGTACCATGCCTCAAGTTGCTCAAAGCTCCAAGCATGTGGAATCATCAGTATTACGAAGTGGTTGTCGAGGTAAGACTTCCTGAAAGCGAGAACCTTATCTATCTCAGGATAAGTTTTAACCTTTGAAAGAATTTTTCGTGAGACAATGTCATCGGTCGCCGTTATCGCCCATCTAGTCGGAACAAGCCGCCTGTCCTTCTCCACCCCGAGCAAAGCAGCTGAAAATAAACGCGAAATATAACTCATAGGCATACCCTCAAGGTATAATTGTGCCACGCCCTCTGAGGCCTTAAGATCCGTGTCTCCTACAACTCTGTCAACTTTACGCGGGACTACTGGTTCCCCCACAACCTTAAGGATTTTTAACGGTGCAGTTGGACCCATGGGTTGCGAGTGGCTGTCAAACTCCACTCTGAAACGCGGCGTTTTCTCTAGGAAAAATTCCATGTCAACTGGCTTAAAGCTCATAGCCGCTTCCTGCGCCTCTAAGAGTGTACGTCCCCATCCTCCCTTTACATTTGCTCTAACCATTCCCCTGACAAGCAAGCTCCTGTAACCTAAGATCTCCTCGATGCCTTTTCCAAACCACTCCTCCACCTTATCAAAAATAATGGTGTCCTCTCCAGTAACTGGAGGCAGCATTGGGCCAGCAAACACTTGAGGATAACCGAAATGCCCCACAAAAAACGAAGGCGGAGAAGAGCCTGAAATATCCTGCTTTAGCACGGCATCCTTAACTGGAACAAAGTATTGTACCTTCATAAGAATAGGGCACCTAGGCTTACCGCAAAGAAGCCGTGAGCCTTTACATAAAACACAAGCCTCACGAGAAAGTTGAGGATTGACCATCTGAATCCCTATGAAAATAACCCTTTCCTAACAACAAATTAAAGTTTCTCAACAGAACTTTCAACACAATAAGTTTCAAAATGAAGGAAAGAAAAAAGGCTCTAAAATAAAAAGATGCCTAATCGGCGTTTTTATGCTCCGAGGGCGCCTTCCATGAGAATTGCTACAGCCGCTCCTATTATGGCGAGGAGACCGCCAAGAACCGCTAGAACTGCAAAGCTTAGCGAGGACATTAATACTACTGCCAGCAGTAGCTCAATGATCCCTAGAATTAAAGCTAAAATGGTGTTAATCTTGACCATTTTCCCCATGGTCATCATGATGCCGAAGATCAACACCAGCAAGCCGATGATCAAAAGAACCCAGCCCATCGCGCCGGCGCCACCTGTTAGTTGCGCAAGCATTTGAGCTCCTAGCAAAGGCGCTATTAACCCCAGTAGGCCGCCTATGAGGACGATTATGCCACCCAGCTTCATTCATTATTCCCTCCAAGTTTTTTCAGTCCTGAAAACTAGGTTATGATTTTTAAATATTTTTGTTCAAAAAATAATGGTTTACGATGAATGTCGAATTTAAAAACCATGATTTTCTACTATTTGGATTCGGATGTCGATAGGAGCTTACCTTTAAATTCCCTTTCCTCCTCCTTTTTTCAAGGAGGGAACCATGTTGGCGTTTATGATAGACTCTCACGTTCATTCTGTTTTTAGGTCGTTTGAAGACTTTGAGGCCCTAAGTTTCACCGGGTTAACTGATGTCGTTTCTCTCGCATTTTATCCTGTTATTCCATCAGGTTCAACGACGCTGATAGATCACTTCAGGCACATTATTGAAGCCGAGCCAGTAAGGCTTAGCGGATCCTACATCCGAGTTCACCCAGCTATAGGTGTTCATCCAAGGTGCATTCCTCCAGACGTGCAGTCCGTGTTTAAGTACATGAAGAAAGTAGTTGATAACTGTGTTGCCGTCGGCGAGGTGGGCCTTGAATTGGCGACCAATATGGAATTGGAAGTCCTTAGAGAACAACTTAAGTTATCTAAAGAAAAAGACCTGCCGGCGATCATTCATACTCCAAGGAAAGAAAAAAGAATTATTACAGCTAAAATCATCGATGTGCTGAGGGAGATTGGATACTTCAATGTTGTGATAGATCACGTCAACTTTGAAAACATTGACTTAGTTGCAGACTTAGATGTTTACATAGGACTAACGGTCCAGCGTAGCAAGCTTAACCCAGAAGATCTGTTTAAAATAGTTGAAGAATATGTCATAAGTAACCCTGAAAAATTCATTCTTAACACCGACTTAGGCCGCGATCCCTCAGACCTTTTCTCACTGCCCAAGTCAATTCAGTTCTTACGTGTAAAGGGCGTTGACAAGGACGTAATCAGGCTTATCTCTGAAAAGAATGCGTCTTCCCTGTTCAGAATTTAATGGGGGGCTTAAATGGAAGCTAAACCGTGCCGCATCAAAGACTTAAGCCTTCACGTCGGTAAGGATGTGGACGTCAAGGGATGGGTTCACTTAACGAGGCAGCACGGAAAGAACCTCCTCTTTGTAACGCTGAGGGATGGGACAGGTTTCACTCAAATAGTTGCAAGGCGTGGGATTTCCGGTTACAGTGACCTCGCAAACGCGCACAGAGAGACGTCGATACGCGTAATAGGTGAAGTAATCAGGGATGAAAGGTCGCCCTATGAATACGAAATCCGAGCTAAGCATGTAGAGATAGTTTCGCCGTCAAGTCCAACTATAGAGGAGGAGTATCAGCCGGATTCATCACCAGACATCCTTCTTAGTAAAAGACACCTTGTCATCAGGGGAGAAAAGACGTCCTCTATTCTGAAATACGTTGCTAAGGTGTTAAGGTACTTCAGGGAGTTCTGCGAGGAAAGGGGGCTTATTGAGGTCGTCCCTCCACTAATAACTCGTGCTGCATGCGAAGGTGGCGCCACGCTCTTTCCAGTCAAATACTTTGATGAGGTAGCTTACCTCACCCAGTCCTCCCAACTTTACCTGGAAGCAGCATTGCCAGCGTTGGGAAACGTTTACTGCATTCAAAAATCTTTCAGGGCAGAAAAATCTAGGACTAGGCGCCACCTAACAGAGTACACCCATGCAGAAGTAGAGCTTGCATTTATAGACTTTGACGAACTAATTGACTTTACAGAGGACTTTATAATTCACTTAGTCCAGAGAACCCTCGAAGAAGACGGGTGGATTCTCAGAAAGCTAGAGGTTGACGACTTAAAGGTGCCTAAAAAACCGTTCAAACGCCTCACATACAACGAAGCAATCAAGAAGCTGCAAAACGAAGGTTTTCCAGTTAAAGAAGGAGACGAAATAGAAGAATTCATGGAGCGGAAACTAGTCGACCAGCTCGGGGAGCCACTTTTCCTAACAGAGTTCCCTGCAAGCCAGAAGGCCTTCTATTTCAAGAGAAAAAACGATGACACAACACTGTCAATGGACTTACTTGTTCCACAAGTAGGAGAAATAATAGGAGGTGGAATGCGAGAAGATGATTATGAAAAATTACTTTCGAGGTTAAAGGAAATTAACGCTAACATTGAAGACTACCGCTGGTATCTCGACCTGAGAAAGTACGGCTCAGTACCTCATGGCGGCTTCGGGCTAGGCGTTGAACGGGCAGTAGAATGGATCCTCAAACTTCCACACATAAGGGAAGTTTGCCTTTTCCCCCGACTAATAAACAGGGTTACACCTTAGACATCTTAAAGTAGCACCCTGTTCCCTCAACAACTTCAGACACCAGCATTAAGTCAATTTTTGCAAGCGGAAACAGGAAAGGAAATATTAAGTAGTCCGGCACCTTAAATCTGCGGAGTATTTCTCTGATTTCCTCAGCGAACTCGCTGAAGAACTGGTTGTAATACCCTAACTTTTCAAGCTTCATTCCCGCCTTTCTTGCCAACCTCATCACCATGCTGCGGTCATATCTCCTATGATGTCCGAGATGCAAATCGTCCTTTGTCATCTTACTCTCCCCTTCCCCCCGCAACAGGAACCTTACCCCCTCAGACGTGGGAACGGTTCCAACCAAGCTCCCTCCTCGAACCAGCACTCGCTCTATTTCCCTCACCGTTTTAACATCATCCGGTATATGCTCGAAAACATCCAACCCTATTACTAGGTCAAAGCTGTTCTCTCTGAAGGGAAGCCTTTGGCCATCTCCCAGAACGAAATCGATCGGAATTTTATTTATCCTCGCAGACTTACACCCCTCCCAGAAGTCCTCATTAGGAACATCAAGAGCGACGACTCTAGCCCCTTCAGTCATAAGCGCCAAGCTCCAAACAGCCCACCCGCAGCCAACATCAAGCACGGCAACGCCTGGCTTCAAGTCTAGGTTAGGTAGCACCCTACCAGCTCTCACGGCATCCAGGAGGTAAGGATGTCCAACCACCTTGTAGAATACCTCCCTAAACTTTACAATCAACTTGCTAGGGTTAGTGTGCCTGTGATACGACAGGTACCTGCCGATTAGTGGCTTCTTGAACATGCCAACTCCCTCTTCTACTTACCCTTAAACCCTTACTCACTTGGTATGAGCTACCTTTTAGAGGTTTCCCAGAGGAAGTTAAAGTAGCTGGTTGCTATCATTGCTAAACCCATGTGATCGGACCATATACCCATAGAAAACCTGAACCCTCCTTCTGTCCGCGTTAAAAGGATAATCATGGCTTCCCTTCCATCCGCTATGACTCCCCCACCATACATGATATCCCTCACAGTGATGCAACCTTCCCCAAAAATACGCGTAAGCGCCTCAACCACCCCTTCACCCACGGTGGAAGCCATAAACCTCACATTAACTCCCATTGAACTCAGACGCACAAGCTCATCTTTAACCAGCTCAAAAACCTCCCCACTGATAAAAGGAAGGGCAATAAGCAGTTCTTTTCTGGCGCTTCCAACCATTTCACGGAACTTATCCAGTATGTTGCGCTCCCCATGAATAAGCCAAATGTTGGGCTGCTCAGCCCCCTCACTCCTCTCATAAATTGGCTGTAAAATTTCTATAATCCTCTTCTCGTTCTCCTCCATCTCCCTCTGAAGCCTAAGCTTAACAAGCCTCATAGCCTCAGATGGCGGCCTAGCAGCGTAGAGCTTGGGTCTTCCACCACGAACCTGAACCCACCCCTTCTCCTCTAACCCTTCTAAAACGTCATAAATCCTCGAGTAGGGAACACCACTTCTCCTACTGGCCTCCCTAGCCGTAAGCGCTCCCTCCATCACAAGAGTAAGGTAAACCTCCGATTCATATCCCGTTAGGCCAACTTTTTCAAGCGACCTTTTAACGTCCAATCCCCTCTTATGAAGCAACCCATCACCTCTCTTCCTAAAGGGTATCAGCTACTTTTATAATATGCGGCTCTGTAAATTCGCTTGCGACCGAGTCTTGTGGTATAGAATTACATATGAAGTATATACCAATCATAGGAGTGTCAAACAATTCGGATAGCTAATATTGTTAATTTTTTCCATTCAGGATAATATTTTTATTATTACCCCATATAAAATGGAATTATTTGAATTTTCTCCCTGCATTTTTGAGAAGAATTCATTAATACTAAAGAAAAACATATATTTTTGTTCTACATTTTTGGCATTTGGATATCGGCGTGGAAACTCTGCTGGTGGGGCGTCCACAATGATAGTGAATGTTTACATAATGAATAAGAACGGCGTCTGCCTATGTAAACGTACATATAGCGAAATAACGAGGTATCAAACAGACTCCGACGGCCTTCTTCTAACAGGTTTCATGAGCGCACTAATGTCGTTTACCGAGCAGATCGGAGAAGCAAAACTTGAAGTAATAAGGACAGACAAGTATGTCTTCGTTTGCAATACAAGCGACCCTATAGCAGTCATAATTATAGCTACCGGAGAAAGAGAAGAAACAATAAAGGAAGTTGCTGCGGCCATCCTAAAACGTTTCAAATCCATCTATGAACACGAACTTGAAGAATGGGATGGCAATATAGAAAAGTTTCAAGCTTTCTCAAAAGAAATAGATGAAATAATAAACTCTAGGCTGAAAAAGCAAAAAATGAAGGAACTTATACTGGATAACAACGCGGACGCAAAAAGGATTGCGGAGCTTATAATTTCCGAGATCGATCAGCAACTTCAAAAAATAATAGCGAAAAGTATCTAACCCGCCTTTTTCAGAAAAACCACTGTGATATTAGGAAACTCCTCTTTGATCACGTTGACCACTTCGTTCAAATGCATTTCTCCCTCGCTCCGAAGAAGAATAAACATGTAATTCCACGCAGGAAAAAGAGAGACGACACACACAAACCTTCCACCGTACCTAATGTAATACTCGTAGTAATGCCTTCTGACCTTGTACCCCCGTTTTTCGAGTTTTAGCGTAATTCTGCTAAGCTTATCAGACTCCCTTATCATTCTTACCCCTTATAATACCCATCATGTTTTTCTTATCCTAAAAATGCACTTATCCGCCCCCTCACTCCTCAAATTTTCCGCTTCGACCTCAACATTGCCGAGAGCTTTACGGGCTGCTTCCTCTATCACACCATGAGTATAAGTACAGTAAAACTTACTTGCAATATCGAAGCCCAGTTTTTCAAACGGGCAAACAGTAAACATCACTTTCATTTCTCCACCACTTCCCTCAAACGAGACGTTATTCGTTCCAATTACCGGAGCTATAACGTCTGTTGCTAAAAGCTCCACAATCCTCTCAAGTGTCCAAGAATTCACATTATACTTCTCCTTTAGTCTCGCCTCAACTCGCTCGCCTACAGACTCACCAATTAGTCTGAAAACAGTTCTAACAGTTTCCCTTCCAGCTATAGCGTCGAGCCTGCTCATCAAAAGCGCAAATACGCGAGTAATAAACCTGTGAAGTCTCTCCAAGTCCTCAGACAAAAATTCTACCCCCTAGTAAAGTAGTTTTTTGATTTCCTCTACTGCCTTACTCATTTCCCAAAAAACAAGACCCAAATTCGCGTCGCTTCTAGCTAAGACCGTCAAAAGATGAGCGTCGCCTATGCTCATAACTACAGTCTGTCCCTCACTACCAGTTATCAAAACTCGTTGAAGCATACCCTGATCAAGCTCAGCTACGGTTCTCTTACCGATACCCAAAGCGGCCACAGCCATTGCAGCCACAAGCCGAGGATCAGCAACGTCCGAAGGCAAGTCGGAAGCCATAAGCATGCCCTCACTTGTTACCACGGCACTACCAACAACGTCAGAGGCCCGTCGCTCTAAATCCTTCAAAACGCCAACGAGCTTCTTTCTAACATCGTCAGCCACCAGAAACACCCCCAGCGAAATCCACCCGCAAGAACATTCTCAAGCTTCAAATTAAACTTTACGCACGAAAACAAAAATTAACTAGAACTTCACCTATTATCCAAAAAATCATTCAATCCAAGATGAGATTTTTTCAAAATATTTTGAAAAAAGTAGTCACTTACATAAATTTATTATATTCCCATTCAAGAAATTATTGAGTGGTGGGCCCGGCGAGAGACCCGGCAGTGAACTTTCGGACTCGCTGGACAGCCCACAGCCGACCACTCGCGACCTCCCGGTTTCAAACCCGCCGCAAAGCGAGTTATCAGCCGGGCGCTTTAGTCGTTAAGCTCTAACCAGGCTGAGCTACGGGCCCACTCAGTTTGAGCATTTCCCACGGATTCTTTTATGGTTTTCGGTTTACTATCTGAAAGAGCATCTAGCGCTTTCTTCCAAACAATCTTCTCAACGCATTACTCCATTTCTAAACCTGTTGTGAAAGAGTAAATTTTATAACAAGTTCCACTTGATGTAGCTTCGAAACCAAAAGAAAAAAATAGGATGTGATGATTTATGGTCGACGCATTTCCATGGTGGACTGAAGAACAAAAAGCATTCCAAAAAGAGTTGAGCGAATACGTCAGCAAAATCCTGCCTCAAGCTGAGGAAGCATATTGGGAACGCCGCTTCCCATGGGATCTCATCAAGGAGATAGGAAATAAAGGATACTTCGGCGCCGGGGTTCCGAAAGAATACGGAGGACGTGGCCTCGGAATCACGGGATGCTGCATAGCAGCAGAACAACTCGGCAGACTCTACTGCATAGGCCACATGTTCGTGACCTCACACATCGGCGGGTATCATCAAATACTTTATCATGGGACTGAAGAGCAGAAGAAGAAGTGGCTTTCCGGTCTGGCTAAGGGCGTGCTCGGCGCGGTCTGTATAACTGAGCCGTACTATGGATCAGACGCTGCGGGAATAGAAACGGTAGCGGTTCGTGAGGGAGACGAATATGTTATAACCGGTAAGAAAAGATTTATCACAGCTGGCGGTGTTGCCAACAGATACCTTCTTTACGCAAGGACCAGTGATGATCCCGAAGATAAGCGGCGATACAGGCATCTTTCAGCCTTCGTCCTTGAGAAAGGCATGCCTGGTTTCTCTCTTGAGAAGATAAACGAACTTATAGGCTTCGAGAACGTTCCAAATGCATACCTTCACCTTGACCATGTTCGTGTGCCTGTAGAAAACAGAATAGGCAATGAAGGAGACGGCTGGAACATAATGATGGGTGGACTGAACTTCGAGAGAACTTTATGTGCCGCTGTCACCTTAGGAGGAATGGTCGAGGCACTGAGATGCATCTACAATTACCTCCAAAGAAGAGTACAGTTTGGCATGAGAACAATAGACCTCGTCAACAACCAGTTCGCAATTGCAGACATGATCGCAGACTACAGGATCGCTCGACTCGTAACCTTCTACTCTGCTTACACGATGGATATTGGTCTTAACATGCCAGTGGAGGCAGCTGCAGCAAAGATGTTTACATCAGATTCATCCCTGAGAATGGGAATCAACGGAGTCCAGATAATGGGCGGAGACGGCCTGACCAAATTCTACCCGGTTGAGAGGCTTGTAAGAGAATCAAAAATAGGGCAGATCATAGCCGGAACAAACGAGATAATGAAAGTTATCATATATAGATTGGGCCCACTTGCCATGTACGAAGACTTAATATACCCATGGAGATTCACGCTACACCCACGCCTCCAAGTCCCAATGCCAACATTCGAGAAATCACCATTCGCAGGACAAGAGGTCAATGAGGAAAATATGCTCAAGCTCTTCGCGTTAAACTACAGAATAAACCCGGGACTCTACTTGACAATAGAAGACATAGCGAAGGAGTTCGAAGCACCACAAGAAAAAATCCTAGAAGTCCTCCAAGCCATGGAGGCGAAGGGACTTGCGGCACTCTTCAAGGATCGCAGAGGAAGAATACTCATGGCAAGGCCAACATACAAGGCCATCATGGAAGCAGCACCCCCAGAATACTACAAGTGGTTCCCGAGTTGGTATCGGGACGAAGACAAGTTCTAAATTCTTCTCTTTTCCCCATCTTTTCTCCTTATTATGCCATTTTATTATGCCATTTTAGAGGGTAGGTATTTGAAGGTCATAGATGCTCACATTCACCTTATTCCTGAGAAAATCATTAGTAGTAGTGTTCTGAGTTTGACACATCGCTTCTTTCAGGTTGACCCGAATTTTTACCTTCAAATTGCTCGGAACCCTGATAACCTAGTTGGTTACCTTGACAAGTATAACATTGACGCTGTCGCCGTGATGTCCTATCCCGCTCCAGACGTTATGGGATGGGGCGATGGGCTGGTTGATGCTGTAGGGGAGTTCACGAGCAACCATCCTGACAGGCTACTTTTCTTCTGCTCAGTTCATCCTAGGTTTGATGGCAATCCCAGAAGGAGATTAGAAGACCTTTATAGCAAGTATGAGGTGCGCGGAATAAAACTTCATCCAGTTCACCAGCTCTTCAAGCCGAACGCTTACTTGCCTGAAGAAGGAGGAATGCGCACGCTGGAAGAAATTTACCAGTTCGCTGTAGACTACAGGGTTCCTGTCCTTTTCCATACCGGGACAAGTGTGTTCCCAAGAGCCCGGAACAAGTACGGCGACCCGATCTTTCTGGATGATGTAGCCACCGATTACCCTAAACTAGAAATAATAATGAGTCACGGTGGCCGCCCAATATGGATGAAAACAGCGGTCTTCCTGCTGAGAAGACATCCCAACATAACTCTTGACATCTCAGGCGTGCCGCCAAAGAAGCTGATAGACTACTTTCCAAACATAGAAAAATTTGCTGATAGAAGCATGTTC
This sequence comes from Candidatus Jordarchaeum sp. LHC_1308, assembly GCA_019057675.1. Lineage (GTDB taxonomy): Archaea > Asgardarchaeota > Jordiarchaeia > Jordiarchaeales > Freyrarchaeaceae > DTBI01. The sequence continues at coordinate 27,058 of JAHLWX010000006.1, forward strand.
GGCTCTGACTGGCCAGGTCCAGGAGTGCCGACCATACACGGCAACATAGATCAATTTTTAAAAACGGATCTTTCCGGCCAAGCAAAAGAAAAGATTCTCTATGAGACTGCATGTAAAAAGCTTAAGCTGTAGCCTCTCTACAAAAAGTGCCTTCTTCAAGGGGACCATTCTGTCCGCTTTAAGGGTTAAAAGTAAAAAAGAAAGAAGTTTCACTGTGTTTCTTTTTTGGCATTGTTCTGTCAAGGAATCCGAAGACTCCTAGTGCTAGGAAAATAAATGATATAAACGTGATTACTAATGAGACAAGGGATCGCGACTCTATTATTAGTGATGAGACAAGGAAGCCCCAGATGATAAGCGTTGTGAGGTATAGTGCGAATCCCAGCGACATGCCGCTTTTATTTGCCCATGCCAAGTAGTAAAATAGGATCCTGGTCGGAATTCCAATTGCGCTCTCATACATGGAAAGCGTGATTAGCGGCATGTTGGTGAGTAATATTTCCGCCGGGTCAAGGAGTAGGTTTACCACTATGGCTGATTGCTGATTCGGACTTAAAAGTTCGGAAGTAGCTTTTAATGCTATAAACCAGGGGTTACCCATTCCCGACATATACATGTATGTTCTAACCAAGAACATCGTTAATCTGTATGTTGCACTTCCAGATACATACTGGAAAGGTGCTACTAGTACTATTATTGCAGGTAGCAAGTATACTTGTTTGAATCCGAGCAGTACGACACCGATCGTAGCTACAAGCCCCATCGTGACTAGGGCAAGTAGCGCCATTGTTTGGAGTAAGTCTAATGCGACAGCATCTATGACCAACAGGAAATTTTTATTATTGATATTAGCGTCATGAAGACGAAATATGTGACAAAGAGTAGTGTAAGTTTCTCCCGCATATCAACGTATCTTCTTAGTGCGTTGCACTAAACAGGACGATAGTACAATGGCATGCAGAACGTACATTACGGGCTCGTATATTCCCGTGTTTAATATGGATACTGGCAACTCTACCATATCCTCCTTTCTTTTCCTTAACGTCATCGAATATGCTCTTTTTATCTTTTACATATTTTATTGATAATGCAGAACTCGGATAGTACATTTATTCTACCTCTAAGGTTTATCGAGGCTAGCCTCGATATGTGTGGATCCTGCATAACTATTACAACTCCGACTTTATCTGTCGCCTTCATTAAGAATGAGCTGCTATTATGCACTGTATCCCCCACGTGCATGTTTCTCAGAGGAAAGCCCCTGTAATACTCAAGGAACTCGGCGGGGATCTCCCCCTTTCTTGCCCCAAACTTTATTGTTAGCATCCACTATCGCAATAGCTAGAGGTTTCCATCTTCCCACATTCACTTCGACAAGCGAAAGCAGTTTATCTACGTCAACAACTTCCTTACTCCTGAAAACCTCTTAAGAGCTTTAGAGACGCCCAATAAGATGATTACTTAAAATTAATTAATGTTTCTTTTCATTTCTATTTTTTTGACAATTTTTCTATTTCCTTATTAAACATACCTTCTTTTCGTCGGATAGTTGATGATTTCCCTAAAATAACCATGCGATTTATGCAGATATTTATAATTATAGGCTAGAATACATATCTATAAACTCCCCTTATTTTTGATTCTAGCATCTTCTGTCCTTAAACTTTGGTGTTTCACGTTCTGGGCTACGTTGTCTTTGACAGGCATCGTAACTCTCTCCCCTCAACAATTCGTTGAGGTCTCTTCGGGTGAACCTTCACCTGAAGGCTTAACACGGTCACAAGTCCCCATCCGTTATGAAACCACACTTCCAAAGCTAACCTGTTCTCACAGCCGCTAAAAACCAGAATAAAGAGGACAACCTAACAAGTCCCCCAGATAAACACGGCTTTAAACTTACCAACAAATTGTAATTTTCTAATACTGAAGATATATCAGCTACGGCTTTTCATCATAATAAATCAACTGTTGCTTTTTCGGATAACTGTAAAACTTGTTTAAGGCTGTCCTTCAGAAAAACTTTAAAACTAATGGTTCTCCTTTTCCCTGATAAACTACTTTCAGAGTGGGTGCTGTTATGTCTGGCGGCAAGATTAAGGAGCCTCGCTGGGATGTTTCTAGGGAGTCAGAGATATGGGAACTTTGGCAAAGAGAAAAAACCTACCGCTTCAACGAGAATAGTGAGAAACCCTTTTTCACCATAGATAATCCTCCACCATATGTTAGTGGTAGGTGGCATATGGGTGGCGCCGTTCATTATGCGTCGATCGATTTCATAGCTCGTTTTATGCGTATGAAGGGATTCGAAGTTCTTTACAAGTTTGGGCTCGATAGGAATGGGCTTCCCGTAGAGGTTAGCGTTGAAAAAGAATACAGGATAAAGATGACTGAAACCCCTAGAGAAGCGTTTATCGCTAAGTGTAAGGAATATCTTGACAGGGTTGGTGACGACATCCTTAACGTCTGTAGGATTATGGGGTTTTCTAATAACTCCTTCGAGTGGGATGAAATATATAAAACGGATCAGGACGAATATAGAGCTCTCACACAGGCGACCTTTATCGAGTTATGGAAGAGAGGGTATATTTACGAGGACGAACGTCCGGTGAGCTGGTGTAGTGACTGCCAGACCGTTATTGCCGAAGCTGAGATCGAAAGGCGGGAAGAGGAAGCCGACCTCCACTATGTTAAGTTCAAAGTTAAGGAGACCGGAGAAGACTTGGTCATAGCCACGACTAGGCCTGAATTGATTTGTGCATGCAGCGCAGTGATAGTTAATCCCAACGACGACCGATATAAGCGTCTTCATGGCCTAACCGCGGTGACCCCCATCTACAGCAAGGCAGTCCCCATAATGCCTCACCCGGCGGCTAGGCCCGAATATGGTACGGGCGTAGTCATGGTTTGTTCTTACGGGGACGTGGTTGACCTAAGACTTTTCAGGGAGCTTTCCCTTACGCCAACTTTCGCCATAAACAAGGATGGTTTAATGACCGAGGCCGCCGGAAAGTATGCTGGCCTAAGCGTAAAAGATGCTAGGAGCGCAATTGTTGAGGATCTAAAAAAGATGAGTTTACTAGTTAAGTCTGAGAAGATTGTTCACAGTCAGCCAGTCTGCTGGAGAAGCAAGACTCCAATAGAGTACGTTGCAATGAGGGAATATTACCTGAAAATGCTCGACTTCGTGCCTCGCCTTAAAGAGATCGCCGAGGAAGTTGAGTGGCATCCCCCATCAGCCAAGTATCTCTGGATTAACTGGCTTAACTCTCTTACCATGGACTGGCCTATTTCAAGGAGACGTTATTATGGGACAGAAATACCCGTCTGGTACTGTAAGAAATGTGGTGCCCCAAACCTACCTGAACCAGGCAGATATTATAAGCCTTGGATAGAACAGCCTCCGTTCGACAAGTGCGCTAAGTGTGGTAGCTCAGAGGGTTTTATTGGAGAGACGCGAACGTTTGATACTTGGATTGACTCCTCCATATCGCCATTGTTCATTTCTCTGTATCCTGGAAGCGTTAAGGAAAGCAACAAGCTCTTCTTTAGGAGAATTTCCTCTAGGCAATACCTCTGCGATCTGCGTCCTCAAGGTAAAGACATAGTGGGCACATGGCTAAACTATACCATGCTGAGGATTCTGCAGCTTCTGGATAAACCTGCCTTCAAACATGTCTGGATAAGTGGGCACGTCGTCGATAAAGATGGACGAAAAATGTCCAAGAGCCTCGGAAACATAATTTATCCTGAACCTGTCGTCGCAAAGTATGGCGCCGACGCTGTTCGCCTCTACGCCAGCATGGTTGCATCGCTCGGCGATGACGTGCGTTTTGACGAGTCCAAAGTTGCAGGAGTAGCGCGCTTCTTGCAAAAGCTATGGAACATAGCCAGATTCATTTCAACTTTCCCAGAGCCGGCCGAAGGATTCAACTTAACAGAGACTGATAAGTGGATTCTCTCAGAGCTTAACAAGTTAATTCAAAAAGTTGATGAAAGCTATTCATCATTTGACTTCCACCCTGGAGCAGTTGAACTTTACAACTTCACGTGGAATGTTTTTGCAAGTCATTACATTGAAATGGTGAAAGCACGCGCCTATAACAGGAATGGCGCCTTCAGTGAGGGTGAACAGAAGGCTGCACACTGGACGCTTCATTTCTGCCTAAAGACTATTTTAAAGCTCTTAGCTCCGATAACGCCCTTCATAACTGACGCCATCTGGAGACGATTGTACGGCAAGGAGAGCATACATAAAGAAAAATTCCCCGAAGCGAATCCTTCAATGATACTTAAAGAAGATTACACACAGCTGATCTTAGAGACAAACTCGGCTCTTTGGAAAGCTAAGAGAAATGCTGGTTTGTCGCTCAGAGCACCTCTTAAAGTAGTGGTCTTACCGAAAGAAATAGAAGCTTTCGCTATGGATCTGCGTGAAATGCACAACATTGAGAAACTGCGCTTCTCGGATGAGCAAGGACAGGGATTTGAAGAATTCCAAGTGGGCGGAAAAAGAATTCTCGTAGCGTTAAACTAGTACCTTAAGATGGCGGCGATGCCTTTGAATGCTTGCTTTAATTGTTGCCCTTCCTCTGTTTCAACAGATATTACTTCGACCTTAGCTCCAGTCTGCTCACCAAGCTCGCCGAGCTCTTCTATTATTTCCTTGACCTCCTTTACGGCGAGAAGCGAGCTATTACAATTCGGACAACTTTTCTGCGCAACTTCACTATGGACTTGCACCAGCTCATCTTTTCTAGTGGTTTTCTCCTCCGTATAGTTACAGTTAGGGCACTGAATGATCACACGGACGACGTCTAGCCCCTCTGAGAGAAGGAGGACATCTACCCTCCCTTGCATTAACGCTTCCCTAACTTCTCTCTCACCGTAAGTGACCTTTTCATCATCTTTTGCTAGAACCTCGAGAAACCTTTGGACTAAGCGTTTCTCCTCCGTATACCTGAGATTAGCGAAAAGTGATTCGGCCTTCCCGATGAGATCCTTTATTCCAGGCTCCCCAGTGTAGCTCGTGTCGAATACACCCACTATTTTTTGCTTAACCCGGTAATCTAGATAATCCCCCTCGATAAACTTCTCCTTTGAAGGTCCTGGTCCTCCGACAACTATTCCTTTCAAATCGGGAACTGAAAGAAATATATTACTTGCATGCTCTCCTACTCTCTTGAAAAACTCGTGTCCTGCCTGCTCTATGAGTCTCTCAAACCTGCGCTGAGATTGTCCTCCGGCAGTATGTTTGCCCGGAATGCCCGACGTGAACTTCTTATGTACTTCAAGATGGGTTCCTTTAACCGTGGCAATGTGCGCCTCGGATTTGTCTAAAACTATTATACCATATGTATCCTTTTCCTCCAGCATTTCCTTTAATGGATCCAAGTAAAACTTGCTGTCACAATGGTACTTGTATATCTTTATGGGCTCAGGTGGGATCACCATCCAAAATTCGAGCTTTTCGGTTCCCTGACTATTATTAGTAGGTATCGCGCCGCTAAATATTACGAGCCCGTTAGGAGGTGGACGCGAGAAGTACTTTAACTTCGCCATTATGCTTCTGAGGGCCTCCATTACGTTCTTTCTAGTCACCTTAGACTTGATGTTTGCCGCTGTGCCATACTCCTCCTTAAGGTAATTCGTCACGTCACTTATACTGCGGTCTGGTGGAATGTAAAGGCTAATAAGCTCCGTATGGAATCCCTTTTTATTTTCCAGCTCCTCTATAAGCTTGCGTAACTTATACTTCTCAAACGACGTTCTCTCTTTAGCCTCAACCTCTTCACTCAAAGCATACACCTCGAAGCTAACCCATCTAAATTGTCTGCTCACCAAATGCTTGCAGCAACCAACCCCTTATTTCGAACAATCCTTTACTATGGTTTCCCACAACTTTTCTTCAAGAGTCTCAAGGGTATACTCCACTTTGATTATTTCAGGGTTTCCCAGAACCAAAGCCGAGACCCTACGTTTAGCTTCTCTTAAGTAGAGGCAAATAACGCGCTTACCCTTAACAAGAGCCTGCTGTATCTCGATTCCAACACCAGTAGAGGGTGTCGAAACTTCAGCCACCAGTATATCACATTCGTCGATATGCTTCATATCTCTTTCGAATATATTCTCTTCACTCATATTACTTTCGGATTCACTACTTTCATCCAGCACGTGAGGAGTAATCACCTTGAACCCCTTTCTCTCCAGAGCTAGAAATATCCTCTCATAGATCTTTTTTTGCATTCGTTCACCACGCATCGGAATAGCAAAGTAAATCTTCATCTAACCCACCATTAGAGAGTGGTAAACTTTTCCTCTCCCAGATATAAAAGCACATCTTTTCTCCTCTCGGCGAAGTTTTTCTCGGCATAGGCCTCTAAAACTCTCCCTATGAAGACCATGTGGTCTCCGGCCTCAATGGTTTTCTCTACTTTACACTCAAGGTGGGCGAGGCACTCTGTGATTATCGGCGCCCGCACCTTTTTCGCTGAAGCCGCGGTCAGCCCTGCCTCTCTAAACTTATCGAAGTTCCTGCCCGATATTGTTCCACAGAGGAGAACCTCCTTAACCAGTTCTGAGGATGGAATGTTAATCACAAACTCTCCGCTCTCCATGATCATCCTGTAAGACTCTCTCTGGAATCCGACGCTGATCGCTACCATTGGAGGAGTAAAGCTGACAGGCATAGACCAAGCGAGCGTGATTATGTTCCTTTTTCCCTTAGAATCGACACAACTAACCAAAACGACTGGTCTTGGATATAGCAGGGTGTGCACCTCACTCACGTTAACCTTCAAATCAATCACCCCCCTCAATTTAGCTATCTTGTTATTTCAGCACTTCTCACTTTTTCATAAGTCTCTCTTGCCTTCTTGTCTTCTTCGAAGTGTCTTCTTATAGGATCCACTATGTCGTTAAGGTATCTTGCCGTTGCCTCCTTAAGGTCTAGGGGGTGTATTTCACCCTTGACGTACGCTTCTCTTAGCTCGTTATACGATGTGAACGTCAATGCGTTTTTACCCTTCCTCTCAACGGTCACCTCTCTGTACTTCTCAAAGACTATCTTCTCCATTAGGTCCATTATAGGGTTCCCCTCCGCCACTTTCGGTGGGCAGAAAGCGCCGCGGATTTTCCTCCATATTTCCTCCTTCGAATCATGAATGAATATGGCTGAATCTGGCACGCTTTTACTCATCTTGGAGCTTATCATGAAGTCTATTTTTTCATCCTCGTCGAACCCCCCTCTTTCTCCTGCCTTAAGTCCTAAGAGAAGCGGGTGATGCACGGCTACGGGCTTGCGCCTCCCAAGCAACGGGGCGACCTCCCTAGCAAGCATATTAACTTTCCTCTGATCTATCCCCAGCTGGCATATGTCCACTTCAAGCTGAAAAATATCAGCACACTGCATTACGGGATAGAACAGGAAGGCTGTCGGGTTTGAGGCGCTCTCCTTTCTTCCAGCGATGGTGAGAGCCCTCATAGTTCTACTCACGGTCACGTTCTTAGCTATCAATATAACTTTCTTCCAGTAGTCTGGGTTGTCAAAGTGATCTTTATGCCACACAATCTCTACCTTGCTGAAATCCACGCCAGCAGCCTTCCAAACCTCTATAAAGTATCTTCCAGCATCCCTTATCTTCTCCAGATCCCCCCCGAGCTTATTATTAATCCATGCAAAACTGTCAGCCAGCAGAATTTTGAACCTTATACCCGCCTTCATGAGCTTCTCGAGTATGATCGGTCTGTAGACCGCGACGGGAAGATGCGCTAACCCCGACGGCTCAAACCCGTCATACGCCACAGGCCTACTATTAACCTCAAAAAGTTCTCTCAATTCCGTCTCAGTCACTATCTCTGCACTGCAACTTCTAACTAGCTGTACTTTCTCCTCAATATCCATACATGCTCCCTCTTAAGGATGGATGGGTTTAATTGTCAAAATAACTTTTCCCATACTCTTAAATTGGAAATGGGAAAGAGAGCATTGTGGTGGTCAGATGAATTACTGGTGGGATTTGTCTGTTATAAACTGGCTTCAGGGATCTTTTTGGACACCTTGGGGATTCATGAAATCACCTTCGTTGCTAGACGGCGCAATGTGGCTTATAACTCAATTTGGGACTGAGACTGTATGGATACTGGTAGTCTCCGTTCTTTTTTGGCTCGGATATCGGAGAGAAAGCCTCCTGCTAGGTGCTCTAATACTCGTCGAAGCCATGATAAATTTTTGGCTGAAGTACGCTATTTTCAGGCTCAGACCAACAAAGTACGAGGCATTTGTATTCTACGAGTCTTCAGACCCGTCAATGCCTAGTGGACACGCTCAACTTGCAACGACAGCCAGCTTTTACACGGCCCGGGCTACTTGTCCACGCTTGGAAACCAGTAACCTGGCGAAAGAAAACGGTGGAGGCAGGCTTAGAAGAAAGTGTCTCGCCCTATACCTATTAGCCCTTGCATTAACAGTTCTCGTCTCGCTGAGCAGGGTTTACCTAGGTGTTCACTGGCCTACTGACGTTATCGCCGGAAGCATTGTCGGCTTCATTATATTCACAGCATATTCCATTATGGCTGAAAGGTTGTGGAATGCTATAGCGCCTCGTCTTCCTACGAGCACATTATACAACTGCGTCTTGATAATTTTGATTGGAGTTGCGTTCGGCGTCTTCATTCCTTCCTCTTGGAGAATAGGATGGTACGCTGGGGGATTCTTCACAGGGTTCTTCATAGGAGCAGTTCTTGAAGCCAGATTTCTGAATTTTGAAAAACCCAGAACGCTGAGGGAAGCTCTTGGAAGAATAATACTTGGTGGCCTAGTTCTCTCGGTTCTCGCAGTAGTATCTGACAAGGTTCTCTCGGGAACTTACGCCTTATTCGACTTATTGGAGTTGCTGTTGGACCTCTTTGTTGTTCCAAGCTTACTTTCGCCTTGGACGGGCATGATAGCCAGTCTTATCCTAGAACCATACATGGGCCCGTTCTCCAACGTAATACAGTTCCCCCTATACACTCTAGTTGGGCTATGGGTGAGCTTGTTCGCGCCGTACGCGTTCAAGGCTCTCCGGCTCTAAGAGTTTTTCTCTTGGAGGAGAGCCCTCCCCTTCTTATTTTTACGTGCAAAATATTGAACCATTTTTGATAGAGCGTTCGCCGCTGTCTCTATAGTCGGATAGACGACTGCCCCTTTCTCTGTTGCCCTAGCGACGACTTCTATGTCTGTGGTGGCTGTGACCGCAACTACGGGCTTACCATACTTTTTAATCAGCTCAATCATGTACTTCATGCTTTCCTCGTCAGCCTTCGCAATCCATTCTTTGACAACGCTCCTACCATCTTTACCGAGAAGTAACCCTCCAAAGGCTCCTGCAAATGCTCCGCTACCAACAATAAACCCTAAAGCGACAACGATGTCGACGTTTGGGTCTCTTGCTATTGCGTCTAAGCAGGAGGGTTGTAAGCTTCTGTCGAAGGTTCCTACAAGGTCGACAGGATTACCCTTACTCCAGTAAGAAGGAAGAAGTGCGTTAAGCTTCTGTATCGTGTCCTCACTTAAGGGAACAACGTCTAGTCCCGCTTCCTCAAAGGCATCTGAGGCGACAACACCATACCCTCCCCCCCAAGTTAGTATACCAACCCTTTCTCCTTTAGGAGGCGGGAGGTTTACAAAACTCTTTGCTAAGTCAAGCATTTCATTAATAGTTGACGCCTCAGTAATTCCAGTCTGTCTGAATACCGCCCTTACCACTTCATTGGGGGAAAACAGTGCTCCACTATGAGACTTGGCAGCTCTAATTCCCGCTTTTGTTCTCCCCGACTTATAGGCTATGACAGGCTTCTTTTCGGAAACCTCCTCTGCGACTCTCATAAACTTTCTCCCGCTTCTCACTCCTTCAAGATAAAGTAGGATAACTTTAACATTCGGGTCAGAGCCAAAGTAGTCAAGGTACTCGTAGCACTCTATGTCCGCTTCGTTTCCACTACTCACAAACTTGTCGAATCCTATCCCGACCGTAGAGCCGAAACCTAGAAGATTCGTCCCAATGTTACCGCTTTGACTTATCAGCGCCACTTCACCCTTACGCGGGAAGACCGGCGGCATCAAAGCACAAAGATCCACTGAGGCACTATAAACCCCCATAGTATTTGGCCCAACCAGAAGTAAGCCCCCCTCCCTCGCCCTCCTCACGCACACCCCTTCAAACGCTTCGCCTTTCTCTCCTGTCTCTCTAAAACCGCCAGCTATTGCTATCGCCGCCTTAACCCCTGCCTCAACACACTCCTCGATATGCTGAAGAACAGCCTCCGCCGGCCTAGCTATTACGGCTAAGTCGACTTCATCATTAACACTTACAATATTCGGGTAAGCTCTAATACCGAGAATCTTCTCCTCGTTCGGATTTACAGGGTAAATTTTTCCCTTAAACCCATAGGAGATTATGTTCGCAAGAATAATGCAGCCCCACTTAGCAGGATTATTCGAAGCGCCTATCACAGCAAGGGAACGTGGCTCAAAAATAGGTTTAAGATTCCTACTTCCAGAGTCCACTAAACACCACCACCGGCCTTAAATAGATGAAAGAGCAATGACTAAAAAAACTTCTCGTCTACCTTTAAATCTCTGCAAGTAAAGGGAAGTGCTTACTTGGCCTCAAACTTCACAATCCTTACCTTTACCTTACCTTTAAATAGAACTTCTTAACAAAGTTAAGTTCAGAAAAATAATAAAAGCCTGTGATGCAAATGAGATTTCCCTGCGAGATTGTAATATGGTACCTCCTGCCAGCCATCAGGTCTGCTCTAGCCAAGGAGCTTGCAAACCTAGGTCTCTCCCAAAAAGATATCTCAGAAAAACTCGGTATTTCAGAGGCAGCAGTCTCCCAGTACATGAAAGGTAAGCGAGGCAGGAAAATAGACTTCACTACCGAGTTCTACGAAATGGTGCGTGAAGTCGCAAGGCACGTAGCTTCAAGCATCTCTTCCATAGAAGTTTACCGGAGAACCTGCAACTTATGCTTAGAACTTAGAAAGAGGGCATTCCTGTGCGACCTACACAAGAAACTGGATAATGTCCCCGAAGACTGCAATCTTTGCCCCTGCCTCTCAGAAGACTTGTGAGTTCCCTCCAGCAACCGGAACCATGAGCAAAAAGTTTTGTTAAAAATATATAAGGCATTCTAATAGAGAAGCAACCATAGTCCTTCTGGCGGCTTTTCAAAACAAGCATCTTACCTAAAACTTTTTATCCGTTTACCCTCCTTTATCGTAAAAGATGCTTTCTTAAGGGGGTTTACAGTTGGGGAGTGATAAAGGTAGTCCTCCTAACCTTCTTCTAAAGTTGGGTGCAAACATCTTTCTGGCTGGTATTCTGTCAATACCTTTCTCCGTGTTATCAGCCGTCCTAGCATACTACATATTGGTCGAAGCATTGCAGTTGCCTTTAGCGGTGGTCATCGGTCTAGCTCCAGTATACTACTTAATTGCAAAATGGTGTTTTAGGTTATTCTTCCTAGTCTTAGCTAGAGCTCAGTTGAAGCCAGTTGAAGAGGGGCACTTTGAAGCAGACTTCAGAAACAGTAACGTTAGGAACTGGCTGGTAAACATATCACTTGTGGATGCGGTCAAGTACTTCGTGGGCAACCCGCCCTTGGGGCAAACATTCCTTAGGCCGTCCCTCTACAAGTTCCTTGGAGCAAAGCTAGGCAAAACAGTCTCCTTAGACGATGTCACTGACCCATATCTTCTAGAAATGGAAGACGGCGCTGTTGCTGGTGGTCATTCTTTCATAGTAACTCATATCTCGAGGAACGGTGGGCTTTACCTCAAAAAAGTGAAGATCGGTCGTAATGCGCTCATCGGAATACGCTCAACGATAATGCCAGGAGTTGAAGTTGGTGAGGGAGCGATTGTGGCGGCAGGCTCCTTGGTTCCAATGGACGCAAAGATACCGCCATACACCTTGTGGTCCGGTATTCCTGCAAGACAAGTAAAATCATTAAAAGAGGAAGCCAAAGACCAAACCTAGGCAGGTGTAGCTGGAATGAAGCCGTTGAGGGTCATGGAAGGTGTCTTCTTGATTGGTGGCGCGGGGATTTCCCATGATGCTGATTGTTGCATCTACCTGGTCGATGCAGGCGGAAGCCTTGTGCTAATCGACTCTGGGGTTGGAGTTGACACTGAGAAAATAGTTAAAAACGTGAGGGACGCCGGCTACAATCCCAAAGACATAGAATATCTAATAGGCACACACAAACACATAGACCATATAGGCGGAAACCGCTTCTTCAAAGACTCCTTCAATTGCAAGGTTATAATGCATAAACTGGACGCTGAAGCCGTAGAGTCAGGGGATCAGCTCACGACGGGAGCACAGCTTTACGGCGTAAAACTTCGTCCATGCAAAGTCGACATGAAAATCAGCCAAACAACAAGCTTAACAGTCGGCCAGCTCACTTTCATGCTTCTACACACCCCAGGACATACGCCGGGAAGTATATCGGTCCTCCTAGAAAAGGAAGGTAAACGCATCCTCTTCGGCCAAGATGTTCACGGACCAATAGAGCCCTCATGGGGCTCCGACGTTAACCAGTACTGCAAATCAATGAAGCTTTTACTCTCCCTTAACGCTGACATACTGTGTGAAGGACACTTCGGAATATACACATCCCCTGAAAAAGTCAAGGCATACATAGAAAGATACATGCAAATCTACGGGTGCAAGTAAACTTCTCCTAATACTTTTTCTGGCAGAGTGCCTAGAAGAGTTTAGATGGAATATAAGGTTACTTTACGCATTATTGCCATCCGGCATGTAAGATGGCTCCTATTTTTGAAGAACTAGAAAGGGAGGAATGGGATGGAAAGCCCAGGGGGCCAAGAAGCTTTTTAATGCAACTATAGATCTACAGGTTTTATGGTGATAGCATAAGGATTCCTAGGCCGAGGCGGTTCATAACTGTCAAGAAGTGTGGCAAATACCAGAAGAAGTTCATTGACGTATAGAGATAGAACAATAAAATCGGTGAAATAACGGTAAAACACTGACAGGCTTGTCGTGTCATTTAAGGAAAGAAGTTGTCTTAACTAACTCAAGCGATTGGATGACTATAAGACATAAACGAGCCTGACGTTACATACGTATGCAAATTCCTTATGCATTTTTAATTGAAAAATAACTTTTTACCAAAAATTTTTTCTAAGTCTTACTTACAATATCGGAGGGAAGGCGGTTGTTGAATGTTAGAAGCCCTGTCTTTACGCATTTCATTTCTCTCTTAGGCCTTCTCCTCGCGTTTTCTGCAGTTTTCAGCGTGCGTTTTCAAGTTGAATGGTTAACCCCCCTCGTCCTCTCGTCCTCCGCTCTACCTCTCTCCCTTCTACTACTACTCTTATCTATGGTTTTCTTTTCGTTTCCTCTATCGGTCAGTGGCCGAGATAGCCTCAACTACATTCTCCCTGTGTCTACACAAGTGCTCTTATTATACATGATATCTCTGTCGGGGTACACTACGCTTATAAGGGTTCAGAGCTTCTCCCTGACCTTATGGGACGGGTACACGAGACAAGTTATGTGGATCCTGCCAGCACTCTTTTACTTTGTAAGTTGGCTTCGCTCCCTCAGAGGTTTCTCCTCTAAAAAGGAGTACATCCCCTTAGCCGTGGCTGCCTTCTTCACCCTTCTCCTATCACTCCACAAACCTGCTCCAGTCATAATCCTTGGTGCCGAATCGTACCTTTTTATGCTTCCTACAGGCACTACCCCCTCCACCCTAGTGGCCTCCCTTCTAGTTCTCTCCTGCATCCTTATAGGAGTCAGACCTCCAACGGGAAGCTTAAAGGGAAAAGTTGCCACCGTGCTGACTTTCACCCCCACCTTTCTCATCTTGGCTTCCGAGTCGCTGATTGCCGAAAGAGCCGCCTTGATTCTAGGGCAATACGACAACTTAATCCACTCATTTTTCCCCCTACACTTCAATTTTTTTACCTGCCTTTCGCTTACCGCACTTCTAGGAGGAGTAGCTCTCTCCTCAAGTAAAAAAGTGGAGCAGGTTGTTTTCCTTTCCTGTATGGCCTTCACTCTCATCTACCCAGCATTATACAGGATGCTAGCCCAACCTCTCAGACCCATAGCTGTGGAGCCAGCCCCCCTTGTATGGCTCACCACAATTCTAGCCGCACTAATAGTCCTCCGCCCCCACCCATCCAAGGTCTTTCTAGCATTAATTTTCATCTTCCTTTTCTTTTTTCCAATCCAAGTTTCATCATACTCTCCTCCCCTAGCCTCGCTAGACGTCCACATAGACGTAGACGACAGAATAGACCCAGCTATACTGGAAACGAGTGGTATACCAGGACCAATACACATAATACTACGCTTCCCCTTCCTCCCAGATAACGTGTTAGAGAAGTTAAGCGATACACCTCTCTTTGAAATATCATATCACAATGATAGGCTCGCAGTCTATAGAGGATATGTAAACTTGGTCTACGGAGTATTAAACGCCTCAACTGACGACTGGAAGGAATTAGTTAGAAATCTGGTGAGAGAATTTAACTTAGAGTACGTTCTTCTTAATAGAAACCCGTCGGAGATACCGGTCTTCAGCCTTGACCCCGCAGTTTACTCGGTTGACGCTGATGTTCTTCATGCCTTGAACATAACGGGGAGAAGAGTAACGGTCGCGGTCATAGACTCAGGGATAAACGACGCAGACCCAGAAATAACGGGCAAGAGTGAAGGGCGCATAATATACCAAGTGAACTTCATAACTGGAGGGGAGGGCGACCCGCTACTGGTTGGAGACCTAACGCCAACAGATGGAAAGTACCATGGGACGTTTGTTGCGAGAACAATAGCTGGAACGAGGGGGATAGCTCCTCACGCCAACCTGATAGACCTTAAGGTTCAGTTAGAGATGGGCGAAATGTACTATGACACAACTCTGCGAATAGTCAAGGCAGTAGAGTGGTGTATAAAAAACAAGGATCGATTCAACATCTCAATCATAAACTTAAGTATGGGAAACAAGGAGGGAACAGGCGGCATGATAGACGAAGTGGTAAACAAGGCGGTCTTAGCTGGAATAACTGTAATTGCTGCAGCTGGAACATACCTTAACCCAACCGAAATCCGTATTAACTCCATATCCACGCCTGGAACAGCCAGCCTCGCTGTTACCGTGGGGGCGACGCAGAGCTATACCGAAGATGTTTGGGCTTACCTGCCAGCAAGCGCCATAGGACCAGGATGGATGACGCCCAAACCAGACATGGTGGCTCCGGGACCATATACTAGCGGGTCAACACCCGTAGTTGCGGGGGTGGCCGCCCTCCTATGCCAAGCCGCTGAAGAACTAAATATACCTCAGGGTCTCAGGAGCCTTGCTGTGAAATGCGCTCTATTACAGGGGGCGGCGCAAAACGACTTAGGAATGCCGGGATTTGACCCCTTCTACGGATATGGAAAAGTTAATGCCCTTTCATCATACCTTGCATTAAGAAGCAT